>CAZZNG010000293.1:0-7361 GCA_964655505.1 uncultured Litorilinea sp. | reverse complement strand
ACCTGCGCCCGCCCAGCGGTCTGTTTGAACCCACCGACGAGTGGAATACGCCCAAGTTGGGCTTCTGGCGGCCGGACGACAAATGGCCGGAATAAACACCTGGCCCGAATAGTGGTAAGTGGTAGCTCCCCAAGCGCTTCGCACGCGCGGCCTCAATAGGTGAGGCCGCGCGTGTAGTCAATAGATAGCATAACTGCAGAGGAGGAAACCATGCGGCGAAGAAATGAGTGGCAGGGTGTATCAAGCCGATTTGTGCTGATGCTCATGCTGGCGGCGCTTGTCATGGCTGCGTGCAGTTCACCATCCCCCCAGGCTGCCGAACCGCTCCCCCAGAATGGCGAAGTGGCAGCCCCTCAAGGCGACGAGGCAGGAGCGCAGGCTGCGCCGACGCCTGCTTCGGCATACCTGGCGCAGCGTGAGCAGTGCACAGCCGAAACGCCCTGCTTGCCTACGGTTGTGGACACGCTGCCGAGCAGTTTCCAAGAAGCGCCGATGTTGGCGGAGTTGGTGGAGGCGGGCGAACTGCCGCCGGTTGAGGAACGTCTGCCGCAACAACCGCTGGTGCTCCAGCCGGCTGAAGTCATCGGCGAGTATGGGGGAACGTGGCTGCGCGCGTTTACCGGGCCAGGTGACCGGCAGAATATCGAACGGCTGCTCTACAATACACCGGCACGCTGGAATACCAGTGTGACCGAGGTTGTGCCCTATATCCTGCGCGATTGGGAGCCAAACGAGGATACCTCCGAATGGACGCTCTATCTGCGTGAGGGCATGAAGTGGTCAGACGGCGAACCCTTCACCACAGCGGATTACATGTTCTGGTACGAGCACATACTCCAGAACGAGCAACTGGTCACGACGATTCCCTGGCGCTATCAGATTGGCGGCGAATTGGTGCAATTTGAAGCGGTCGACGACTACACGCTCAAGCTGACCTTTGCCGAGCCGTTCCCGGCCTTCGAATATGAGTTGGCGGGCGGCTACGGGTTTGGCGGGCAGTGGACCCACGGCGAAACCGGGCTGGGCATGGTTGCGCCCGCGCACTACATCAGCCAGTTCCATGCTGACATCGTTGGCGAGGAGGAGGCCAACGCTCAAGCCGTTGAAGCCGGGTATGAGAACTGGCACCTCTACTTGCTTGCCATGAACAACCCGCACATGAACCCGGATTTGCCCGTGCTGTCGGCCTGGAAGCCGGTCACGCGCATCTCGTCCAACCAGCACATCCTGGAGCGCAACCCCTACTTCTTTGCCGTCGACACAGAGGGCAACCAGTTGCCCTACTTCGACCGCATCCAGTTGGAACTGGTGGAGGAACTGGAGGTCTTGAACTTGCGGGCCATTGCCAGCAACTACACCGTCCAGGGGCGGCACATCGACTTCACCAAGCTCCCAGTCATTCGCGAGAATGAAGCGCAGGGCGGCTACTTCGTGGATTTCTGGAACAGCCGCAACCGCAGCGCCATCACCATCTACTTCAACATGGACTGGAACAGCGATCCAGCGCTGCGTGAATTGATCCAGAACCGCGACTTTCGCCGTGCGCTTTCAATCGCGATCGAGCGCGACGAATTCAACGAGGTCTTCTTCCTGGGCGTGGGAACTCCTTCCTCGTTCTGCCCGGCAGGCACATCGCCCTACTTCCCCGATGACCGGTGGGACAGGGAATGGGGCGTGTTTGACCCTGAAGAAGCCAACCGTCTGCTGGACGAAATAGGTCTGACCGAACGCGATGATCAGGGATACCGGCTGCTGCCCAGCGGCGAACCGCTCACCCTGGTAATCGATGCCGTTTCCGGCTCCTTCCTCGACTACCCTTCGGCTTCCGAGATGTTGTCTAGGATGTGGGCAGAGGTGGGCATCCGCCTGCAGGTCAACCCCGTGGAGCGCAGCCTGTGGGTCGAACGGCTCGAGAGCAACCAGACCATGATCAGCGTCTTCGACCCGGGGACGTGGCATCCCCATGTGGAAGAAAGGCTGACCGGCAGCGACCGCAGTTTCCCCATCGGGATTAACTGGGCCGCGCAGATCGAACGCGATCCCGATGCCTACGACGGGCCAGAGTGGTACAAAGAGATGGTGGAACTCCATTATCTGGGGCGTGCCCAAACAGACCCGCAAGAGGCCGATGCGTACTATCTGCAGGGCACAGAGATCTTCTGTGACAACCAGCCCATGCTAGGTATCGTGTCGGACGTGCCGGTGTGGACGGTGCTGATCGACAACAATGTGCGCAATGTGCCCAAACCGCTGGAGTGGGTGGTCTTTGCCCAGACACCGGGCAACGGCTTCCCCGAAACCTGGTCTTTGGTCACCGACTAAGGCACGCTGTCAAGTGCTTGCTGGGGCAGACCGCGCAAACATGGGCCAATTCAGCCCGGTCTGCCCTAGCTGCGCGATCAGCCTTTGATGCCGGTCAGCACCACGCCCTGAACAAAGTATTTCTGGGCAAAGAAAAAGACGATCAAGATGGGGAGGATGCTCAGCGTCGAGGCGGCCATCACCGCGTTGAGCCGCACTTCGTTGCTCCCCTGCAGCGCGGCCAGCCCCAGCGGAACCGTACGCAACGTGATCTTGTTGATCACGATCAGCGGGACTAAGAACGAATTCCACGACCCCATAAACGTGAAAATCCCCAGTGTCGCCAGCCCCGGCCCGGCCAAGGGTAAGACAATCCGCCAGTAGATGCCCAAATGCGAACAGCCGTCAATTTTGGCCGCGTCGGTCAGTTCCGAGGGCAGTGTCAAGAAGAACTGGCGCAAGAGAAATGTGCCAAACGCGCTGCCGAAAAAGGCAGGAACCCAAAGCGGGTAGAGCGTATCCAGCCAGCCGATGTTCTTGTACAGAATAAACAAGGGCAGAAGCAGCACCTGCGCCGGGATCATCATAGTCGTGAGCAGCAGCGCAAAGATCACATCCCTGCCCGGAAAACGCAGCCGCGCAAAGGCATAGGCGGCCAGCGAACAGGCAAGCAGGGAACCAAAGGTCGAAAGCACCGCGACCTGCAGGCTGTTCCAGAAGAAAACATCAAAGGGCAGCGGGTCAAAGAGCACCCGGTAGCTTTCAAAAGTGAGCGGATCGGGAATCCACTCCGGCGGGAAGGCATAGAGTTGGTCGCGTGTCTTGAGCGAGGTGGAAAGCATCCACAGGAACGGGACCAACGTGACCCCGGACATTGCCAAGATCACGGCGTATAACAGGGTGGCCTTCACCGCTTTACGCGCCATTTTGCGCCCTGCGCCCCAGGCAGGCAGTTCCGTTGCGCGCGGCACGTTGACCATATCAGCCGAAGTTTTGGACGTGTTCATTGCCTATCTTGTTATCCCCTGTCGCAAAGCAAGTTGCCCATCGTCAAACAAGCGTGTCTCAAGTTCTGGTCGTGGCGCTAGTCGTAATGCACCCAGCGTCGCGCATAGCGCAGTTGGATCAGTGTCAGCAGAAAGACCACGCCAAACAATACCCAGGCAATAGCCGAGGCAAAGCCCATCTTGAAATAACTGAAGCCGTTGAGATAGATGAGGTAGACGAGGGACATGGTGGAGTAACTTGGGCCGCCGCGCGTCATCATATAGGATTCGGCGAAGAACTGGAACGCGCCGATGAAGCCGACCACCAGCAGGAAAAAGGTCGTGGGCGTCAGCATGGGCAGGGTGACATGGCGAAAGCGCGCCCAGGCGCCGGCCCCGTCGATCTCCGCGGCTTCATACAGTTGCGCCGGAATCCCTTGCAGGCCCGCCAGGTAGATGACCATGGTATAGCCTGCCCCCTGCCAAATGCTCATCGCCATGATCGCGGGCAGGGCCAGGCTCTTGTCTTGCAGCCAGCGGTATTTGGGCAAGCCCAGCAACGAAAGAAAGTGGTTGAGGATGCCCAGATCCGCGTCATAGATCCACTGCCAGACCAGCGCAATGGCGACGATGGCACAGACCGAGGGAATAAAGAAGATCGTGCGGAAAAGCGCCGTGCCCTTGATCCCCTGGTTCATGATCAGCGCCAAGCCAAGCGCCACGACCAACCCAATCGGCACAGTCCCCAGCGCATAGATCAGTGTATTCTTAAAGGCAATGGGAAAGACATCGTCGTCGAGCAGCGCCCGATAGTTGTCAAAGAGGACGAACTTAGGCGGCTCCAGGAGATTATAGCTGGTCAGCGACAGCCCAAATGACGCGACCAGCGGCCCAATACTCCATAGGATGAAGCCCAAGACAAGGGGCGCGATAAAGAGATAGGCGGCAAGCGCCTCTCGCTGGGCCATGTTCAGTTTCATAGCATCCACACCTTCTTTTGTCTCATGCGTTCTCTCAAACGCTCGCTATCGCCCCACGCCTGCTTGCGGATCACACCTGTGCCAAGTTGTCATACTCATGGCTCGAGACAAAGGCATCATTCTCGTTGAAGATGGTGGCGATGTTCTTGCGGAACTCGGCCATGGGCGATCCCTCGCGGATCTCGCGGATGCCTTCGCGCTCGGCCACCTTGAAAAAGCGGCTGATGATCCGCAGGCGTTCTTCCCCTTGCGTATGCCCCAAAACGATCTTCACATAGTCGATGGGCAGTTGCGCCAGTTGGATGCGGTGGCGGAACGTCTCATCTTCAGCGTGCGCCTCGGCCTGCTGCAAGAGATCTGTCGCCTCGTCCAGCAGTTCGGGCGTGAAGAAGCGGCGTTTGAGCGGTGTCCAGATGTGGAAGTGATAGTCCCCTTCAAACGCCTTGCGGTTGACCAGATCGATGTAGCGGCGCAAATAGGGCGCAGAGGCCGCGCCGTAATAGCCCTGCAAGAAGTCGTCGATCACCGCGTCCACATCAATATCGGGGTTCCACAGCAGTTTGGAAACCAGATAGGCGCGCAACTCCGCCAGTTCGCTGGTCGTCCCCGGCCCCTGCTCAAACAACCCCTTCACCCCGTAGCTTAGGAAGAAACGAATGTTAGGCTGGAGCACATAGAGGTTGGGGAAGGGCGAAATGTAGTGGCCGAACTCGGTGATATAGTCCCAAATATAGATACGGTTGCTGATCTGCGACCATGCCTTAATGTCCTCGACAAAGGCTTGGTTGCGTTCACATTCCTCCTGCGGGTGCGAAAAGCAGCACTCGATGGAGCAGAGCCGAATGATCACATTGTCCCGAGGGCGGATATGCTTGGGCGGTTTGCGCGTGTATTGATAGGCCAGGGTGCAGATCGCTACATGGGGGAATTCCGCCTCAATCGCCTCGGCCACTTGGTTGACAAAATGCAGCACGCTGCCGCTGTGACTGCCCTCGCGCTCGTCAATCGCCTTGCAGTTCTCACACTCGCAAGGGCTATACCAATCGTTTTGTGACACAGAAACCACATTGGCCGCGGGGTCTTCACGCAGCCACTGCTTGACCTGTTCAATGGTGATGCGCAACACATCAGGATTGGTCAGACAAAGCTGCGCCTGGTAAGCCGTGCGCTGGCCGTTGACCAGGGAATAGTATTCGGGATGCGTTTCAAAATACTTTTCGGGCGGGACCAAGGCGTTGAACGTATGCACGAAGCGCGCCCATTTGATCTGCCCGCCGTGGTGTTCCTTCAGGTCAATGAAATGGCCGTTGAGTTTACGCCGCGCCGCCCAATCGCCGTCCATGGGTGCATTCCACAGGGTTTCGCGACATTCCAACTGCGGACGCTGCACTGTATCAATCGGCGGAATGTCGAGCGTGGCGCGCTGGGGGATAAAGGAGGTCTGGGGCGTATACCAGCGACAGCCCACTGTATCCTCCAAGAAGGTAAAGACGCCATACATAGTGCCGCGCTGGCGGCCACCGGCAATGACCAGCGCATCGCCCACTGTCTTGATCAGAAAGCCGTCGGGACCAAGTTCATGCGAAGCCAGGTCCACACCCAACGCGCGCAGGCTTGGCTGCTCGCCCACCACAATCGCCTTGCCCACCTGCTCCGCGCCGTCAGCCCCCTGGGCAGAGGCAGTTTCAATCGGTATGGTGACGCCGCACACAGCCGCTAGCGTTGATTGCAGTTGCTCGGCAGCGTAATGTTCAGATTTGGACGCGTCCTCGCCGATCAGGATGCGATAGTCACTGCGCCCTTGGTTCGCTAGTTGCATGATTCGCTCGGTTGGTTCCCCTGGTTTGATTTACCTGCGCCTTGATGATGAAGATCAAGAATTGAAGATGGTAAGCTCGCTTGCCTGGAGATAATGAAGAGGCGGCCCAACCTTCCGGGACGCTGGCAGCGTCCCGGAAGGTCACTCAGATGCCGGACTCGCGCCGTGTCTAGGCAGAGGCAGCAGCCAAAATTTCATTGACCTTGGCGTGCGCTTCCTCGATGAACGGCATAATCTCCATCGGCTCGCGCGCATTCCACGGCTCTTCCATCAGTTGGTTGACGGTTGTCTCCAACTCGTTGGCCGCCGTGCTCTTGGAGAAGACCGAAGCCGTCTGCAACGCTTCCTTGAAGACGTTGTTCAGTTCCGGCCCTCTGCCCGAATTCTGGAAAAGGTCGCTCTCGAACAGTTCCAGGTTAGCGGGAATGCCGCCCCAGCCGACTTCCGAGACGGAAATCGACTGGCCGAGCCGTTCTTCGCTGCCGGAGAAGAAGGTGGCGAAGGCAAAGGCCTCATCAGGATTGGGCGTGTCCGCGTTGATCGTGTACCCGCCAGAGTGGAGACGGGAGCCGTTGACCTCGCCGCTTGGCCCCAACGGGATGACCTGCACAGCCGGTTCGACCTCACCCAGATAGGACATGAGCCAACTGCCGTTAAACGCCATGGCGACCCGGCCCGTCCCGAAAGCAAAGTAACCGGCCTCAGCGCCGACCATGCGCTCCATGCCTGCAGAAAGCGTCACCCGATCCCAAGAGAGTTGGCCCAACAAGGTCATTGCTTGGACCGCGCGCTCATCGACGAGGTTGGAAGCGGTCTCATCTTCGTTCCAAGGGTTGGTGCCGTTGGCCTTGATCCAGCTATCCCAATAGGCCGTATGCGTCGCCAGCCCCCATTGGGTAATCCCATCCGGGTTAAAGTCGGCGCTGGCAGCGTCATTGCCTGCATCGTCGAGGGTGAAGCCTCTTGCCAGTTCGACAAAGTCATCCCATGTCCAGTCTGCCGTGGGAACCTCCAGGCCTGCTTCTTCGAACATGCCCTTGTTGATCCAGACAAAAGAGGGGTCGACATAGTAGGGAATCGCAAACAACTTGCCTTCGCGTGAAAAGATGTCCAGCGCGGCCGGGAAATAGATCTCGCTGACGTCTTTGCCCTGTTCCGACTGGTAGGTTTCCATGTGCGCGGTGAGATCCAGCGCGCGCTGGGCGTTGATCAACTGCGGCGCGATCAGATCGACCGTGGAGATCACATCCGGGCCAGTCCCTGCCGCCAACTCCA
>CAZZNG010000292.1:6136-7381 GCA_964655505.1 uncultured Litorilinea sp. | reverse complement strand
ATTGGGCGGCAGCGCCCTTTGGTTCTGGCTGATGGGATTGCCCGCCGCGTCGCGCCCCACGATCTGGACGCGATGGGGACGTTCCAGCGCCTTGGCAGGGTCCGATTCGGATGGCGTCGAGATATGCACCACCACATGATAGCCGCCGCCATAGGGGATGATCTGCGCGACTTCGGCCTCGATGGTCGCGTCGTCTTCCGGCTCTGGGCGATCCCGTTCAAACTCATAGGTAACACTCTCGACGGAGCCGTCCGGCGCATGGCCTACGGTGGTCACCTGGCCCGCCATAAAGGTGGGCAGGCTGGCGGATTGCAGCGTGATGCTGCGCTCGTCGCTAAATACAACCCCATTACCGGCCCGGGCAACCGCGCTCATGGTAAACGTCCCGCGCACCACGTTGTTGCGTGTCAGCGTAAAGACCACCAGGTTGCCATCCCGCTGACCGGCAATGTGGGTAGAGCCGCGCGCCGGTGCATCCAACATGAGCAGCGCATCGACCGGCCCACCGGGGAAATCGTTGGGCAATCGCAGCGTGATTCGCGCGGGGAAACTGCTCACGGTGCCGGGCGCGCTCTCCCAGTGCAGACCGTCGAGCCGCTCCACCATACGCACGTTGTCGCTGGGGCGGCTGGGCATGCGGATGGCGCGCCGGGCTAACTGTTCGCCGTCATGCAGCGTTACGTCATACTGATAGCCCGCGGCTGCATATTCCACCGGCACGATCCAGTAGCCGTGGCCGTAGCGGTTGGGCTGGGCCGTTGTCTGTTTATAGATTGACCCGTCGGCCCGATAAACCCGCAGCGTGGCTGGCTCCGTGCCGATCAACGCGCCCACCTGCACCTCCGCGCCATAGCTGGACTGGCCGCCCTGGACCCGCTGGGTCAGGTGAATTTCGCTCTGGGCCATAGGATTGGTCAAGGGATCGCCGTCATTGTCCCACGCAGCCAGATAGCCGTCACTGCTTCCGCCCATCTGGTAGCCAAAGAGCATACTGTCGATGAGCGAGGTGGCATAGAGCGTGCCTCCGGCCACCATCAGTTCGGAGACCAGGAAGTTGACGTCAATGTCCTGCAGGAGTTGTCCCGTATCCATGCTGAATGCCTGGATGCGCTGATTGATGGACGACTTAAGGGGCGCGGTATAGAGGACGCCATTGGCCGCGGCGACCGGCCGCGCCGCGAAATGATCCACATTCACATCCCAGATGGGCGTGCCCGTTGCGACCAGGAAAGCGTGCAGTTCTTG
>CAZZNG010000292.1:0-6126 GCA_964655505.1 uncultured Litorilinea sp. | reverse complement strand
CGCATACGCCCACCTGCACCACGTAAGTGCCATCGGTGACCGGCACTGTGGCATCTGACCAGCACCGCGCGTTGCCTACCGTTGACCATAGCTGCTGGCCGGATGCCGCGTCGATCCCCAACAGGCGGTGAGCCTGTGATATCAGGATTGTGCCCGACGCGGCGGCAATGTTGACGTCTACGGTAGAACTGTTGCCTTCATCGTCAAACACCCAGATTCGCACGCCATCGGCCCGCCGAAAGGCGTGGAGGCGGCTCCCCTCATAGAGGTAGAGATTCTCGCCCCAGATGATTGGCTCGTATGTATAGCCGCCAAAGAACTCCGCGGGCTGGCGATACAGTTCCGCGCCGTCGCTGAGCCGCACCGCGGAGAGGTATTGATTACTGTGCTCATACCAAAAGGTATAGACTGTGTCGTCTGTCACGGCGAAGACTTTGCCCGTGACAGGCGTATGCCAGCGCAATTGGCCCGTGGCGACATCCAGCGCCAGCAGACGTTGGCCCGTGTCCGTTTGAGACTGCTGCAGTGACTCCTCGCCTACCACCAACACGGTGTCGCCGACTACTTTGGGCGCGTAGGGGAAACTGCGAAACGCCTCGCCCCCGCCGTAGCGCCACAACGGGCTGCCCTCTAGATCGGTGGCGACCACAAACGATCCCTCGCCAACGCCAAAACGTTCGTGCCAGAAGATGCGACCATCCGCGATCACCGGCGCGACGTGGACCGTGTCGCTGGCGAAGCCGCCGCCCAGGGCGACCGTAATATCCGCCGCAGTAGGTACCGGCGGGTAGAGCATCTGTTCGGCGGCGTTATAGCGCGAGGCCGCGTTGTCATAGTATGGCAAGCGCCAGTCGCCCGGCGCGGCGCGGACCGGCGCGACATCCATCACCGCGATCAGCAGCGCAAACAGTAGGGCTGCAAGCGGTATATGGATAGCAAACGGGAGTGTGGGAAACAGAAAACGACATCGAATCCAAGGCGTTCGGGTTGTTCTTGGGTGCATCATCTCTCCTTCACCTGTTTCAATCGGACGTCTTTGATTTTCCCGCAGATTTACACGGGGGCATATGTCGGAATCTGTATAGATGGGGGACCTACGCGCGTTAAGTTATGCTGGCAGACCGGCAAACGTTGCGGCCTGTACAGCACACCATTTTTGTAGATATAGCCTGCGCGAGAATTCCCGGGTGAGGGCTAAAGTGAAGTCTTTTTGAAACGCTTCTGTTCGTGCTGGAGACTACTCAGACTGCGTGGCTCAAACAATTTTCACTTTAATACAGCCAGACTCTGACGAAATGTAAAGACGCGACTGAAAACGGAAAACGAATAGACCACATGCCTGGGCATTACGCCACAGTATCTCCGGCACAAAAACAAAATCGGCCCTGCCGCCGCGCCAACTGATCCAAAATCAGATGGCAACAGCGTGGGGAGCCGATTTGTTAAGAACTTGGTAGTAGCCTACCACAGGATGCAGAAATCGCCTAGGGCTAGCGTTATGGGGGCATGGCTACTCACCCGTGTCTACAGAACCAGTCGAGTGGAGATCACCCAGGATGTCTTCAAGTTGCGTCCACGTGTCCTGCGGTTCGTAGCCGAGCAGCCGCCGCGCCGGTTCAAGGTCCATGTGGGGGATGCCTTGGTTGGGGCGGCTGCCCGCGAAGAAGACCAGAGACTCGCCGGGCGCGGGCACGTCCGCTTCAACACAGCAGGCAAAGAAGCGCTGTGCATCGGCATAGCTCAGATAGATGTTCTGTGCGTAGAGGCTGCGTGCGATGGCTTGCGCCTGTTGGAGGCTGCGCGGCAGCCAGCCAATGCGGACATGGATCACGCCGATTGAATACATGGCAGCGTACATGTCGCCCATGGTTTCGCCCCACGCTTTGGTCAAGGCGTAGAGGTTGCGCGGCTTGACGCCCTCGTCGGTGCGGATGGTGCGTTCGCCGCGGCCAAAGCCTTCGATCACCTGGACGCTGCTCGCCATGATGAGCCGGGTGACGCCCAGGTCGCGCGCGGCTTCGCAGATGTAGAACGGGCTGATGACGTTGGGACGCAGGAGCGTCTCGACCAAATCGCCGTTATTCACGTACGCGGCCAGATGGATCACCGTGTCCATTTGCTCGACCGCGCGGTAGACGACTTCTTTGTCGGCTAAATCGCCTTGGATGGCATCAGGCACATTCTCGGTGGGGCGGATATCGACGCCGCGCACGGTATGGCCGCGCGCCATGAGGTATTGGCAGACGGCATTGCCGACCGCGCCTGCGGAGCCGGTGACGAGGACGCGCTTGGGATGCTGGGCTTGTTGGTTTGCGTTCATTATATGGTTCCTAACACGGTTCCTATTGTGTGAATTGCAGGCAGGCAGCCAACATCCCGGCCAAGCGTGCCGGGATGTCATTGGGCGGGCGCGCTGCATAGTATAGATGACGTGGGCGAGGTGGCGCTATTTGGGCATGGCAGCGATGAAATCGATCTGCGTGGGTAGCTTTCCCTGCTAGGGCTTATTCGCGCAGCGCGCCGCCCAGGACATCGCCTTGGAAGTAGCGCTGGAGGAAGAAAAAGACGAGCAGGGTGGGAATCGTCGCCAGGAATGAGGCGGCGAAGATGACGGCATAGTCTACATGCAGCGGGAAGCGCGAGCGCAGCAAGAGGATTGCCAGCGGCAGGGTGTAGAGTTCTTTGGTGCGGATGATGATGATGGGCCAGAACAGGTCATTCCAGTTGGCGAAGACGGTGAAGATCGCCAGGGTGACGAGCGGCGGGATCGACATGGGCAGCGCCATCTGGAAGAAGAGGCGCATGTCGCCCGCGCCGTCGATGCGCGCGGCGTCGAGCAGTTCGTCGGGAATGGAGAGCATGTACTGGCGCATGAGAAAGACGCCAAAGGCGCTTGCCAGCCCCGGCACGATCAGCGCTTGGTAGGTGTTGACCCAGCCGATGCGCACGATGACCATGAACATGGGGATCAGGGTGACAATGCCGGGGATCATCATCGTGCCCAGCAGGAAGGCAAAGAGCCAACTGCGGCCCGGAAAGTCGTATTTGGCAAAGGCAAAGCCGCCCATGGCGGAGAAGAGCAGCGTAAAGAGGGTCTTCACCAGGGTGATGAAGGTCGAGTTGACGAGGCCGGTGGTGAAGTTGGTGGCTGTAAAGACTTCGACGTAATTGCTCCACTGTGGGTCTGTGACGAACCACTGGGGCGGCAGGGTAAAGATCTGTCCCGGCGCTTTGAAACTGCTGACTACCATCCAGTAAAGCGGGAAGATGGAAATCGTCACGCCGATGAGCAGGAAGAGATGCAGCAGCGTGCTTTGCAGCGCGCGCGTGCGGCGTCGCCTGGCTGCGGAGGTGGATGCTATGGATGTGGGTGACGATGTGGGTGACGGGGTGCTCGTAACTGCCATTAGCGCCAGCCTTTCGAGCCGTAGCGGAACTGGAGGAGCGAAAAGACGAAGATCATGACAAAGAGGACGTAGCCCATGGCCGACCCATAGCCAAGCCGGTAGGAGACGAAGGTCTTTTGATAGAGGTAGTAGAGCATGGTATAGGTCGAGTAGCCCGGCCCGCCATCCGTGAGCAGGAAGGGTTCGGCAAAGCGTTGGAAGCCTGCTGTGGTGGTGATGATGGCCGAAAAGACGATGACCGGAACCAGCAAGGGCAGGGTGATGCGCAGGAAGGTTTGCACCTGGTTGGCTCCATCGACCATGGCGGCTTCGATCAGGTCTTGGGGGATCGTCTGGAGCGCGGCCAGGAAGATCACCATGTGATAGCCCTGGGACCACCAGCCGGAGAGCAAGACGAAGGAGACTTTGGCCCAGAAGGGATGTTGCAGCCAGGCGATGTTCTCGATGCCCACTGTGTTCAAAAGGTAGTTGACCATGCCGGTGTCGCGGTCAAACAGGTAGCGGAAGATGATCGCCACGACCACGGCGGAGGTCACTTCCGGTACATAGAAGCCGGTGCGGAAGAGGCCGCGCCCGCGTACGAGTTTGCTGTTCAGCGCCACGGCTAAGAGCAACGGCGTGCCTACTTTGAGCGGGAAGTCGAACAGCAGCAGGACAAAGGTGTTGCGGATCGATTCCCAAAAGATTTTATCCTGGAACAACTCCACATAGTTCCCCAGCCCGCGGAAGCGCATGGGCGTCAGCCCGTCCCAGTGGTGAAAACTGAGATAGAGCGAGAAGATCAGCCCAAAGAGGCCGAAGATGGAGTAGAGGATAAAGAAAGGCGAGATGAAGACGTACGCGGCCCAATTCTTGCGCATACGCCGCCAGAGTCCGTCTCTGGTGGCGCGCTCGGCAGGGGGTGCCGACTTGCGCGACCTGGCGATGGAAATGTTCATGCACAATCTCCTGGGAAGCTGTCCCCTCGCCCCGCTATATTTGACTCACTATACTTGACTCATACGAGTCGCTATATAGGGCGAGGGATCAACCGTGAAGCCGACAGCCGCCTGGCGTCTGCTACGCCTGTTCATGCGAGGCGGGCGCATCCGGACAGGCGGCTGTCTTACGCATCATGGGCGCGTCTATGCGCGCGCCTTGAGCAGATCCTCAAACTGGAGCGCGGCGTTGTCGAGCGTCTGCTGGGGTGACTGCCCATCATTGACCATCTTGAGCAGTTCGGCGAGCAGAATCGTCTCGCATTCAGTATATTCGGGCGGCATGTAGTTGACCGGCGCGCCCTGCGCTAGGTCATGCGCGCGCTGGCGCAGGTCCGACCCGTAGAAGTCCATGGCGTCTTCCCAGAAGAAGTCACCCTCCATGAACTTGACGTAAGCGGGCAGCACAAACTCGCGATCCATTGACTCCTGCATGTAGGCGTCTTCGTAGGCAAAGGTGGTATATTCCACGAACTTCCAGCCCAGTTCCGGCTGTGCGCTCTTGGCGGGAATGACCCAGTACATGGCCCCTTGCCAGATGGATGCGTTCTCGACGCCTGCTTCAATCGAGGGGATGCGCGCAATGTCCCACAGCCCCGCGGTGTCCGGCATCTGGACGCGCGGCTCGGAGCCATACCAGTAGGGCATGATGAGACAGGCGATGTCTGCGTTGGCCGCGGCGTCATACCATGCCGGCGACCAAAGCTCCATGTCGCGCGCGATGCCCGATTTGACCAGGCGCAGCCAGGTTTCGGCACAGGCGACGTTTTTCTCGCTGTTGACCACGACATTGTCGTCGGCGTCGAAGAAGCCCGTGCCTTCCTTGGAGAAGATCATGGACTGCAGGTTGTAATCGACCGAGCCGATGGTGGTGAACGCGGTCATGTGGCGACCGTCGCTGGTGAGGGCCTCGCCGAGCGTGATAAAGTCATCCCATGTCTTGATCTCGTTCATGTCGATACCGGCCTCTTCGAAGCGGTCTTTACGATACCAGACCACTTCCGGCGCGTAGCGCCGCGGCACGCCATACTGTGTGCCTTCGTACAGGCCGCCTTCCCAAAGAAAGGGCAGAATGTCCTGCTTGTAGGGGGCCAGCCAATCGTCAAGCGGCAGCAGTTGACCTGTGCGGGCCAGTTTTTGATAGCTGTGAGAATCTTCCCACGCACAGTCGGGCAGCCCCGCGCCAGCCACAAGCGAGGTGTAAAGGGTGGTGGAATAGTCGGCTACGATCTCATGATTGGCTGTGTAGCCTTCGAAGTTGGCCTCAAAGCCCTGTTTCATCAATTCGCTGATGGGTTCGTCCCAGGCCCAGAAGAGGAGTTCCGTGGATTCTTCTGCACTCCCGGCCTCTGGCGCCCCCCCCAGGTGTTGCGCCCGGCGAACTGCAAGCACCCAACCCCATGAGAGAAAGCCCTGCCCCGGCCATGGCCGCGCTCTGCAAGAAACGCCGCCGGGTGAACCGCGATGACCTCAACATGCACTGCCTCCTATGGTGAACCGGTTGAATTGAATGGGGCAAAACATTGGCAAGTAGACACGCAACGTGGGAGCCACTACGCGGATGCTACGCCATGGGACATGCCTACTTGGTGATGCGAAACACGCACGATGATGGGCACAACTAGGTTGGTTTCGTTTGCTGTTCACTCTGGTTCTCTAGGCCCGCGGCGTCGGGAAGTCATTGCCCCGGCAGGCGGGCACAGTATCGATCAGTACGGTATCGATCAGTACGGTATCGATCA
>CAZZNG010000291.1:1178-7437 GCA_964655505.1 uncultured Litorilinea sp. | reverse complement strand
CTGCCCATACTCTTCCAACGCAACATCCACCAAGGCAGCGAGCCGCCCCTGGTGAGCCGCCTCATTGACAGCAGCCCACCAGGTATTGGCCGCATGGCCGCTGATGGCGATCCGCCGGGCATCCACCCGCGCCAGGGCCAAGACCCGGCGGATCGAAAGCTCGTCGGGATAGAGCAGCGCCAGCCGGTCGGACAGGAGCGCCACCAGCCCCGACTGCCCCATTCCCTCGTCCATGATGGCTAGACAGCGGTGGCTAGACTGTTCCGGCCAGACACCAGAGCGTCACATCATAGTCCGCGGTGGGCGATGTGCCGCCGGTCAAATTCACGTCGATCTCCACCTCGCTCCCCGCGGCAATGGCAACCGGGGTTTGGCTGCCGCCCAGGTGCGAGGCGAGCCAACTGCCAGGTGTCCCCGCGCTGTTCGCGGCGACCGCGGTAATCACGTCTGTGCCGTCATCCTGAATATCGACATTGAAGCCGGTGGGTGTGCCGGTAAACGCCTCGGCACAAAGGGTGACGCCGACCAGGGTCAACCCAATGGGCGTGTAGAGGGTATGCACCCCATCAGCGTCAGGCTGTGCCTGGGCGCTGAAGTTGAAGACAAGCAAGTTAGGCTGCGACATGGAATCCTCCAGATAGGAAGTAGGGTTTAGAAAATAGGAAATAGGGGAGATGTACACGCACCTATCTCCTATTTTCTTGGCTCTATTTTCTCGCCCTTAGGCGACGTTGTTCTTGCCGATGCCCGCGTAGGTGCTGACGCCATAGCCCCACCAGTCGCGGATCTTGACCGGCAGCGTGTCGTTGGTAAAGAGCAGGCCGCTGGCTTCGTTGGTCGCCTCGAAGATCTCCGGCAGGGGATGGCTGCCCCCTTGCGGCGCGTTGGCATAGGCCATGTGGATCACCGGGTGCAAGCGCGGGTCGACGATGTAGGCCCAATCCGCAGCATCCGTCCATTCGGGTACAGCTACCGGGATCGGCCGCGGGTCGCCGGGCCGCGCGCCGCCATAGGGATTCGGCTCCTGCGCCGTGCCTGCGCTGTTGGGCTTGCCCACGTCGCCGGAACCATAGCCAAAGAGGGTGAGCGCGCTGTCGTATAGATCAATCGGAACCAGGCAGAAGCTCGGCCATAGCCCCAGCGGGCTGCTCGTACCGGGCACGGTCTGGGAGAAGATACGCTGGCGCGCCGCGCCCCATTCGACCGCGTCCAGCGCGCTGCTGCCCAAATTGCCGTGGTCGACATGGAACAGCGCGGTAGAGTCGTCGGCCAGCGTCGGGCCTGCGCCGTTGTTCTGGGTGAACAAAGCAGCGATGGCCGCGGAGCGCGTGCGGATCGACGCCTTGACCAGTTCACGCGGGATGGCTTGCAGCCGCTGGATCTGGCTACGGCGGATGGTCTCCAGCGTAATGCCAACGTAGTGACCCCGCTTGGTAAAGGCGAACGACTCTTTGGAATCGCCCACTGTGGCCTCGGTATAGGCCGCGCCCTCGCTCACGCTGGGCAGATTGGCGACCCCATCCACCATGATCAACTGCACATCGTGGGTGCTGCCGTCGTGGGGAATCACCTCCACGATCTGCTCATACCAGCGATAGGTCGCCATATTGTCATAGTGCTGGCGCACGACCTTGTTGAGCGCATTCACCACCATGCCCGCCAAGGTTGTGGTCGACGCCGCACTCAACCGGCTCCACTCAGGCCGAAAAACCCCTTGCCATTCGCCGTCTCCGGTGATGGCAAGATAGAGTTCGCGCAGGCTGCGTAGGCTAGGTGACGGGGTTGGCTCGTCCTGCGCGCCAAAAACCCAGTTCAGCGCGGACTGCACCTGGTCGCCAGGGGTCTGCATCATCCCTGCCGTCACCGGGCGGATCCCCTGCACCACCTGCCCGCCGATCAACGTGCCATCCACCTGCCGCTGCGCCTCGATCAACTGGGCCACAAAAGCCGCGTCTTGCCCGCGCGCGGCCAGGCGCACAGCCGACTTGCCCGCGGGACTCAACCCGCTCGCCTCGATCAACGCGTCATTGCGCTGGGCCTGCAGCTCCGCCTGAAGCCGCCGCACTTCGTCCAGCAGCGAAGTCGTGGCCGCGCCAGTCGCTGCAGGGGCCGCGGGCCGCGCTGCCTCCTGTGCAGGATGCTGCACCGAGTGCAGATCGCCATTGGGCAGATAGAGAACCGAATTGCGTGGGGTGGGTTTATCCATGAGATAGGTCGCCTCCTTCAACGACCAAAGTTGATCCACAATACGTGTACCGGGCACAGCAGGCGCATTGACCGCGCTGGTCTCCTTGCCCACCGGCCCCTCAAAGATCAGTTCGCAGACCTCGCCCGCGTCCGCCGCGCATTCCGCAGCCTGGGCCGGGACATAGCGACGACCGGGCCAATGGTCACAGGCCAGCCAGTCGCCGCCACAGATCGAGCAGGTAATGGCCGCGTAGTGCCAGCCAATCGAGAAGCGGTCAATCACCCCTTCCAAAAAGCTGCGGATGCCGCGGCGCGTGGTCAGGCGAATGGTCTGGACGAACTCCTGCCCGCGCAGGCTGCCGCTTACGACAATGCCCTCGCGCGCGCCGATGTCGTCCACCGCGTGGTTGCGCAAAAAGGGCTGGCCCGTAAAGCTGGCGGCAAAGTCGGGCAGGTCCGCCTCGCGAAAGCGCACATAATTGGCATTGGGGCCGGTGCGAAAGACCACTGCATCGAATGTCAGTTCGTGCAGATTGTCCGCTCGCCAGCGCGCCCACAGTTCAGCGCGGCGCGCCCGCGTCCACGGCTGCGCGTCCACCTGCTGCAAACGGCTGCGAATGGGTGCGCCCCAGAGCAGCGGACGGGGCGCGGCCAAATTACTGGGGGCAGGCTTCATGCGATCACTCCTTCCTCTCTCCACTCCTGTGCGCCCTCATCCAAGATGGCGGCAAACTCGGTTTCGGCCAGCGGCTCGCCCACAAACTTGCCAAAGAGACGCAGCGCCATGCGGCGGTAAGCAGGCCCCTCGCCGGTGATGCTCGCCAGGGTTTGCAGCGCCTGGCTCAGTTGCTGCGCCGCGGTCGCCAGCGCTTGATTGTCCTCTGGGCTGATGTCCGGCGTCATCACGCTAATCTCGGCGTGGGTCAAGGCCGGTTCTGCTTGACCGCGTGCCGCTTGATAGCGCGCATACGCCTGCACCACCAGGTCGCACAGCATCCAGGCCAGATACGCCTGCCGCCGGCGCAGGAATCGGCGGCGCTGTTCGGCCATGGCTTGCCCGGTGGCGAGGTTGCTGTCCTCCCCTTCACCCAGATCGAGCAAGGCTGTCCCCGGCCCACCCGCGACGATCATCCAGCGGATGGCGCGGCCATCCTTCTCCGCGTCGGCCGCGCGCAAATTGGGGCTGACTGCCTGCCACGTCTCCGCGTCTTGCTCGGCAAAGATGATGCTGCCCGGCTCCGGCGGCGTGCGATAGCGCTCTTCCAGCGTCGAGCGCAGCCGCGCCGGTGCATGCACGATCCAGAGAAAGGCGCGCATGGCCGCGTTCAAACGCACCCGGTCTTCCAGCCAGCGCGAATAACGGCGCAGCCAGGGCAAAATGGGCGCAAGGTCGCTCTCGCCGCGCACCGCGCCAATCGGACGGTTGACCGCGTAGTGAAGCATGAGCGGCGTGCTCACGGGGACCGACTGCCCCAGCCCCTGCCAAGCCTTGGGCGCTTCGCCCGCGGCCCGCGTCTCCCAATAGCGTACCTCCCGCTCGTAGTCGTCCGGGTCCACCTCGACCTCATGAATATGCGCCGCGGGCACCACACGCACGCTGCTCATGCCGGTAACGGGGTTGGTAAAGAGCACAGGAAACAGCTCACCGCTGCGCGCCAGTTCATCGCTCCACTCGTCAATGCGCTGGGCCAGGTGGTTGTGCGCCCAGAAATCCACAATAAACTGCTGCACCGCAGGCCGGTCACAGCGCAAGGTGATGCCGTTGCCCACCACATAGGCCGTTGTCAGCCCGACCAGACGCCGCGCCAGCGGATGCTTGCGCCACGCATCGCGCGCGTCCTCGAATTCCTGAAACAACTCGCCCCACGGTTTGTCGATGGCCCGCCCCGCGGGCCGCGGCTGCAAACCGTCGCCGGGTGCGCCCACCGGCACGACTCGAACCGCCAGCCGGTTGAGCGGATTGAGCCGCGCCAGCGCTGCTGACGCTGCGGCGCTCCATTCCAGCCGCGCCAGCCATTGATGCCATGCCATCCTTCTCCTCCTCTCCAGTCTCTGATATCGCCTCATGTGCGCCTGGCGCAGCCCGTGCAGCCCCCTGCCACAAGCCCGGCGCGTCCGATGGCGAGGGGCTGCAGGCCTGCTACCAGGTGCTTGAGCCATCCATGAGCGCCAACGGGTCCGCCGCGGGCGCGACACTGGAGGCCGCGCCATTGGCCGGGTGATAGGCAACCGCGGCCAGCGCCAGCGCAAACGCATCCGCCCGGTCGTCGTTCAGGCCTGCCGGTGCGCGCAGACTTACCGCCTCGATGCTCGCCAACTGGGCCAGCGTGGCCGGGCAGACAATGCGGCACGCGCCTTCGCGCACGGCTTGGGCCGCTAAGTCATAGAGCAGCGGCTTGCCTTTGACATTGCTCAACCAGCCGGGCCGCCCGTCATACCCGTCAAGCAGGCGCAGCGTGCCGTCCGCTTGCAGCGCCCGGATCACCGCATGACCGTGGTTGTTACGCTCGACCAGCACGTCGGCCCGGTTGTACCACTCGGCCACCTGCGCCACGACCTGGGCCATGCGCCCCGGTTCCAGCTTGCCCACCAGCGTCGCCACTTGGCTCCATGTGGCTGCATCGAGCACGCAGGCCGCGCTGTCATCGCTGTTGGGGTTGCCCTCTGCCGGGTCCACGCCGACCACATAGCGCCGCCCTGCTGTTGGCGGGCTGTAGACGGTCAACCCGGCCACCCCCGCGCACGCGCCTAGCTGATCCGCCGCGCGGATGGCTTCGCCCTCTGTGTAGACCCCCTGCAGCCAGGCCAGGGGCAGGCGACGATCCTGCTGTGCAGGGGCAAGCGCCTCCTCCGGTGTCGCCGGGTATTCGGCCAAAAACGCATCATCGCTGCCTTGCTGCGCGGCCATCTCGGCTTTGGTGGCGGCATACCATGCGGCATCCCGGTCGGGCCGCGCCGACCAGGGCAGAAATAGCGCCCGATAGTCGCCCGTCTCGGCCTGCGCCGCGCGAAAGAGCCGCTTGAACGCGCTCACCGGCTGCCGCTTGTCGCTGGTGCTGATAAGCAAGAGCTTGCCCCCTGCGTCGACCGTGGGCTTGACCCCGCTGAGAAAATGGCCCAGGTCGGGCACATAGTCCGCCTCGTCGACCAGCGCCAGCGTCGCGGTGTAGGAGCGCCCGCCGCGCGTGCTCAAGGCAATGGCGTGGCTGCCGTTGCTCAACTGCCAGCGCGTGGCCGACGCTTCCACCTGCCGCCGCGCTTGCAGCCAGCCAGGCAGCCGGGCGTAGATGCCCCGCAGCCGCGCCAGCAGTTCGACGGCTTCGGCCTCGCGCAAGCTAAAGAGCAGCACAGTAGACGGCGCTTGCACCAGCATCAGCCACAGCGCATAGGCCAGGGCAAGCCACGATAGGCCAAGCTGCCGCGCTTTCAGGATCACTAGCAGCCGTTCGGCGGCAATCGTGCGCAGCGCGGCCACCTGCGCGGGCCACAAGTCAAAGGGCAGCCAGGCTTGCGCGGTGGCGTTGTAGATGTGGACATAGCGCAGGGTGAAATAAGCCACATCCAAGCTACAGCGCAGCCATTCGGCGCGCGCCTCGGCAGGGTCGATAGCAGTCGCCGCGACACATGCCCTACGCAGGCTAGAAGGGTGCAGGCCAGGCCGCGCCATGCGCCTCGTCCTCGTCCACTTGTCCGCGCTGCACCGCCGCAGGCTCGACAACGCCGGTCAGAACGTTGCGCAGCCCATCTTCCACAGCCACCGCGCCCATGAAGATGCCCAGCACCCAGGTCAGCGCGGCCACAGCCTGTGCGCCGTCGATCTCGCCCAGCGCCCACAGCCCCAGGGTAATGACCAGACCCAGCAGCCCGGCCCACGCCTTGCGGCTGTAAAGCAGCTGCCGCCACTTGACCGCCAAAGGATTCGTCACCTGTTTTCGCATTCTCCTCCTCCTCTTCAACAATTGGGTTTCAACAATTGGGTCGGTTGCGCCTACTCGTGCCTACTGCGAACGGCCTGTTCCGGCTTGATAGGCTGCCAGCGCGGCATGCAGCCCTGGATGCGAGCCATATTCAC
>CAZZNG010000291.1:0-1078 GCA_964655505.1 uncultured Litorilinea sp. | reverse complement strand
CCGGCTTGATAGGCTGCCAGCGCGGCATGCAGCCCTGGATGCGAGCCATATTCACGCAGCGCCACTGCCACCACCGAAGCCAAGCGCCCCGCGTGGATCGCCTCGGTCAAGATGGCGTGCCACGAGTCCACCGCGCGCGGGCCAAACGCAATCTGGCTACTCGCCAATCCGCCTTGAGCCGCCACCCGCCGCGCCCCGGCCTCGTCGGGATAGAGCTGCGCCAACACATCGCGCAGCGGCAGACAGCTTGCCCCAGGCGACAGACGAACCGGCGGCGCACGCGGCGAACGGGTGGGCCAGCTTGCCTGCCACGCGGCCAAATGCTCCTGCGCCGCGCGCAGTTCATCGGCAGTGAAGGGCGGCACATCTGCCGCACCGGCTGTGTCCTCGCCCATCTCCAGCCGGTGCGCGGCCAGCAGATCCTTGAAGAAGAGGCGCAGCGTAGGCAGGGCGCGCCGCGCTTCGGCGCTGCTCATGCCGTCCAGGTCGGCTTGCACCAACACGGCAAAGACAATCGCCAACAACTGTTCGACCATGCTGCGCCGCTGGCTGGCCGCATCGCTAACAGTGGGAGCAACAGTGTGGGTCGCGCTGGGCAGCCTATGTCCGGCCTCCCTTGCCGCGTCCCACGCAGCCGCGCGCGCTGCCCATGCCCAACGTCGCGCCTGCTCGCGCCAGTGCTGGGGCAGCGTCTGCGTCTTCAGCCCGTCGCGTTGGGCCACCTGCCGATACGCCGCGGAGAGGGTGCGGTTTGGACCTAAATTGCAGTAGACCCAGAAGCGGTCATACCAGCGTGCCGGTTCGTCCGGCCAACGTTCCCAAGAATTGTTCATACCGCGTAGCAATCTCCTGCGTCGTTCGTACAGCGTGGCCCAAATGCCTGCGCCGGGGACACATCACCCAGGTTCCGCTCCGGCCGCCATCGCCCGGAACCGGCCACCTCACCCCGAGGCGAGTACGCCGGTCGGCCAGCCTGGGTGACATGTCTATGCCCAATTTAGAACATTTGTTCTGATATTTCAAGGGGGTTGGGGAGGAACTAAGTCGGACTTAGTTCCGGGGGTAGCGCGCGCTGCGC
>CAZZNG010000290.1:0-7455 GCA_964655505.1 uncultured Litorilinea sp. | reverse complement strand
CCATCAGACCTATTCGATCCCCTGGTTCAAGCACAACCGCCGGGAGATCATCGAGCAACACGCCGCGGCCTTCCGCAAAGTGGCCCAACACTATGCCGACCTACTGCCCGGCGACCCAGGCGATCCGCCGGAGTTAGGCGGTTGGCACTTCTATACGCCCCGCTGACCTACCCCAAACCACACCAAGCCAGGAGAGTCCCATGCTGCGTATCGGTATGCTCGGCAGTGACAACAGCCACGCCGACCGCTTTTCCGAAATTCTCAACCGGCCCGACCATCCGGCCTACCTACCCGACAGCGGCGCGCAGATCGTCGCCATCTGGGGCCAAGACGCCGCGCGCACCCAACAAGTCGCAGAGAACGGGCGCATCCCCACCATCGTCGCCGAACCAAACGACATGCTCGGCCAGGTCGACGCAGTCTTTTGCGTCACGCGCCACGGTGGGCTGCACCGTGAATTAGTGACGCCTTACCTGGAGGCAGGCATCCCCGCGTTCATCGACAAGCCCCTGGCCGTCGATCCAGCCGATGCCCGCGCCATCGTGCAGACTGCCCAAGACAAACAAGTCCCCTTCTCCAGCTTCTCGACCGTGCGCTTCAGCCGCGACACGCAAGCCCTGGCGCAACAGGCCGCCACCCTGGGCGGCATCCGCGCCGGAACCTATGTTGGCCCAGCCACACGGCGCAACCCCTATGGCGGCATCGTCTTTTATGCCATCCACTCGATTGAAATGATGTTGATGTTCCAGGAGACCGGCGTGCAGTGGGTCCAGGCGCAAGAAGGGTCTGCGCTGGACGAGCAGGGCAACGGCGCGATCGCCGTTACCTGCGCCTATGCCGACGGCGCGCTGGGCACGCTGCTGCTGACCGTCGATGCGAAATACGCCTTCACCGCCCAACTGCTTGGCCGCGAAGGCACAGCCTACTCCCATCTGGATATCTCCGACTGTTACCAGGAGGGCATGAAGCGGATCTTGCCCATCTTGCGCGGCGAAGCACGCTCCAGTGTCACGCCTGAAGCGATGATCGAAGCGGTGCAGATCGCCGCGGCCATCGAGCGCAGCCTGGACGAAGATCGCCGTGTTCACCTGAGCGAGGTATAAGCAGCTTCAGAGAGGAACAACATTCCACCCATGAACCTGGAGCGCCATGCCCCAACCGGGAGCGTCCGTTCACCGCGGCGCACGGTTGGGGCTGCATACGCCGCGTGCGCCTGGGCCTGGGCATTTGCCGCGGTGAGCTTCTACTGGGCATTAGGCGGCACAGTTGGGCTTGCCACGCTCGGCACGAAAATCGAGCAGCTTGCCCTGGCGCGCGACCCAACAATGCTCTGGGTCGGCGGGTGGGGTGCAGGGGTTGCCAAGTTCGTTGGGGGGCTGCTGCCGCTGGCGCTGGTGCAGCCGTGGGGCGAGCGCATGCCGCGGCGGTTGCTGCGGCTCCTCGTCTGGGCCGGTGGGATCGGCATGGCGCTCTATGGCATCGCCAGTTTTGTCCAGCACAGCCTCATGATGAGCGGGATCATCCGGCTGCCTGAAGGGCTGGGCCGAACCGGCGCGGCCGGGCATCTGATCCTCTGGGACCCGTGGTGGACATTGGGCGGAATTCTTTACATCATCACCGCATGGTCAACCACGCGGTCGGCGCGCCGCCCTCATTTCCCCCAGCAGCATGATCACACACCGCGCCTCTAAAACCGCCGCTTTGGACCACGGCTCAAGACGCGCCGCGGCTGCGCCAGAAACAGGATCGCGCCCAGCAGCACGCCCGTCAGCATACGCCGCGCAGAAGGATGGGTCTCCAGCCAGGTAAAAAGACTCCATGTGCGTGCCTGCGCGCCAAAATCTCCGTGGCTGCGGTCATAGCCCTCGATAGGCGCGAACAAGTTATGGGGCGCATCTGCGGACTTTGGCTCCTTGGTGCGCTGGAGCCGAAAGGCTGTGCGCCGCAGCAGTGCGCTGATCAGCCGCGGGGCAACGCGCCGAGACAGAATGCCCACCTGCGCGCCGCCACCAACCGGCAGCGTGCGTACCGGATGCGCCGCGGCATAGAGAATGGCCTCGGCCACCACTTGCGGCTCGTAGATGGGCGGGAACGGCTTGGGCTTGACGCCGAGCTTGGTGCGCGCCTTGTTGAAAAAGGGCGTATTGATCCCCGCGGGCAGCACATTGGTCACGCTGATGGGCACGCCTTCATGCGCCAGTTCCATGCGTAAGATATCCAGCAGCGCCAGCACGCCATGCTTGGCGGCGCTGTAGGCGCTCTGCAGCGGCAGCGGCAGCACTGCTTCCACCGACGAAATGTGAATCAGCGCGCCCTGGCCCGCGCGCCGCATGTGGGGCAGCGCGACCATCGCGCCGTAGGCTTGGCCGGTGAGGTTCACGTCGACGATGCGCCGGAACTCCTCCGGCGTCGTCTGTTCAAAGGTCGCCCACATGCCCACCGACGCCAGATGCACCCATGTATCGATGCGCCCGTAAGCCTCGACTGCACGGTCGGCCACAGCCTTGATCTGCTCGAATTCGGTCACATCCGCGGGCACGGCAAAGGCTTCCCCTCCCGCGCTGCGGATCGCATCGACCAATGAGAACAGCCCCGGCTCGCCGCGCGCGGTGACCACCACCTTGGCCCCACGCTCGGCAAAGCGCAGTGCGGTCTCGCGTCCAATGCCGCTGGAAGCCCCGACGATTACGACGACCTGTTGATCAACCGGCTTCAATTGCATCGCTCGTACTACCTCACCGACTGTGCAGCCGGTCTATCGGAGAGCGAGCTAGGCGCGTTCAGGTGCGCGTCTTCCTCCACAGAAACATGCAGCCGATAGATCAACTCCGCGCCCAGCCAGCCCGTCAACAGGCTCAGACCGACCCCAATCAACGCCAGGAGAAAGGCCCCTGTGCCCGGCACATGATCCGGCATATCGCGGCGCAGCCACCAGCTAATCGCAAACAAAAGCAGCACGACCACATTGCCCACAGCATGCAACAAGCCAACGCGCTTGGCGCGCGTCCCGCTGGGAATGGCAAGCCAATCGATCAAGCCAAATACAGCCGCAATCAACCCGCCGATGATCCCCGCGGCAATGTTGTAGTAGGCGACTTCAGCCAATATGCTGTTGTCGAAGATGTAATAGAGGATGTCAAAGATCAACGCAATCGCGAGCAGCCCCAACGGAAATACAACCAACATGGGGTGGATCGGATGCCCAAATGCCTTCGCGCGGCTTTCCATGCCCAAACCTCCTGGTTTTCTGCGCTCAGTCTCCCCGCACATGGGATAAAACAAAATGGGACAAGACAAAGCCCCGTGCCCATGCCCAAGCAGACACTGCCTCGCCCCGGCTGGGCGATGCGCTTTACAACATAGCAGACCAGGCCTGCCCCTGCCCTAGAGCAAGATACAGATCAGGGGACGAAACAAGGATTGAACAAGCGTGCAAAGGGAAACGAGAGGCCGCTACTTGCGTCCGTTGGCCTGCGCGATCAGTTGCATGAGCGTGCGCTCTTCCGGCGCTAGGCCATACGCGTCCGTAGACTGCTTGGCCTGCTCGTCGTAGATCGCCTGCAATGCGCCGGTTTGGTGCGCTTGCAGCACCTGGGGATGGATGTAATAGTCACGCGAGATTACCTTGGTGTTGCCCAACGTTCCGGCGACATGCGCGACGCATTCGCGCGCCGCGGTGGTGCCGTCGACCTCGCGGCACTGTTCGGCTAAATACTTGATCGCCAGCGTTGAACCGCCCCATGTGCGAAAGACTTTGGCGGTGAAGGGCTGCCCCGTCACCTCCTGCAAGTAGGCGTTGACATCCGACGAATCGACCACACGATGCTCGCCGTTTTCGTCGTAGTACTGGAACAGTTCATAGCCGGGGATGTCCTGACACTGCTTCACCACGCGCGCCAGCCGCCGGTCGCGCAGCGCAACCGTATGCTCCTTGCCGCTCTTGCCCACGAAATCAAAGACGATTTGGCTGCCGTTGATCTCGGCGTGGTCATCCTCCAACGTGGTCAACCCGCGGGAATCATTCTTCTGGGCGTATTCATCGTTGCCGACGCGAATCAGCGTGCTTTCCAAAAGCCGCACAAGCGCGGCCAGCACCCGCTCGCGCGAGAGCTTACGCTGGCGTAAATGCTCATCAGTGACCGCGCGCAGATGGGGCAGCGCCTGACCAAAGTCATACAGGCTGTCGAACTTCTTCTGGCTGCGTACTTCCTGCCATTGAGGGTGATAGATGTACTGTTTGCGCCCTTTGTCGTCGCGCCCAGTCGCCAAAATGTGCCCATCGGGATAGGGGCAGATCCAAACATCCATCCAGGCTGGCGGAATCACCAATGCATTGATCCATTGGCGCACGTCAGGATCACGGATCGTGCCCCCTTGCTCGTCTAGATAAGTAAAGCCGCGCCCCTGCTTTTTGCGCGTATAGCCGGGCATATCCGTCGAAACATAGCGTAGACGAGCCATGCTTGTTGCCTTCTCCTGAATCATGCTTAGTAAAAATTGATAGGACTCGTTAAGACAGTTAATAAGATTCGGAGGCGACCCGGCCCTCTGGCCGCTCGTCTGCGCCTTCCGCAACGATCGCTTGCCCATGCTGCCGCGCATAGACCTGGGTAAACTCCGCCCCAAATAGCAAGATCTGCGCGGAGTAGTAGATCCACAACAGGATCAAGACAAAAGCCCCTGCCGCGCCATAGGCCGAGGTCGTGGCGCTGTTACTCAAATAGAGGCCCAGCAGCGTCTTACCAATCGTGAAGAGGAGCGCTGTCACCGCTGCGCCAACCCACACATCGCGCCAACGAATCTCCGCATGGGGCAAGTACTTGTAGATAAACATGAACAGCAGCGTAATCACCCCAAACGAAACGGCTTCGGTCAAAATCGGCAGGACGACATTCGCCCCTGGGAACAATCCCTGCAAGAACGAATCAAAGAACGACAGCACCGTGCTGAGCACCAGTGAAATCAAGAGCAAAAAGCCGATCACCAGAATCATGCCAAATGAGAGCAGTTTATCTTTGATAAACCCGCGCACCGCGGATTCCCGCTTGACGTCTTCTATGCCCCAAATCCAGTCGAGCGACGCCTGCAATTGGGTAAAAAGCCCAAGCGCACCAAACAACAGCGCCCCACCGCCCAAGATCGAGGAGAGCACGCCCTGGTTGGGCTTGGTCGTATTCTGGATCAGCCGATCCACCATCCCCGCGGCGTCAGCGCCTACTGTTTGGGTGACCTGCGCGATGATCTGATCGCGTGCATCTTGCTGATCGATGACAAACCCAACAATCGCCAGGATAACAACGAGCAAGGGCGCGATGGAAAAGGCGGAATAGTAGGCCAATGCCGCCGCCAGCATGGGCGCTTTATCTTCACGCCATTCGGTAAACGTCTGCTTAAGCAGTGAAAAAATGGACTTCATTGACAACTCTCCCCAAGTCAGCCTGGTCGGATCCAGAATTCGCATCCGCCCAGAGAGGGCTTGAGCGGACCATTCACACAGCACAATTCACACAACGATGTTCAAACGATGTTCATACGTTAACAGGGGAGCGCGGCAGCGAAGTGTATGCTACATAGCGATTTTGCATGGAGGAGGATACAAACCACTGTACAAGTTATGTACTAGGTCAGGATATACTACGCCGAAAACAGCAACAAAAGGAGAAACCGAGTCAATTTAGGCAATCGCATATGCGGCCCTTACTGCCTGTCTCCTAGTATCTATATCCATCTATAGCCCCTGCTCAGGAAGCTATTCGGTAATCTTCCTACAGTCCGGAATATGGCTACTGCCGTACGCTTTGTGAACATAGTAGGCGCGTGGTTTGTGGCTGTGTTTGTTGCCAAAGGAATGTAAACCTATGAAATTGCACCACAAGTCCCTATTGCTAACGCTCTTCCTCATTGCGGCTTTATCGTTGGCAGCGTGCCAACCGGCCACAACAGGAACAGGAGCGACACCCGCGGCTGGAGATGAAACAACCGGAGAAGGGACCGGCGCAGCGCAACCAACAGAAGCGGCTGGACAAGAATCCACTGGAGCAGGGGCCGCCGGTGTCGTTGAACTGCAGTTGATGGGGTGGGCCAGCTCGGAAGCAGAGAACATGCGGCTGCAAGAGGTGGTCGACCAATTCAACAGCACCCACGACGGTATTCAGGTCACACTCAACCTTGTGCCACAGTATGACGAGCGGCTTCAGGCCAGCCTCGCCGGTGGCAGCCCGCCCGACATCTTCTATATTGACAGCCTGCGACTGCCCGATCTCGTCCAGGCGGGCGCATTGGAACCCTATGCGCCGAACGCTGTAGATGCCGACGATTTTTATCCCAGCCTGCGCAATGCCTTCACCTTAGATGACACCTTCTGGTGTCCACCAAAGGATTTCAGCACGCTTGCCCTTGTCTATAACCCGGCGCTCTTTGAGCAAGCAGGCGTTGAATTGCCCACCGAAGAGTGGACGTGGGACGAGTTGCAGGCAGCAGCAGCCGCTATCTCCGAAAGCGAAGGCGATGCCTATGGCCTTGTACTATCAGCCGACTTTGCGCGCTATATCGCCTTCCTCTATCAAGCCGGTGGCTCTGTCGCCAATGAGGACTTCACCGAGGCGACCATCAACAGTGAAGAAGCCTTGGACGCGCTCAATTTTTACGTAAACATGGTGTTAGATGGAGCAGCCGCCACGCCCCCTGACCTAGACAGTGGGTGGGCGGGTGAAGCCTTTGGCAAGGGGCTTGCCGCCATGGCGGTTGAGGGCAACTGGATTGTGCCGTTCCTAGAGGACAACTATCCAGACCTGGAGTGGGATGTCGTCAGCCTGCCTGCCGGGCCAGCAGGAAAGGCCACCATGGCCTTTACAGTATGCTACGGCGTGCCCGCCTCCATCAGTGACGAGCGCAAGGCCGCGGCCTTTGAAGTGGTCAATTTCCTAACCGGGCCGGAAGGGATGCAAATGTGGACGGACTTGGGTCTTGCCATGCCGACACGGCAGAGCCTGCGCGACCACTGGCTAGAGCAATTCCCCGATCTGCAGCCCTTCTTGGACAGCGCCGAGTTTGCCCATCCCTGGCAGTTCCGTCCCGGCTTCCAAGACTTCATTGATACCTTTGCAGCAGGCTTAGAACAAGCATTTGCCGGCACGATGTTGCCTGAAGAGGTGCTGGCTGAAGCCGAACAGGTTGCAACAGAAATCCTAACGCGCTAGCGGCTGGCTGCTGCACGGCGCGTCAAATCGTATGCCGCAAGACAAGCATGGAGCAGCGGGGAGTGAGAACAGCGGTTCTACTATCGCCCTAGCTCAAACTCCCCCTCTCTGTACGGGATATGGGCTGCGCACGTTGATGTAGGTTTGTACAAGGGTATAGTTTGCACAAGGAGGGTTGGACGTGGCGACCGGCATAAAACAACAAGATCGCCAGGATGCCATTGCCGGTTGGCTGTTTATGACACCAGCCCTGCTT
>CAZZNG010000289.1:2759-7481 GCA_964655505.1 uncultured Litorilinea sp. | reverse complement strand
GTTGCAGCGGCTGAAACCTGCCGCTGCAACAGAACCTTGTGTGTTTTATCCTAACCGGCAGCTTAGACTATTTGTCGTCCTTCTTGTCGCCATAGGCGTGGCCGCTCAGGATGGCGCGCACTTCTGCCGCGGATTTGGCGTTTTGCAGCGCGGCCATGCGCACTTCCTCTTCCTTTTGCAGCTTGCGGACGTTGGTCAGCACTGCTTCCAGCTTGTCCGCGGGGAACTTGACCGCGCCGTTTTCGTCCATGTGGATGATCTCGCCCGGCGCAACGTCCATGCCGCCCACCGACACCGGCACATTGACGGCCTGCACTGCCTGCGCGCCGTGGCCCGCGGTGATGCCAGTCAGCATGTATTGGAACTGCATAGGGCGCACTTCGTCCAGATCGCGCGAGGGGCCGTTGGAGATCAGCCCGACGCAGCCCACAGCTTTCATGGCCGAAACCATGTTGCCGCCTGCCAGCCCCACGCGCCCGGCCAATTCGGGCGGGAACTTCTGCTCCAGCACCAAGATCGTGGGCTTGGGCATGGCATCCAGCGCGTCGATCACGTCGGCAAAGGTCAGGCGGTTATAGTTGGGGTCGGGCAGCCCATAGACGCAAGTCACCGCATAGCCGACCAGCCGCCCCAACTCCGGGTACATGCAGCGGATCGTCTGGTCGGTGTACCAGTGTTCGCTCCAGGGGTTATACAGCCCCAGGCAGAGCGGGCTGTTGGGATAGGTCGCCACCACGTTGGTGATTGACGGGGTGTCGAACTTCTTCAACTCTTCCATCATCTCTTGGGCCGTCATCTGGCTCATGCTTCGCTCCGTTCTGGCATCCATTTGATTTGATTGGGCGTTTGATTGGGTTGCGTTGAGAACTTGTTGCGCATCGTGTCGCCGTTGCGCGGGGCGAACCAACGCCGCGCCTAGCGCGCAGCCGATTGGCCCCTGGGTTGTTCTGCTAACTGCGCGTCTAGGTCCACCGGCAGATCGTCCGGGAAGACCACATCCATCGTCTGATTGGCGTGGATGGCCGCGTCGACCTTTTCCAAGATGAGCACATCTTGTACAGCCCTGGCTCCACTGTAGGCGGGCGGCGTGCCTGTGCGGAAGGCCGCGGCCAGCGCGTGCCACATGCTGACGTTGGCGTCGTCGTTGGGCAGTTCGACTTCTTTGACCACTTCGCCGTGCTGTCGCACCACCAGCCGGTCAGACTCGACGACAATCGTGCCGCCGCTGCCGTAGATGGTGAAGTGGTTCTGATCGGGCGGGAGATAGCTGGAATGGCTCAACATGCCCGTAAAGCCGCCATCATAGCGAAAGAGCATCGCCACATGGTCGAACTCGCCATACTCCTCGCGCAACTTCTTGCCCGTGGCCCAGACTTGGGCCGGGCGGCCAAAGACGCGCGTCAGCCGCGCGATGGTGTGGATGCCGCCGTCGAAGAGCGTGCCCAGGGGGAAGTCGGCCTGCTTGCGCCACGGCGTCGAGGCAAAGCTCATCGGCCCTTGGGCGCGGTCGCCTTCCAGGTGGTGAACCTCTTCCCACATGACCAGGTCGCCGACAATGCCCGAAGCGAGCACCTCGGCCAAGATTTCTTCATTGCGGCGATAGCCCATCTGCTCGGTGACATAGAGCCGTCTGCCCGCGTCCTGGGCCGCGGCCACAAGCCGCGCACCTTCGGTCACAGAGCGCGCAATGGGCTTTTCCATGATCACATCTTTGCCCGCGGCCAACGCAGCGTGCGCCACTGGCGCATTGAGCGCAATCGGCGTCAGCACCAGCACCGCGTCCACATCGGCTTGGGCTAGCAGCGCTTGATAATCGGTGTAGAGCGCCGCGTCGGGATAGAGCGCGGCCACTTGCGCGCGGCGTTCCTCGCTTGGATCGGCAAAGGCCACCGGCTGAAAAACATCGGTCAGTGTCGCCAGCGTCGGCTGATGGCGGCGAATCCAAATCAGACCGGCGCCAATCACGCCCAGTCGGATCGGCAGCATACGTTCTCCTTCAAAGTGGGATCAACCTTCGAATTGGGATCGGTGGGAATCGAGTTGACGCGTTGGTTGCGCTTCAGCATACCCGCGCCGCGGGCGAGGAGCAAAATCGCGTAGAGGGGAGGTGTTCACCAGCTTCACTGGCGCGCTGCTTCATACTCTCCGAACGACACAACCGATACTTCGCTCTTCAAGCGTTTAAGCTGCTGCAACAGGTCTATGATCTGGTCGGTCACCGGGCCTGCGGTGAAGGCTTCGTGGCAGTCTGCACAGATGAGCGCGGGAACATGTTTGACCACGACGACTACATTCCCTTGCAGCACATAGGGGATCGTTGCCTCGCCTTCTGCCAACGTACCGCCGCAGAGCGGGCATCGGCCTCTATTTACGTGTTCGCCAGTCATTTTTCCACCTTTCATGCGTAGGGACATAGACTGTAACGATAAAGATTCTATCTTTGTCCACGTCAACCGCGACGACTACATGCACCGGGACTTCGTTAGCTAACCAGGAGAGTACCAGGCAGTCCGGCAGAGGCCGGTGTGCGACGGGGTAATCTTCTATGACCTCCGCATCGCACAAGGCCTCTTCCACGTCCTTTCGACGCAACCCCTCATCCACCAACGCAGCGACAGCATGGCGCGACCACATAACCTTCATGCTGTGGGGGTTCTTACGACTCTCTGTCGCCTTTTGGCGGATGAATACTTGCTTATTATGACTGTTCATCGAACCTGCTTGTTGGGTTCTTTTGTTATTGTAGGGTTATCTTACTCCATCTGCTGTGTGCTGACTACCCACACCTGTCCATATTTATTCCCTCATGCCAGCATTTGTTAACAGGATGTTAACATTGGTTGGCTAAACATGATCAGACCAGCACACTTTCTCTTAACATTCATGTTCGATAGTATAATCATATCTGTGTAGCGCCCCCGTCGACGCGCGTTTCGTCGCGCGAAGTTGATCACCTTTGGGGGAGGCCGGTTCGAGGAATGCCAGGCCGCTAGCCTGGATGAGGATCATCCAGCAAAGCTGCACCACACAACGGCAACCAATACATAACCGCAAACAGTACATTACCGCAGACGAGGAGGACTCTATGTCATCAGGCATCTGGAAGATGCGTTCGTGGGTGCTGTGCATCGTAATGCTCAGCGCCGCCTTGATCCTGGCCGGCTGCCCGGCTGCCACGACGACCGGAGGAGAGGCAGGCACAGGGGGCGATGCAGCCGCGGATGCACCCGCCGGTGAAGCAGGTCCGATTGAGATCGATGTCTGGGCCATTGCCAACAATGTGGAGCATTGGCGAGCCGATGGGCCTGCGCAAGCCGCAGAGAATGTCACCGACTTTGACGTAACGGTCAACCCCACTGCGGACACGGCAAGTTGGGGCGAGTATAAGCAGAAATACACACTGGCCGCGGACGCGGGCGAAGCGCCGGATATTATTCTTTCCGGCCATGAAGATGTGGCTGTGTGGGCCAACGCAGGCTATATCATCGAGTTTCAGGAATGCCGCGAGTCGTATCCTGAATTCGACGACGTGATCGACAGCCTGTGGAATTCGGTGACGTGGCAGGGCAAGATCTGGGGTGTGCCCCAAGACACCGAAGCGCGCCCACTCTTCTATAACAAGACCAAACTGGCTGAATTGGGATGGACACAAGAGGAGATCGACAGCCTGCCGCAGCGCATCATTGACGGCGAGTTTACCTTGGAGGATATGATCGAGACGTCCAAGGCTGCCGTTGATGCCGGCGTGGTGGAAGAAGGCTATGCCTACTGGCATCGCCCGACCAAGGGCTTTGACTTCCTGCAATATTACGTGGCCTATGGCGGCCGTGTCTATGACGAAGCGTCGGATATGCTGGTCATCAGCCGCGGCCCGCTGGAGCAGTGGTTTACCTTCCAGCGCCGTGTCGTGGAAGAGGGGCTGACCCCTGAAAACTACATTGGCACCGACTTCAGCATTTGGCACGAGAATGTCTCCTCCGGTCGGGTGCTCTTCTGGAATGGCGGCGTCTGGCAGTGGGCGGACTGGGCAGCCAACTATGTGGCCGACCAGGGCGGGCAAGATTACCTGTTTGAGTTTGTCGGCTACGCGCTGCAGCCTTCGGGCATCGAAGGCCAGCCGGGGACGACACTCTCTCACCCCCTGATCTACATGATTAGCTCGCCCAGAGCGTCCGGGGCCAACAACCAAGCCGCGGCCTGCGCTGTCTTAGCCAAGACGACGACGCCGGAGATCAACACGCTGCACGCCATCGAAAGCACCCACTTGGGCGTTGTCAAGTCCCAGGCCGAGTATGAACCGTATGCCAGCGACCGTCTGCTCTCCGAGACGCTGTACATGCTGGACTACGCCTTCTATCAGCCCAACCACATCATGTATGGCCCCTACTACGATATTCTGTTCGACTTCATGGTGCGCGCGGAGAATGGCGAATTGTCGCCAGCCGACGCCGCGGACCAGGCCATTGCTCAACTGGAAGCGGAACTGGCCGACTTCATCATGGTTGAGGACTAAGGCAGTCGAGGAATAAGTTAGTCGAGGCGTAAGGGGGCGAAGGATAGGCTGTGTGAGCAGATTGCACAGCGGCCCCAATTGGTAGGATAATAACCGGCGGGTGACAGGCAACCAACATGTCACCCGCCGGTTCATTTCCCCGCAGCCGGTGTCCGCACATGACAGTGGAGATTCGGACAGTGGAGATTCGGACAGTGGAGATTCGGACA
>CAZZNG010000289.1:0-2659 GCA_964655505.1 uncultured Litorilinea sp. | reverse complement strand
GACAGTGGAGATTCGGACAGTGGAGATTCGGACAGTGGAGATTCGGACATTGCAGATGGGATGGCTTGTGTGGCCGCGCATGGGCGACAGCGCAGGCCGGAGTTATTCTAAAGTGGTTGAGGAGAGCAGATGACTACAGCAACCGGAAAGCAGACGCTGACCTCGTCTGTGCAGACAGAGGAACGCGAATCCTGGCTCGACGCGCTGCGCCGTTCGAGCGGCGCGCTCTTGTTCATGGCGCCGGCCACCATCTTGGTGATCCTCTTTTTCTTCGTCCCCGTGATCATCCTGCTCGGTCTATCGATGACCAATCTCAGTTCGGCGACCGGCTTTTCCAACTGGGAGTGGATCGGGCTGGAGAACTACCGGCGGATGTTCACCAATCCCCAGGCACGCTTTATCACGCTCAATACGATCAAGTATGTGCTGCTTACGTTGGCCTTTTTCAATATGGGCATGGCGCTGGTGGTGGCGCTCTTATCAACCCATGTCCCGCGGCGCGCAGGCTTTTTCTTTCGCGCGCTTTGGCTGCTGCCGCGCATTACCCCGTCTGTGGTCTATATCATGATGTGGAAGTACATCGCGGCGGACGCGCCCTATGGCATTCTCAACCAGCATGTGATTGTGCCGCTGGGCATGGAGCCGACCAACTGGATTCCAGTGCAGCCGTGGCTCTTTGTGGTGCTGGTGAATGGTTTCATCGGCGCGTCGTTTGGGATGATCATCTTTACGTCGGCCATTGAGTCAATCCCGCGTGATTTCATGATCGCGGCGCTGGTGGATGGCTGCTCGATCTGGCAGCGCATCCGCTATGTAATCATCCCCATGATCCGCTGGCCGCTGCTCTTTGTGACCACCTATCAGACGCTTTCGCTCTTGACCTCATTCGAGTATATTCTGCTGCTGACCGACGGCCAGCACAATACGGAGGTCTGGTCGCTCTGGGCCTATCACCGGGCGTTGAGCAACTATGTAGGCAATTTCCAATGGGGCTTTGGCGCGGCGCTGGCCGCGGTGCTGGTGTTGGTCGGCATTGTTATGGCAATCATCTATATGCGCTATTTCCGCTTTGACCAACTGGTACAAGACCCCAAGATCGAGGCGCTATAAACTCGCAGGCCGGGCTGCTTTTGGCGGAACAGTGTAGGGAGGCTGTGCATGGAAGAAATCTACGGGGCAGGGGGGCGCGGTCGTGCCGTCTTGCCTTTGACTTTACTGGCGTTTCTCACACTGCCCATCGTGGTGGGCTATGTCTGGATCATAATTTCCACCTTCTCGGTGCGTACCCACGGTCTTGTGCCGGTTGACGCCAGCGGCAATGTGGGCGGGCTGACGTTGGCGAACTGGTCCTTCCTGTGGGAAGACCCGATCATTTGGCGGCTGACGCTCAATTCGCTGGTGCTGGCAACGGGTTTGATGATCGGCGTGGTGCTTGTCTCGTCCATGGCGGGCTATGCGCTCTCGCGCGTGGGCTTTGCCGGGCGCAAATTGTTCCTTGCCACGACGCTCATTCTGCACGCGTTTCCCAGCGTGACGCTGTTGATTGCGATCTACTTTGTCCTGCGCTGGATTGGGGGGATCCCCATCATCGGTCGCGGCCTGCCCTTCATCGGCGGCTTTGGCTATAACACGCTGGGCGGCGTGATTCTGGTGAGTGTGGCGCTGGAGTTGCCTTTAGGCGTGTGGCTCATGAAAGGCTTCTTCGACCAGGTGTCGTGGGACATGGAGCGGGCCGCGCTGATCGACGGCTGTTCACGGCTGCGCGCCTGGGCGCAGATCATCATGCCCACGATTCGGCCGGGCATCGCAGCCCTGTCGATCTTCAGCTTCATTTCAGGCTGGAACGCGTTTCTCATCCCCTATACCTTTATGCTCGACCAGCAGAGCAGCACGCTCGCTCCCTACCTGCGCGGCCTGTTGGGGGACACCCAGCCGATTAACTACAGCCAGGTTGCGGCGGTCGGTCTGTTTCAGTTGATCCCAGTCTTGATCTTCTTTATCTTTACCCAAGAAGCCCTGCTTAATATCTTTGGCGGCGGTTCGAAAGGCGGTACGTAGGATGAATGTGGTCTTTGATCAACTTACCAAGCGCTTCGGCGATGTGGTCGCGGTAGACAGCATCGACATTGAGATCAACGACGGCGAGTTTGTCGCGCTCTTGGGGCCTTCGGGCTGCGGCAAGACCACAACCTTGCTCATGACCGCGGGGATCTACCGCCCGACGCAAGGGGAAATTCGCTTTGGCGACCGTCTGATGAACCGGGTGCAGCCGAAAGACCGCAACATCGGCATGGTCTTTCAAAGCTACGCTCTCTATCCGCACATGACCGTCTATGAGAATATCGTCTTTCCCATGAAGCTCAAAAAGATGTCAAAGCCGGTCATGGACGAGCGGGCGCGCCAAGTGGCAGAGATGATGAGCATCGGCCACTTGATGGACCGGCGGCCAGGACAGCTCTCGGGCGGCCAGCAGCAGCGCGTGGCCCTGGGCCGCGCCCTCGCCAAGCAGCCTGATCTCCTGCTCTTCGACGAGCCGCTCAGCAACCTGGACGCGCGGCTGCGCCTGACCATGCGCACCGAGATCAAGCGCCTGCAATTAGAGTTGGGCATTACTTCCATCTACGTGACCCACGACCAGCTAGAGGCCATGACCATGGCC
>CAZZNG010000288.1:0-7506 GCA_964655505.1 uncultured Litorilinea sp. | reverse complement strand
AGCGAGTTGGGCATCTTCCTCCGCATTGCGCTGCCCAACCTCAAACCGGCCATCGCGGTGCTGGGCATCATCTTTTTCAACGGCGCGTGGAATGACTTCCTTTGGCCGCTGATCGTGCTCAACAACAACCGCATGTATGTGATCAACTTGGCGCTGCCGACTCTGCGCGGCCCCTATGGCGACCAGTATGGGCTGGTGTTGGCCGGGGCTGTCCTCGCCACCCTACCTGTCATTCTCATCTTCGTCGTCATGCAGCGCTACTTCATCGAAGGGCTGATGGCCGGCGCGCTCAAAGGCTGACACAGGGGCCGGTCTCGCCGCAGATCTAGCCGCAAATTGGCGGGCAGCAACCCCTGCTTCGCTTTCTCATCCACGTTATTCGCCAGCAGACCCGGCGCGCGCCCATCGAGCCGCTAGCTGCCGACCACGACGCTGCCACGACGCGCGCAGGCACGGTCGAAGCCCTGCGTCCCTATCAGCACAAACTGATCCACTGCCGCTCGCCCCAAGATGTGAGACAAGCAGCAGCCTTAGGACCGGCGCGTTAATCACCTTTGCTGTTTAGGCGGATACCTTGCTATAGCTGCGGGGAAGTGCTGACGAGGATTGGCTGGGACAGGTGGACCGGCTGGCTCTCATGGCCGATGCCGACGCGCAATGTCGCGTCACCATCAGGCAGCGGATCGGCCAACTGATAGGCGAACTGCCCGCGGCCATCCGAACGTATACGCGCCACCGGCTGATCGTTCACCATCACCGTCACATCACAAGCAGGATCAGCCAGCCCAACCAGCAGCGGGCGGCGCGTCGTCAAGACCTGTCCATCCCGCGGCATCAGCAAGATCGGCGTGGCAAAGCTCTGCATGACCAGCGGCGGCTGGCGCTGGAAATTCGTGTTCACGCGCTCGCCAAAACTCGTGCGCACCTCAATCGCCGGGGATGACTCAAACAGGCTGCGGTCAGTCAGCCAGATGGCCCAACTGCCGTTGACCAGGGCATTGGTGAACTTCACCGGCAGACCATCCAGCCACAACTCGACGCCAGTGTGCGGCGTCGCCCATCCACGCACGACCAGCGCTTGGCGGCGACGGTCGCTGAACGCCAAGCCGGAAACAGTCAGGGGGAGAGATGGCGTCGACAGCGGCAGGCTCGATTGGGGCTGCGCCGCGTCCGCATCCACATGAAAAACCACCGGGCTGGATTCGGCAATGATATCCCCCTGCGGGTTCATCGCCACCGCGCGCGCCACATAGACCCCCGGCGCGAACCCGTCTTCGGCCACCAACCGCCATTCCTCATGTGTATCGACCGTGCCCTCCGCCACCACGCGGTTTTCGACGAAGACGCGCACAATCACGCCCGGCAGCCCGGTGCCCAAGAAGGTCAGCGTACCAGGCGGCACGCGCATCCCCACTGTCGGATAGCGCATGATGGGCGTCGCCAGCGAAAGCGGCCCCTGTTCGCCCTCCGCCAGCACAGTGACCACCAGCGGCGCGCTGACTTGGATGATCTCCCCGCGCTCGCTCAACTGGCGCACCGTCAGCACATGCTGGCCCGGCTGCAGCGCGCCAAAAGGCCCCACCTGCCACAGCCCGGCCTCGTTCACAGCCCCCGCGCCCAGCACCCGCTCGACCGCGCCGCCAGGCGACAGACCCGACGCGGCGACATTCGCCACGAACTGGTCGCGCACCTCGACCACGTAATTCGGGTCAGCCGTGCCAAACAGCGCATTGAGGCTGTCCGCCGGGACAATGGCATTCGGCCCCAAATTGGTGATCATCAAGGGCATGGACTCGTTCTGCCCATCCCCCGCAGCGCCGGACGGCGGGATCAGCACTTCCTGGCTGGCGTTGGGCGTGCCGACAGGGGTCGCGCCCGCCTGCATCGTGGCCGCGCCGGGGCTGTCAGCGCCGCGCGTGGGCAAAGTCGCGGCCTCAGCCGCACCGGGCAGATCCAACCGCGCCGCATCCGCGTCAGTATCGGCCAACGACGCAACGACCAACCCGGCAAACAGCACCAGCACCAGACCGATCTTCCAGCGGTCCAGGCTCCAATCTAGATAAGGGGGGACAGGGGAAGGTTCAGAAACCATGCGCGCCCTTTAACTGCTGTGCTTTTCATCGGCCAGTTCGGTGGCTTGCCGGATCCATGCGGCGAAGTCCGGCAGCTCACCGGCCACGGCAATGGGGAACAACTCGGCCAAGCGCTCCGGTGTGGTTGACGCCAACTGCTCATAGGTGCAGATACCGGCGCGGTAGAGCGACTGCGCGCTGACTGGCCCAATGCCAAAGATTTTCGTCAGATTATCCGGGGTCGGACCGGTGTAGCGCGCACCCGTTCGCCCATTCTTCTCGGCCAATTCCCGTGCCTGTGGCGGCCATTCATGGACATTTGAACTGGGATATGCGCTGGTGGCGCGGCGCAGCGTCTCCTCATCCGCGGTGGCGACTTGATCCCACGTATAGATGCCCGCCTTGTAGAGCCGCTGGCGGTAGACATCGCCAATCCCTCGAATTTTGGAGAGGTTGTCAGGGTAATCCGAACTCGGCTGGGTGAGCGCGGGGTCTTGCTGCCAGGCGCGCACGGGCGCGGCGGGTTCGGGGGGTGTCTGTGCAGGTGTCTGTACAGGGGCCGGTGCAGAAGCCGGGACAGGTGTTTCGGCGTTTTCCGCGCCCATGGATCTGCGCCCTGCGGCCTCGCTGTTGCGCCGCAACGCGGCCAAGACCTCCTGGCGCGTACGCGCGCTCATGGGCCGCGCCGAAAGCGGCTTGGCCGCGCCCGCTGGCTCAACCTCTTGGGCGCGCGGTATCGCCACCGGCGCAGCAACTTCTTCCGGCGCGCGCGGCGCATCATCCGCCCCATCCGCGACGCTCTCCTCGCCCTGTTCTTCCACGCCTTGTTCTTCTACATCCAAAAAGACGCCAGGGCTGCGGTAGGTGCGCTCCGCCCAAGCCGGTTGATCCGCCGCCTCGTCCGCGGCGGCGGGTTCATTCTCCAGGCGGCGCAGCTTATCTTCCAGTTCGAGGATGCGACGATCGGTTCGCTTTAGGCGTTCCCGGCGGAAATAAAACCATTCCCAAAGCGTTGACGTGATAAAGCCAAGCAGAAACCCAGCCAGGACAAACCAAAGCAGATCCGGCGTCATATGCAGAAAACCTCCGGTCTGTAGGCGGCTTGGGGAAAGAAAATTATGGTAAACCGCCCCGGCGCAATCATACTATCGAAGGCCCTGGTGTGTCAACGCGCCGCGGCGGCTCCGGCAACCTGGCTCGCGCGTCGCCGCTGGCGCGCCGCCTCAAACAGGATCACCGCGCCCGCCACGGCTGCGTTCAGCGATTCGGTGCGCCCGACCATTGGAATCGCCACCGGCGTCGCCGATGCGCGCGCGGCTGGCCTCGCCCCCTCCGCTTCGCTGCCCACGATCAAGGCCGCGGGCTGGGTCCAATCCACTGCATCATAGGCCAGATCCGCTTCCGCCGCGGCCACATAGTGTGCGCACCCCTGCGTGTACTCGGCGACAGCCGCCCACTCGTCGACGCTGCGCAGCGGCAGTCGAAAGTGCGCGCCCATACCCGCGCGCAGCACCTTATCGTTGAACGCGTCAACCGTCTCCGGTCCAAAGATGACCAGATCCACACCCGCGGCCTCTGCTGTCCGCATCAGCGTGCCCGCGTTGCCCGGATCGCGCAGCCCATCGAGCACCAGCACAAAATCCACTTGTTCAGGCAGCGGCAGATGGGGCAGGCGCGTCACCGCGGCGATCCCCTGGGGCGAAAGCGTCTCGGCTAAGGTTGCAAAAACAGCCGGGGTACACGCCATGAGCGTCACCCCTGCCCGCGCCAGTTCATCGATCAACGCGGCCGCGGGCGGCGCGGAGGCCACCTGTTCCGGCACATAAAAGACCGTCTCCAACTCGGCCCCGCTCTCCCACGCATCACGCACCAAACGCAGCCCCTCGATGAGCAGCCGCTTTTGCATGGAACGGCCGCGCCGCCGCTGCAATTTGCGCGCCTCTTTGATGCGCGGGTTGGCTGTGCTGCTGATCACCGTGGATGCTGCCATACGACTTCTTATGCCTCCCCAAAGCGCCACCGGCGACAACAAAACCTGTGGGCAAACAGAAACGGCAGGGACAAATCCTGCCCCTGCCGTCATGTTACCGGAAGCGTATTTGCCTGTACGAACGGCGGCGATTCACTTAGGCAAGTTGCGCCTTCGCCAGATCGGCCAGCTTGCCAAAAGCGGCGCTATCATGCACCGCCAGGTCTGCCAGCACCTTGCGATCCACCTGAACGTTCGCCCGCTTCAGCCCGTGGACAAAGCTGCTGTAGTTCAGGCCGGCCTGACGTGCGGCCGCGTTGATGCGGACAATCCACAAGCGGCGGAAATCGCGCTTGCGGTTGCGCCGGTCGCGGTACGCATAGAACAGGGATTTGAGCATTGCCTCGTTCGCCCGGCGGAAGAGGCGACTGCGCGTGCCAAACTGCCCCTTGGTGAACTTCAAGACTTTCTTATGCCGCCGGCGGGCATATACCTTCGGTCGAGACCGTGGCATGGATTCATTCTCCTTCCGTGAGGGCGGAATCTGCGCTAGGCAGTTCGCTTTGGGAGCCGATCACGTACTTAGGTTTATTCACAAACACGCAGCACCTGATACGCAAATGGGATCAAATGCTGTACAACATCCGACTGCAACCTGCAGGCGAGGCGGCTTAGACAGCCATCCCCGCGCAGGCTAAACGTACCCTCTAGGTCTTACTTTGCAGCAGACCCGGCGACCTGCTTCACCAGCTTCACCGTGGACTTGACGGTCGACGGCACTGCGTGGCGGAAGTCGCTGTTCTTGGAACTGCTCTTCTTGCGGCGAAGGTGGGTGCGCCCTGCCTTCATGCGCATCACCTTGCCGCCCTTGGTCAAGCGAAAACGCTTGGCCGTGGCCTTGTGTGTCTTTAGCTTAGGCATACTGCCTCCCTATCTATGAACTCGTCAGTTTGCTTCCGGCAAACATACAAAAACGGGCATTTGCCCGTTGTTTGTATCCATTCAATTCGCCACTCAACTCACTCCCCGCGCCTGCCTCATCTTGATACCAGCAACATAATGCCAGCAGCTTGATGGCGGCCAGACTCGGTTCGATCCAAACGGATCACTCGCTGTTCGGCGCCAGGAGCATCACCATGCTGCGCCCATCCAACTGGGGCCGCCCTTCGACGCTCACCACGTCTTCCACTTCGGAGGCGACGCGGTTCATCAACTCTTGGGCAACTTCAGGATGGAAAATCTCACGCCCACGGAAACGGATGCGCACACGAATCTTGGCGCCTTCTTTGGCGAATTTGCGAATCTTCGACAAGACAACCTGAATATCGTGCTCGTCCGTTTTGGGCCGCAGCCGAACTTCCTTAATCTCGATCTGCTTCTGCGACTTGCGCGATTCGCGCTCACGCTTCTGCTTCTCGTACAAATACTTGCCATAATCCATTAACCGACAAACGGGTGGGTCGGCATTTGGCGCAACTTCGACCAAATCAAGCTCTTGCTCTTCGGCAATGGCAAGGGCTTCGCGCGTCGGCATGATGCCAAGTTGCTGGCCGTCTGCACCAATCAGGCGAACTTCTCTGGAACGAATGGCGCGGTTGACGCGTGTGCTGTCTTGAACGGACGTCTTCAAACTGATATTCTCCGGTTTATCCTAATCTCCTTGGTAAGAGACAACGCAACGATACAACAAAAACCCAAAACACTGATCGCCATCGACAACCCAACACAGGCGAGCACAACAAACACTATAACAAACAATAGCAACAATTCCAACGAAAAAAAGACCGAAAAAAATGACGACGTCCACAACGATCAATGCCGGTACATCCACGAAACAGACCAACAGCAGATCGTTCGACCACGCCGTCGAACATAAGTATAACATCCCAGCCCGCACGCGTCAAATCACTCGTGTGCGGGCTGGGTACGATGCGGGATCTATTTTGGGTTATAGCTGTGCCGACCGCGTAGCGATCCGCTCCACCACCAGCGCCTCGAACTCGCCCACAGCCATGCCATTTTGACGGCTGCCGTCGCGCTTGCGCAGCGCCACCGTCTCGTTGGCAACCTCTTGATCGCCTACAACGAGCATGTAAGGAACCTTCATCAACTGCGCGTGGCGAATCTTGGCGTTCATGCGCTCCGCGCTCAAGTCCGCCTGGACGCGCACCCCCTGTGCCTGCAGCCGCGCCTCGATCTGCAGCGCGTACTCGTTGTGTTCATCCGTGATCGGCACAACGCGCACTTGCTCCGGCGCAAGCCACACCGGGAACGCGCCCGCATAATGCTCGATCAAGAAGCCGATCATCCGCTCATGCGTGCTCAAGGGCGCGCGGTGGATGCAGAGCGGCGTCTCCTCCTTGCCCTCGGCGTTGACATAGGTCAAGTCAAAGCGCTCCGGCTGGGCAAAGTCGACCTGGTTGGTTGCCAGCGTGAACTCGCGGCCGATCGCGCTCCAGATCTGAACATCAATCTTGGGGCCGTAAAAAGCCGCCTCGTCCGGCACTTCCACAAAAGGCACGTTGCCGCTGCGCATGGCTTCGCGCACCATCTGCTCGGTCTTTTCCCAAAGCCGCTGGTTGTCGATGTACTTCTTGCCCAACCCGCGCGGGTGGTGCGTGCTCAGGCGCATGACATAGCGCTTGATGTCGAACAGGTCAAAATAGCGCTGATAGAGCGCTATCACAGCCAAGAACTCCTCGGCAAACTGATCTTCCGTGCAGTAGATGTGCGCGTCGTTCATCTGCATCGAACGCACACGCATCAAGCCGAACAGCTCGCCGCTCTTCTCATAGCGGTAACACGTACCATACTCGGCAAAGCGCACCGGCAGCTCGCGATAGCTGCGCGGGCGGCTGCCAAAGAGCTTGTGGTGCATGGGGCAGTTCATCGGCTTGACGAAATAGCGCACCCCTTCCAACTCCATCGGGGGATACATGGATTCTTCGTAGTAGGGCAGATGGCCGCTGCGCAGGAAAAGATCTTCTTTCGAAAGATGGGGCGTGCGGACTCGCTGATAGCCCGCCTCCCGTTCCACATCCTTCGCCAGCTTTTCCAATTCCTCAATGATCACCGCGCCGTTGGGCAGCCACAAGGGCAACCCCGGCCCCACCTCGTCGTCAAAGATGTAGATATCCAACTCGCGGCCGAGTTTGCGGTGGTCACGCTGCTTGGCCTCTTCCAACAAGCGCAGATACTCGTTCAGTTCCTTCTTGTTGCGCCATGCCGTGCCATAGATGCGCTGGAGCATGGGGTTGTGCTCATCCCCGCGCCAATAGGCCCCGGCCACGTTCATCAGCTTGAAGCCGTCCGGCGGGATCTGTCCCGTATGCTCCACATGTGGCCCGCGGCAGAGGTCTTCAAACGTATTGTGCTTATAGGTGCTGATTACCGTGCCCGACTCGACCTCATTGCCGTATTCGTCCACATCGCCCTTCGCCAGCCCCTCGATCAACTCCAGCTTGT
>CAZZNG010000287.1:0-7539 GCA_964655505.1 uncultured Litorilinea sp. | reverse complement strand
GGAAGATCATCAGGCCGGGAAAGACAGCCATCCACCAGTTGCCTTTACGCATTTCATCCTGTGCGCTGCGCAGCATATTGCCCCAGGTTGGCGTCGGCGGCTGCACGCCGAAACCGAGAAAACTCAGCCCCGATTCGGCGATGATGGTGGCCGCGACCAAGAGGGTGGCGGCGACGATGATGGGGGTGGCTGTGTTGGGCAGCACATGGCGCAAGACGATGCGCTGATTGCCAATGCCCAGGGTGCGCGCGGCCTCGACAAATTCTTTCTGCTTGAGGCCGAGGAACTGCCCGCGCACGATGCGCGCCACGCCTGTCCAAGACAAGATGCCCAAGATGAGGACAATGCCGCCCACGCCGCCATAGGCGCTGAGAAAGCCAATATCCAGGCTGCGCATGAGCAGGGTCATGACGATGAGCATGAAGATACGCGGCAGCGCGATAAAGAGATCGGTCAGACGCATGAGCAGGTTATCGACCATGCCGCCATAGTAACCGGCGAACGCGCCGATGGCTGTGCCGATGCCAATGCCGAGGACGGTCGCCAGCAGCCCAATGGTCAAGGAGACGCGGCCGCCATAGAGCAAGCGGGTCAAGATGTCGCGGCCCAGCGTGTCGGTTCCCATGGGGTGCGCCAGGCTGGGCGGTTCCGACCGCTCGCGCATACTGCTGGCTTCAGGGTCATAGGGACTTAAGACGGGGACGAAGATCGCACCAAAGATCAGCAAGGCCAGAATGAAGGTGCTCAATACAGCCATCTGATGGCGGCGAAACTGCCGCCAGATGAGGCTGCGCATGGTGCGCTCTTGCGTGACCGGCAGGGCAGTGCCCAGGGTCAATGTCCGTGTGCTCATAGGCTTTGCAGGGTGTTGAACTCAATCATAGCGCACGCGCGGGTCCAAATAGGCATAGGCCAGGTCCGCCAAGAGGTTGAAGAGAATGATCAAGACGGCGTTGAACATGACAATGCCCATCAGAATGGGGTAGTCGTTGCGCTCGGCGTGTTGATAGAAGAGTCGGCCCATGCCCGGCCAAGAGAAGATCGTCTCGGTAAAGAGCGCGCCGCCAAAGAGGCCCGGCAGTTCCAGGGCAATGACGGTGATGACGGGCGTAATGGCGTTTTTGATGGCATGTCGCCAGACGATAGCGCGCTCCGGCAGCCCCTTGGCGCGCGCGGTGCGTACATAGTCCAGGTGGATGACTTCGAGCATCTGCCCGCGCATGTAGCGCGTATAGGTGCCCGCGCCGAAAAGCGCCAGCATGGCAACGGGCAGGATCATGTGGTGGATGCGCTGGCCCAGGGTGGGGGTTCCGGCTGTATAGGGCGCAATGCCGCCGCCCGGCATCAAGGGCGCGCAGTCGGTGCAGTCGACAAGGTGACGCCAGGCGAACCCCTGCGACGGGCTGACAGGGTTGTTGAGCAAGACGTTGAAGAAGATGATCAGCAGCAGCCCGAACCAGAAGATGGGGATGGCCTGGCCCACAAAGGCCAGAAAGGTCGCAATGTGGTCAAAGGCTGAATATTGGTGCAGCGCGGAGAGGATGCCGATGGGAATAGCGATGATCAGGGTCACGACAAAGGCCACGCTCATCAGTTGCAGCGTGTAGGGGAGGCGCGCGGCAATTTCGTCCAGCACGGGGCGGCGCGTGACAAAGCTTGTGCCCCAATCGCCAACCAGCACCCGCTGCGCCCAGTTGAGGTAACGAATGTGGACAGGCTTGTCCAGCCCCAACTGCGCTTCGAGCCGCTGGGCGTCCGCGGCGGAGATGCCGGGGTTGCCTTCATACATCATGCCCACGCCGCCCGGCGCAAGCGAGATCAGCCCAAAGACAACCATACTGATCAGGATGAGCAGGGGGATGGCTTGGAGCAAGCGACGGATAATGTAATGAATCAAGGGACTTCTCCAGCAAGATCTTCCCGGAAGTTATGGCGCTTCCGGGAAGATCTATACGCAGCGCGCTATTCCTTATCCCAGTATTCGGCGTTCCACATCTGGGCAGACCAGGGGGTCACCTCAAAGCCGCTGATATTGGCGCGGGTGAGGTGGATTTCGGCCCGGTCGTACAGGAAGATGTGAGGTAGCTCGGCGTCTACCTGTTCGCACACGGTCTGATAGGCGGCAACGCGTTCAGCGGTGTTGGGCGTGGAGCCTGCAACCGCCAGCGCGGCGTCGGCTGCCTCGTTGATCCATCGGCTGTAGTTGAAGCCTTCGCCTGCGTTGGCTTCCACCGGGATCTGGGAGCTATGGAAGTAGCCGAACATCTGCTCATGGGGGTCGATGCCGTCGTTGGTGGTGTACATCACGATGTCAAAGTGACCATGCTTGCGGAACGCGCCTGCATCCCAACTGCCGAAGAGTTCGGCGCTGGGCACGTTCTCGATGTACATTTCAATGCCAATTTCGGCCATCATTTCCAGGATGATCTGCTCGGTTTCCTCGCGCAGTTGGTTGCCCGATGTGGTCTGCAGCTTGAGGCGCAGCGGCGTGCCTTCTTCGGCGTGCTGGCAGCCGTGACATTCGCGCACGCCGTCGCCGTCTTCATCGGTGAAACCGGCTTCATCCAGCAGTGACATAGCGAGTTCGGGGTCATATTGCGAGATCGGAATGTCGCATTTGGCCCAGCCCAAGCTCAACTCGCTCGATCCCACAGTGGTTTCGCCAAAGAGCAGTTCGTCGACGATAAACTGTTTGTCGATGCCCGCCTGGATCGCCTGGCGCACGCGCAAATCAGCCAGCAGCGGGTGGGGGTTGGCGTTGGGATCGTCTGTGGCGTCGATGGTGGGATCGCCCAGGTTCAAGACTAGGCGCTCTGTGCCGGGGCCGGGGCGAGAGTGGACGACGATGTTCGGATCGGCTTCAAACTCGGGCACATCCGCTTCTGTCAGATCCCACAGGATGTCGATCTCGCCGGAGGTGATCAACGCCTTGCCTACCTCGCGGCTGGGGATGATGCGAATGATAATGCGGTCTACCAGCGGCAGGTCAGGATAGCCGCGGAAGTTTTCATTCTTGACAAAGACCATGCGGTCGCCGCGAATCCACTCCTCCATGCGGAAGGGGCCGGTTCCGACGAGATTCCAGTTATAGTCCCAGTTGACCATGTCCGCGGGGTCGCCGGTGGCGTGTCTGGGGAAGATGGACGGGAAACGGGTGAGGAAGGGCGCATAGAAGGACGCGTATTGGATGACAACGGTGTTATCGTCCGGGCAGGTAATGGATTCGATTTGGTCGTAGCCCGTCGTCACCACCGCGCCGCTCTCTGGGTTGATGATCGTTTCCCAGGTGAAAACCACGTCGTCACAGGTGAACGGTTCGCCGTCGGACCAAAGCAGCCCCTCGCGCAGGTGGTAGGTAATGGTCAGCCCGTCTTCGGACACGCCGCCATTCTCAACGGTGGGGACTTCCAGCGCCAGGTCGGGGATGAAGTTGCCCTCCGGGTCCACGTCGAGCAGCCCTTCATCCGAGAGCGCCGCGACATCGGTCGCTGCTGTTTGGGTACGCAGGTATCCGTTGAGGATCTCCGGTTCTTGATAGAGGCCAAAGACAATGACCTTTTCGCCTTCGGGCGCAGCGGCTTGCCCGCCGGTCTCCTCACCGGCTCCGCCGGTTGCTTGAGGTTGGATCTCGACCCCTGTTGGGGGTGCGGCAGTACAAGCGGCCAAAGCCAAGAGCGCGCTAAGGGCTAGCAAGAGCATAGCCCAGCGCAAGCGTTTCTCCATACGTGCCTCCTTATTCAATTCAGAGCCGATGCCGTGCCATTGTTAGAGGACAATGGGCCAATCTATGCTTGCGCGACGGGCTGCCGTCGCACGAAACACCGGAGCAAACAGGTGAAATGAATCAACAGGGTGAGGTTAGCTTGGCAGTATACCCGGCGGAGGGTGAGGCTGTCAATTGGCTTTTTTCAAGTCCCAAATGCCTAATCTTGCGGAGAGATCCTGCTGCTGGAGGCTACTCGCTGCCGCTTTGCTGCGCCTTTTCAACCGCGGCGTAGGCTTCGGCCAGGAGGTAAAGCGAGCCGGTGATCACAATGGGGGTCTCGATGGCATGGGCTGCGCTCCAGCGCCGCGCGGCGTGCAGCGCAGCATCCATCTGCGCGGCCACTTCGAAATCTGTGTAGCCCAGGGCCGACAGGCGGGCCGCGAGGCGCTCCGGCTGTATAGCCTGGACGTGCATTCCCTGATCACGGTTGTCGAACGTGGTGACGACGATGTGCGCGGCATGGGGCAGCAGCCGCTGCAAGACCGCGTCTGTGTCCTTGCCCTCTTTGAGCGCGAGGATAAAGCAAAAGGTCGCGGCAGGGTTGGCCGCGGTCAGCGCTTTGACCAGCGCTTCCATCTTCTGCGGGTTGTGCGCGCCGTCGAGCAGGACAGGCTGATTGCCGATATGCTGGAGGTCCATGCGCCCAGGGATGGCAATCGTTTCGAACGCGGCGCGCACGGCTTGCGCGTCGAGGCCGCGGCGCTGGCGGGCGAGCAGATGGCGCGCGGCGACAAGGGCCAGCCCTGCGTTGGCGGCTTGGTGCGCGCCGCCCAGGCTCACCGTGAGATCGCGCCAGGTCATGTCCGCTGCCGCGGGCCGTCCATGCCATGCAAGGTCAAAGGTCACATGGGTGAGGCCGGGACGCACGCGCCGGATTTGGGTCGCCGGATCGAACCAGGTTAGCGCGGCGGCCTGGCTTCGGCAGACCTGCTCTAGCACTGTCTTTACCGCGGCCTGTTGATGGATGCTGATGACCGTGTTGCCAGGTTGGACGATGCCTGCCTTCTCCCGCGCAATTTGGGCTACGCTGTCGCCCAATAGCTCCGTGTGGTCGAGGTCGATGGCGGTGAAGAGCGCGATCTTGTCGCGATGGCGCACGACGTTGGTGGCGTCGGTGCGCCCGCCCAGCCCGGTTTCCATCACCACCACATCCACCGGCGCGCAGCCGGGCACGCGGCCAGCAAAGACCAGATAGGAGATGGCAATGGTGATCTCGAAGAAGGAGGGCGGGCCATATGGCCCATCGGACACGGCTTCGACGGCAGGCTGCACAGCCGCGACCGCCGCGGTGAAGCGCGCGGGGTCGATGGCCGCGCCGTTAAGCTGGATGCGCTCGGTCAGTGAACGCACATGGGGCGACAGCCCCAGGCCGGTCCGCAGCCCGTGGGCAGCCAGAACGGCGGCCAAGAGGGTGGCGGTTGAGCCTTTGCCCGATGTGCCTGCCAGGTGGATGACCGGGCGCGCCTCTTGCGGGTCGTCCAGCGCGTGCATGAGCGCCACGGTGCGCGCCAGGGCCAGGTCGGGCGGCGTAAATTGGCCGGGGCCGGGGACAAACTGTTCAAGGTAGCGCCGGGCCGCGGCATAATCGGGCAGGCGCATGGCGTGATCCATGGGCAAAGGGTTCTAGGCTTGAACGGCGTGGGCATGGGCGCGGCGCAGATCGGCCACTAGATCGCGCCAGCCCTGCACCGCAGTGGGCCGATCCCACTGGCTCAGACGTTTGAGGTAGGTGGGCTGATAGGTTGCCAGCGTGGGGATGCCGTGGGGGCCGGGCAAGATGACGCCGCGCTGTTCGGTCAGTTGAAAGTCTTTGCCCAGGAGCACTTGGGCCGCGGGGCCGCCGATGGCGACGATCACCGCGGGCTTGATCCAAAATAGCTCCTGTTCGAGCCAATGGTCGCAGGCCGCGATCTCGTCGGCTTTGGGCGGGCGCTGTTCAGCGCGGCCGCTTTCGCCCGCGGGCTTGGTGGCGACGCACTTGTGCAGGTTGGTGAGCCAGACGCTGTCGCGGCTCAAGCCGGCCTGGGCCAATGCGGTGTCGAGGAATTCCCCCGCAGGGCCACTGTAGGGCAGGCCGGTGCGGTCGTCGGTGAGCGAGGGGCCTTGACCGATCAACATGAGGCGGGCGTGGGGATCGCCTGCGCCAAAGACAACCTTGTTGCGGCTGGCGCTCAGTGTGCAGCGCATACAGCGGTCGCACGCTTGGCGCACCGCGTCCAGGTCAGCGTATTCGGAAAAGAGCGGTAACATGCGAACCTACTCGACAGCTTGAATGGCTTCACGGCGGACGGGTCAACCAACTCTAGTATAGCAGACCCGACCCGGTTTGACGGTGCGCCGCCGGATGCAGAATTCGCCTGTCGGTGAAACTTCAGGAGACGGACGGACGTTATACCTGAAAATCCTCTTTCCACTTGTACGGGAGTCCCCCATGCGCTATACATTGATGCTCTTGTTGTGCCTGTTTCTGTTGTCCGGCTGCAACCATGCCACGGTGGTTTCTGCTGCCACATCCCCGCTGCCGACGCCATACCTGACGCTGCAAGCGACAGCGCCCCCTATCTTGTTTCCTTCACCCACGCCGGTGTATACCCGTTCTTTGCTGCCCACGCTGACGCCTTCGCCGACAAGTACACCGACACCGGGGCCGACCTCCGTTCCTGTCGAACCATTTGTCTATTGCACGCTGCAAGGGAATTTTTACCGCTGTGAGGATCGCCTGCTGCAGATGCGCTTCGAGTACCCGGTCTTTATGGGCGAGATTGAACGGACAGCGTTGCGGCTAGGCAGCTACGCGGGCGTGCTGTACGAATACTATATGGGTGAAATCTATACAGGACCAGGAATGGGCGGGCGCAGCGCTGACTTTAGTGAAGGGCGAGGGTCCATGTATACCGATCAAAAAGGATTCGACACACGAACTGCCCAGGAGTTTTGTGAAGCGCAGCGGGCCGAACTGTGCCAAGAGGTGCGTGAAGGGGTGCTGCTCATGGGCTTTTTTCCACAAGCCAGTTGGTATTGCAGCGATGCGATGTTTTTCACCACGACGCCCCGTATCATCATTGCTGTAGATATGCCAAACCATCCCTTGATCAAAGGCTTTGGGATGACTGATTCGCTCTTCCCGCCCAACATGGCGGCGGAATGGGAGGCTGCACGCCGAGGAGAACATTATTGTACCCCTGAAGGCCGCGCTGAACATACTCAGGAGATGGAGGCGTTGCGCCAAGACCTGCCCGCGGGCACTGCTGACCCTGAAGTCCAGGCTCGTTACGACGCGATGATGCGCTTGGCAGAGTCGATTGAAGGGCCGTATGTAGGCGCGAGTGATTAGGAAGGGAAGTTTGACGTCGAGTGTTGTGGCGGGCTAGGTGTCCAGCTTGGCCCGGCGGGCGCAATCAATGAAACAATCTAGCGCATGGCGGCGTCTTACCCACACGTTTGTCGATTCAGGAGGGAGACTGAACCATGCGTTTGATTGTTGTTCTGTTGATGTTGATTGTGTTGGTGGGCTGTGGCCCTGCCAACCAACCTGCACCCACGCCACAACCCAATGTGACACAGCCCGATGTCGCACAGCCAAGCGTGACGGAGCCAAGTACGCCGCCGCCTGCACCGGACGAGACGGAGAGCGATGAGGTCCCGCCTGTCGCACAAGCGACGCCCACGGACGTGCCTGTAGCGGAAGCACCAGAGCCGGAAGCGCCTGTGATAACCGATACAGCCGAGACAACGGAAGCTATTTGGGACACGCTGCCCGCGCAGCCGCCGGT
>CAZZNG010000286.1:0-7572 GCA_964655505.1 uncultured Litorilinea sp. | reverse complement strand
CGATGGAACCTTTGCCATGATCATTCACATCGAAGGCGCAGAGGCCATCGACGCGGACCTGAACGCGCTGGAAGTGCTCTATCAGGCCGGGCTGCGCTCGTTGGGGATTACCTGGAGCCGTCCCAACATCTTTGGCACAGGTGTCCCCTTTGCATTCCCCAGTTCGCCCGATATCGGGCCGGGGCTGACCGATGCGGGCAAGGCGTTGGTGGCGGCGTGCAATCGGCTGGGCATCCTTGTCGACCTCTCTCACCTCAATGAGAAGGGCTTTTGGGATGTCGCCAAGCTGTCAGATGCGCCGCTGGTCGCCACCCATTCGGGCGCGCACGCCCTGTGCGCGTCGGCGCGCAACCTGACCGACCGTCAGCTGGACGCGGTGCGCGATTCGGGCGGCATCGTCGGCGTGAACTTCCACGTCGGTTTTCTGCGCGCCGACGGGCAGCGCGACGGCGCTACAACTTCGCTGACCGAGATTGTGCGCCATGTCGACTATATGGTCGAGCGCATGGGCATCGATCATGTGGCGCTGGGGTCTGATTTTGACGGGGCGACCATGCCCGGCGACCTGCGCGACGCCGCGGGGCTGCCCAAGTTGATGGACGCGCTGGCCGCAGCCGGTTATGACGACGCGGCGCTGCGCCAGATCGCCTATGGCAATTGGCTGCGCGTGCTGGATGCCACCTGGCGTTAGCCGCGGCCTAGCTCTGCGATTCATTGCTATTCAGACCATTCAGTTTTATCACCCATTCAGTATCTTATGCACAAACAACCGAACAGCGATAACTGTTTCATCTGCGGCGTGAAAAACGTTGCAGGCGCGCAAGTGGCCTTCTATGAGACAAGCGAAGACGACGGCACGCCCGCCATCTTGGCGCGCTTCCGCGGGCGCGATGTACACCAAGGCTACCCAGGACGTATGCACGGCGGCGTCTCCGCCGGGATTCTCGACGAGGTCATGGCGCGCTGCGTGACCATGGGCGAGGCCGCGCTTGACCCGCCTGTGTGGGGCGTGACCGTCGATCTGGCGCTGCGCTACCATGCGCCGGTCCCGTTGACGGTCGAGTTAACCGCGCAAGGGCGCATCACGCGTGAGCGCAGCCGTGTTTTCGAGGCGACCGCGGAACTCTATTTGCCCGATGGCACCGTCGCGGTCAGCGCGACAGGCAAGTACATCAAGCTGCCCCTGGACGACATTGCCGCTGCCGATGCCGCGGGGCTGGGCTGGCGCGTCTACCCGGATGAGCCAAGCGCCGAATCGGATTGACATAAAAAACTGTAGGGCGCGCGTCTGAAATCGGTCCGAATCTTTCTATATAGAATCGCTGTATATTGGTATAAATTGCCAGCGCAGGCTGATCCAGCCTGCTAAACCAAAGTCGAAGGATAGAAAACGCAATGCAGTGGCAGCGATTCTGGCGCGTCGTTTTAACTGGTATGATCTTAGTGGGGTTGTGGTGGTGGACAACTGTGTCTGCCGGGGCCGACGACCCCACAGGCAGCCCGACTGCCCCGCCGCAGCTAATGCCTGCAAACGTACATACCGCTCAGTTCGACGCCTGCAACCCTCCAGCGTGGTGGGCCTCCATTCCCGCCGGCCTAAACCCTTGTACCGCCACAGCCGATTCAGCAGCCGATTCAGTCTCCCCTGCGACCGTTCCCCTGCGTACTGGTCTCAGGCCGCGCTGAAGCGCGTGGCGTAACCTCCACACAAACCAACCGAACCAACCTAGAAACTGATCGACCTTCACGTTTGCCAGCGGCACGCTTGTCAACCTGTCCCAATCCGTCTACCATTTACCCGTACCGTCTTACTCATACCGTCTTACCCATATCGTCTTACCCATATTGTCCATTCCATAACCCACCTACCCAGCCCCACCGCAGCGCGCCGCGTCATTCACCAGTACTGTTGTTAGCCAGTGCTATCGTTAACCTGCACGCTGCGCCTGCCAAACCAGAAAGGAAAGCGCTCGCATGTCTACGCAGCCGTTACGCTTTACCAAGTTTCGAGTGTGGCAAGTGGTTGTCCCTGCACGCCAAGATATCATCGGCGCAGCCCCCTCCAAGGGGACGCTTTATCGGGACAATGGCCGCTGGCCCCAAATACCGGTCTTTTTGGTCGAAGGGGAAACCTCTGCAGGCTTCACGGCATTGGGCGAGGCAGACCGCAGCCATAGCCGCGCCGCGGTCGAGGCCACGCTGCATGATTTGCTGGGCCGCGACCTCTTAGCCATGAACCCAGCAACGGTCTGGATGGAAGATCGCGCGGCCAATGGCCTGCCCATGAGCTATCCCTTTTGGTCGTGGCAGGCCGCAGGGTCGCGCGCCTATTTCCTCATGGAATCGCTCTGGTATGATGCCGTGGGCAAGGCGTCCGGGCTGCCCGCGCACCGGCTCATGGGCGGCGCGGTGCGCGATGTGGTCTCCGCCGACTTCTGGGCCAACCGGCCCGACGCTAAGACCATGGCCGCGCTGGTGCGCGAGGCGGTTGATCTGGGCTTGCAAGGCATGAAGATGAAGTGCGACAGCACAGGCGACACGGTGCACGCGCTCTTGGAGATTGCCCAAGATGTGCCCCACGACTTCCGCTTCACCATTGACCCGATGTATGCCTGGCGTTCGCTGCGCGAGAGCGCACGCTACTTTGAAGCGCTGGCCGCGCTGCCCAACCCCATCCAGATCGAAGACCCCTTTCCTTACACCGTCGAAGACGATTGGCGGCGTGCGCGCCAATACAGCCCGCTGACGATCATCTGCCACCCGCGACGGGGAGACATCTTCCGCCACGCCATGCGCGAAGACCTGGCCGATGCCTACAACCTCGGCGGCGGCTCGACCGTCGAATTCCAGCGCATGGCGACTGTGGCCGAGTTTAACAACAAGGACTGTTGGCAGGGGAGTTCGATTGAGATGGGCGTGCTCCAGCATCTACGCCTGCACGCGTCGGCCTGTGTGCCCAACTGCCTGCTTGCCAGCGATTTGTGCAGCGAGTGGGTGCGCGAGCATACGCTGGTCACCCCGCGCATGCAGTATCGCGACGCAGGGGCGATCCTGCCCGAACGGCCCGGCTTGGGGGTGGAGTTGGACTACGCTGCCGTCGAACAGTACGCGCAGGGCTATTTTGAAGTGGCCGCGGAAGCGGTGCGCTAAGGGGCCAGCGCGCGGCGAGCGGGCTAGCTTGCGCCGGATAGGAGGCTGCCTGCGACGAACTGGCGGCGCAGCAGGGGAATGAAGGCTTCGCGCAGGACCACCTTCATGACAATCTGCTGCACAAGCAGCTCAAGTTTCGTGTGAGGGACAAACGCTTTGGCAAAGTCGCGCGCGCTTTTCTGCCGCTTCTCGATGGCCGGGCGCACCTGTGCCTCATAGTGGCGGAAGGCCGCTGCGTGATCGGCCTGGTCGCGCAGCGCCTGGGCCAGCAGATACGCGCCCCCCAACGCCATGGACGCGCCCTGGCCTGAAATCAACGTCATACAACTGCACGCATCGCCCACCAGCACCACGCGCCCCTTGTGCCAGGTGGGCATGTGGATCTGGGTCACGGTGTCCATAAAGATCGTCTCCGGCGCGGGCGCATCGGCCAACAGCCGCGGCGTAAGCCAGCCCATGCCATCGAATTCACGGCAGAGCCGCGCCAGCCGTTCGCCCGCGGGAATCGGCCCTTCGTCCTCGGCCTCGAACATGAACAGGGTGATGATCTCGCCTGGCTTGTCGCTGCAATAGGCCCCCACTTGACGCTTGGGTTCGGTATAGCTCTGCCACGTCGGCCCCAAGCCATAGCGATCGGGCAGTTTGTAACACGCCACGTAATAGCCCAGGAAGTGGGCAAATTGCTCCTCCGGCCCAAAGACCAACCGCCGCGTGTTGGCGTGGATGCCATCTGCACCCGCCACCAGGTCGAAGCGGTCGCGCGTGCCGTCGTCAAAGGTCACGTCAACCCCATCGCCGCGCTCTTCAAGCGCCTGGATCGAGCAGCCGAAGCGCACCGGCTCCTGATTGCCAGACACATCGCACAGCGCATTGTAGAGAGCCTCCTCCAGCGTCCAGTGCATCAGCGGCAGATATTTACCGTGCATGACCTTTTCCATCAGGCTAATATCCAACTTGGCAACTGTCTTGCCCTGCTCGTCTACGTAGGCCAGGGCCTTGGCGGGCAGCTTATGCGCGGCCAGCCATTCGACAATGCCCATGCGCTCGGCCACCTCGTAACCTGTGCCAAAGAAGTCGATGCCGTAGCCGTCGCGGCGGATTGATTCGGCCTTTTCGATGACAACTGGCGTGTGACCGTCCTGTTGTAGCCAATAGGCCAGTGTCAGACCGGCCAGCCCACCACCGGAGATAAGAACCCGCAACATCCGCCCCTTTCTTTGTCATTATCCAGCCTCTATCTCGGTCGTGCGTCCATGCAGCGCGCCTGCCTGCACCGATGCGCGTGACATTACATTATCGCGCCGCCGCGGCATGAGCCAAAGCGATGTTGGTTTAGGGGACTGCGCGCGGCTGAATGGCGCTGTGTGCAACGGCAGTATCGGAACTGTCGAGCCGGTGGTTTCGTTGCAGCAAGGGAGAGGGGGACGCATTGGCCCGTAAAAAGACAAGCAGAGGGTAGGATGGATACGGAACAGTTGATATGGAACAAATGAATCTCGCCGCGTTGCGCGCGGACTATGATCGGCAGGCAGGCCGGTCGCTTGCCATGCCCATCGCGGGGGCGATCTATTGGGCAGCGGTTGCCGTCGCCGGATGGCTGCTGCCGCTCCGTCCGGCCATATTGTTCACGCTTATCGGCTCGGGCGCGATCATGCCCCTGGGCGCTTTGATTGCCAGATGGCGCGGCGAACGGCTCTTTGGCAATACCAATCCCTTTGCCCGGCTCATGGGGTTGTCTACGTTGATGGTAAATCTGCTCTGGCCCGTGCATATCGTGCTGATCGTGCACGATGCTGTGGACGTCTTCCCGCTGAGCCTGGGCATTGCCGTTGGGCTGCACTGGATTGTCTTTTCGTGGATTCTCGACCATCCTGTCGGCACGATCCACGCCTGTCTGCGTACTGCTTTGGCAACGCTTTTCTGGCTCCTCTTTCCGGCCAACCGCATCACGGCTGTGGCTGTTGCGGTGGTCATCGCCTACCTCTATTCGATTGTCATCCTGGCGACGCGCACGCTCAACACCGTCCCTGCTGGGGAGGCGCTAGAGATTGAGCCGGAGATAGAGCCGGGGCGCTAGCGCACTGAGTGTCATTCGCGCTGCTGTAGGCGCGCGGTCTGCTCCTTCATCAACTCTGTGCCGCGCCTGATAAAGTCGAGCAACAGTTCCATCTCCGCCTCGGAGTAATGGCCCAGCATCTGACTTGTCGTTGCAGCACCGAGCGGCGCAAACAACTGCTGTACATCTTTGCTACCAGCCCGTTCCTCGATAGGCTCGATGATCACACGCCGCCGGTCGTTGGGGTCGTCGACACGGCGCACAAAGCCGCGCTTCTCCAGCCGGTCGATGACGCCCGTGATCGCGCCGGTGGTCAGCCCCGTCAGCCTTGCCAATTCGCCCGCGGTGATCGGGCCTGTCTCGCGCAATACGCCGCCACACTTGAGATCGGTCGGGTTGAGGCCCAACCGCGTCGCCACCGCGCCGTGGAATACCACCGTCCATGTGCTCATGCGGCTGATTTCCCGCAAAAACACCTGCATTAACTGGTCGCGGCGTTCATCTGCCTGTTTTGATTCTTCTTGCTCCACGTTGAAACCTTTTTTCTGTTACTGCGTAAATATCTCATGTGATAAGATGTTTGGCCGATAAGCTAATTTGGTGTACCCTCTTTTTAGTTTAGCATCTAAGTTAATTAGTGGGTAGTTCTTCTCAGAGTCAAGTACAGAGAGGAGTCAAGATGATACACCCAACAGATGAAACCGCCATTCGCGAGCTAGTTGAACAACTGTTGGCTTGCTGGGCCGCGGGGGATGCCGAGGCGTATGCCGCTTTGTTCACGCCCGACGCCGACTATGTGGCCTTTGACGGCGTATTGCAGAAAGGCCATGACGAGATCATCGCCGTCCACAAGCCGCTTTTCGAGAAGTGGCTCAAGGGGTCGCGCCTCACCGCGCGAATTCTCAGCCTGCGCGCGCTGTCCCCAGATGTGGTGCTTGTGCATATGATGGGCAACACGATCATGGCGGGTAAGCAGGAGCCGGAACCAGGGCGCTTGTCGATCCAGACCCTTGTCGCGGTCAAGCAGGAAGGCGCCTGGCGCTTTACCGCGTTCCACAACACGCGCGTGCGCCCAATTGACGGAGCGCGTAATGTGATTGCGTGGGGCGTGTCCGAATTGTTCTGGAAGTTGCTGGCGCGCCGCAACAATGGATACAGGCTAGAGGAAGCAGAGGCCGCCTAGCGTAGTGGGTGCTGTGCGGTCGCATTCAGCCTTGGGGGCTGCCGCGTCGATACCACATCGGCGTTGGCAGCCTTTTTTCATGCGCACTATGTACACACCACGGTGCACTTGCCACGGTGCACTTGCCACGGTGCACTTGCCACGGTGCACACTTGCCACAGTGCACACTTGCCACGGTGCGCCACCCAGCATGAAACCCTGTCCCATTCTGTGCGTAATTGCCTTAGTCAGTGAGATTCTTTTGCTGTCGCTGAATGGTTGAGACATACCTGTCTTAGAAAGGACAAGGTGATTCAATTGGGTCAGAGAGCAAGCCGCCTATCGTTTGTTCGCTTTGCCCTGCTGATGCTTTTGGTTGCGCTGGTCAGTACAGGGTGCAGCACAGCTATCCAAACGCCTGCCGCGGACGAGGTATCCGCCCAAGCCCAATGCTTGCCGCCATCGACCTTTACAGCAGAGACAGAGGCATATTCTGCGCAGGATGCGCTCGCGGTGGCGCAGAATATCGTCAACTGCATGAATGCAAGCCAATACAGTGATGCTGTGAGCCAGGCAACGCCCGCGTTTATACAAGCTGAGTTTGGCCTCTCCGATCCGGAGGCCGCGCAGTATGCGTTTACGGACTTCCCGCCCTTTGTCGTGGAGTCGATCGGCAACGCTCAGCAGTTGGAACCGGGGCGCTTCAGTGTCGAACTGCGCTACCGCCGCGAGGTAGGCGCGCATATGTTGGTGCATGAGCGGTGGATATTCACAGAGGTAGATGGCCGGCTGTTGTTGTCGGACTTGGAGCCGCTGCCCGTGACGCTCGAAGGTGACTACACCGAGGTGGATGTGCATATGACGGACTTTGCCTTCGAGTTGAGCCAGACGAGTTTTGCCCCCGGCAGTACCGTTGTCTTCCATGCTGCCAATGTGGGCGACTATCCACATGAATTTGTGGTCTTTCGCCTGCCCGAAGGGACAGACATGGAGGCTGTACGGCAGGGAGAGCTTCCTGATGGCCTCCAGTTCATCGGCGTCACGTCTGCATCGGCGGGCGAGGTCGCGACTGATTTGGTTTTGGTCGACCTGGATGCTGGTCACTACGCAGTGATCTGCTTCATCGGCGAACCGGAAGGCATTCCCCATCTGGCGCGCGGCATGGTGAGAGAGTTCCGCGTCGAATAGGTGAAGCGTTGAACGG
>CAZZNG010000285.1:0-7605 GCA_964655505.1 uncultured Litorilinea sp. | reverse complement strand
ACCTGCGCCCGCCCAGCGGTCTGTTTGAACCCACCGACGAGTGGAATACGCCCAAACTGGGCTTCTGGCGGCCGGACGACAAATGGCCGGAGTAGTCAAGCCGGAGTAATCAAGCGGAACCGCATCCGCTCTTGAAATAGTAAGTAAAGCGCCGCCTGCTGGTGTAGTAGGCGGCGCTTTTGATCAGCACTGTCGAACGTTGCGGGGCGAACGTTCCGGATGAGCGCGCGCTAGCGCATACGCGAGGGGGTGCGCCACATGTCGGGGTTGTTGCCCAGCTTTTGCTTGACCGGCTCGGTCAGGTCGTTGAGCGCCTGGATCACGTCGGGCGTCAACTCCACTTGGAGCGCGGGCAGGTTGAGCTGCACCTCCTGCGCGTTGCGCGCGCCGACGAGGATGGTCGCCACGCCCGGCTGTTGGCGCAGCCAGGCCAGCGATACCGCGGCCATGGACTGGCCTAGCTCGTCTGCGATGCGGCGGATCCCCTTCAGCGCGGCAAAGACTTCTTCTTCTGCGCCGTCCTCGCCATGCTCGCTGAGCGGGGAGCGCGTGTGATTGTAATAGCGGGTGCGCGCAATGCCTTCGGGCACGTCGGCGGCTGTGGCATAGCGCCCGGTGAGCAGCCCTTGAGAGAGCGGGCTGTAGCACATCAGCCCCACGTCATGCTGGCGGCAGACGGGCAGAATCTCGCGCTCGACCACGCGCCAGAGCAGGCTGTAGGGCAGTTGGTCGGTGACGATGGGGTGCAGTTGGAGGATCTCGGTCAAGTCCTGCACGCCAAAGTTGCAGACGCCGATGGCGCGGATCTTGCCGTCCTGCTTGAGCCGCTCCAGCGCGCCCACGGTCTCCTCGAGGGGGACGTTCCAGTTGGGCCAGTGGATCAGGTAGAGGTCGATGTAGTCGGTCTGGAGGTAGCGCAGGCTCTGTTCGCACGCGGCGACCACATCCGCGGCGGCCAGGTGGTTGGGCGCGACTTTGGTGGCGATGATGGCCTGGTCGCGGCGGCCCAGGAGGGCTTTGCCCAGCACTCGCTCGGATTTGCCCGCTTCGTAGGCTTCTGCCGTGTCAAAGAAGTTGATGCCCGCGTCCAGCGCGGCGTGGACCGCGGCGATGGAGTCGTTGTCATCCTGCTCGCCCCAGAAGCTGCCCCCGGCAAAGGGCCAGCAGCCCAGGGCATAGACGGACACCTCCAGATCGCTTTGACCTAACTTGCGGTACTGCATGCACAACAGCCTTTCTGTGGTTCTCTCTGTGATTTTTGGAATGAGCTTCGCGGACGCTGTATGGGCATTAAGAAATCAATCGGGTAGTTCCATTCATGCGGGAATTTACCTTCCGGCTCATTTCCCAACATGCATCGAACGTCCGCGAAGTAAGTTTGAAACTCCCCGGAAGTGGATTATGGCGCGGGCGCTTGCTCGGCCAGACGGATCGCCTCCATGCACATGCCCACGATATGATAATCCAGTTTCCATTCGTGGCCTTTCTCGCGCGTCTTGGGCGGCAGGTTTGGCCCCGCGGCTTGATACCAGCCGCCGAAGTCGGGGTCGATCAGGTCGCGCTGGACAAAGGCCAGGGTCTTTTGCAGCGGCTCAAGCAGGTCGCTGCGCCGGTAGCGGATTACATAGTGCAGCAGGGCGCGGATGGTCTCGCACTGCTCCCACCACCCTTTATGCTGCACACTGATCTGGCCTGTGGGCGACGCGGGCGAATAGATGCCGCCTGCCTGCCAGTCAAAGCCCAGCGCCAGGCCATAGGCAATGAAGCTGTTGCCGTAGTCCAGGTAATGGGCAGGAAAGCCCAGTTCCGCGGCATGGGCAGTGAGATAGGCCCATTCAAAGGCGTGGCCGATGTCGAGCCGTCCGCCGCGCTCGCCCGATTCGGTGCTTTGCGCGGGGAGTTCGTGCCAGCCTGTGTCATAGACTTCGGGCAGACGCCGATCGGCTGTGCGCACCAGCTTGGTCAGCACAAAGTCGCCCACCTGCCGCGCATGGTCAAGCATCTGGGGCACGCCGCCCACTGTGCCCGCGGCCAGCAGCGCCTCGAAGATGTGCATGACCGGGTTTTGGGATTTGACGTGTTCGGCTTCTGCGAATTCTTGGGTCATGCGCCAGCGAAAGCCGCCCTGTTCATCGCGGAAGTGCTGCGCCAGCACCTCCCAGGTGTGGATCATGGCCTCTTGCAAGGCGCGGTCGCCGGTGCAGCGGTAGGCATGGGCCAGGCCCAACAGGATGAAGGCGTGGCCGTAGCTGTCTTTGCGCGGCTCCAGCACGTCGCCGTCCAGGCTGCATGACCAGTACCAGCCGCCGTGGGTCGGGTCGCGGAAATGGCGCAGGAGGAAGGCCGCGCCGCCGCGCACCGCGTCCAGGTAGGCGAGATCGCGGGTCAACGCGTAGCCCTGGGAGAAGTTGTAGAGCAGGCGGCCTTGAGAGACAAGCGTGCCGCTGTTGCGCGCCATCGGCTGCCAGGCGCGGTCGAAGTGGGGCAGGAACAGCCCTTGTTCGGTGACCGCGGCGAGCCAGTTGGGTAGAATCTCGTCTAAGAGATGGGTACGGAACCAAGCCAGGTCGGGCATGGCTGTTGACCTGCTCATGTTGACATGCTCATCGTTTGCTCAGTTTCCTGTGCAGGTTGGCGGTTGGTGAGCCGGGTGATCTTCCCGGACGCTCGGAGCGTCCGGGAAGATCTGTCCGCCGGGTCAGTTTCGCTTAGGGCACGGGCTTGTCCAGGATGGCCTGGAGATCGGCGTCGAGCTTGCCGATGTTGGCGTCGTCAAAGGGTTTATCGCCCTCGCGCAGCGCGTCCCATTCGTTGGTGTAGAGATCCCAGAACTCGCCGCGGCGCGTGTTGGCCGGGACGGGCACTGTGCCCGTGTCTTCGAGGTTGAGCGTGTCCCAGAAGAGGGCTAGGTTCTGGTAGGGCGGGTTGGCATCCCACACCTCTTGGTCGTGCCACGCCTCGATCACCGCGCCCGGGGTCATGTGATTTTCCGACATGGCCGCGTATTTGGAGATCTCGAAGGAGGAGAGCAGCTTCGCCAGCCCCCACGCCTCGTCGGGGTATTGGGTCTGCCCATAGATGACGGTGGAATCGACGCTGGGGGTGGTGCCGACCTTGCCGCCGCCGCCATGGGGCCAAACGGTGTGGCCCAGGGTAAAGCGCCCCTCGGTGGCCTGGTCGAAGCCGACCCACACGTTGGGCGCGGTGTTGGAGATGATGGCGAGCATGCCGGTGTAGAACATGGACTGGCCGCTCTCCAGGACATCATCACGCGTGGGCACGACTTTGTGCTGGTGGATGAGGTTGATCATCCACTGGTGCGCGTCGCGCGTCTCGGGCAGGTCCAAGCCTGATTCGGTGCGTTCGTTGGAGATGATGTAGCCGCCAAAGGAGCGGGAGTGAGCCTCCATGCCCCAGAACCCTTTGGAGAAGTCCGCGGCAAAAGCGCCTTCGGGCATCCGCTCTTGGACTTGGATCAGCAACTCCTGGAATTCGTCGATGGACATCTCCGCGCTCGGCTCGGGCAGGCCGAACTCTTGCAGCATCTCCACGTTCCACATGACATCGTTTTCGCCCATGTGGATGCCCATCGGCATGGCGACCAGTTCATTTTCCGGCCCCAGGCGCAGCGCGTTGACGGCAAAGGGGTAGTAGATGGAAAAATCGTGACCGTCGGCTTCGGCCAGTGGCTCCATATCCATCCATGCGCCTTTTTTGGCTGTTTCGGGCAGCATGAACGCGTTGTGCTGGAAGGCGAGATCGGCCATGGTTCCCGCGGCAACAAAGGTGGGAACCTTGGTGGTCAGGTCAGTCCAGCCGGTGCTTTCGTTCTTCACGACGACATTGGGGTTCTGTTCTTCATAGAGGCGGCTGGCGTAGCGCATGAATTCGCCCAGCGCGTCGCCGCGGTCCATGTAGCGCAGTTCGATGCGTTCCTGCCCGCCCGGCGCGGCTGCTTCACCTTGTGGGGCAGCGCCAGGCGCGGCCGGGGCGCACGCGGCCAGGGCAACCAGGCCCGCACCCGTCGAACCGAACAATTTGAGCAGATCACGCCGGCTGAGTGTCTGACGGTCGGACATAGCAGTTTCCTCTCTTTGGGTTGCGAAGTCTTTGGGTTGAAGGCGAATCGATTGACGTTGATGCAAGCCTACCCGTGTTGACCTTGCGGGCGGGTTGGCACTCCCCACAAGGTTAGGGCGCGAGTTGTCTTACCCCTTCAGGCCGCTCATGACGATGCCCTGCACAAAGTACTTCTGTGCGGCGAAGAAGAGGAGAATGATGGGCAGGGTGGACATGACCACCGATGCCATGAGCAGGTGCTCGGTGGGGATGCCCGATGATTGCTGGCCGGGGGTCACGTTGAAGTAGCGCAGCCCCAGCGCCAGCGTGAATTTCTCCGGCGAAGCCAGGTAGATCAACGGCTCCAGGAAGTCGTTCCACGTCCAGATCACATGGAGGATGGCGACGGTGGCAAGCACCGGCTTCATCAAGGGCAGCAAGATGTGCTGGAAGATCTGCCACGGGTTGGCCCCGTCGATGGTGGCGGCTTCGTCAAAGTCGCGCGGCAGCGACAAAATGAACTGGCGCATCAAGAAGATGATGAACGCGCTGCCGCCAAACCAGGCCGGAACCCACAGGGGCAGCGTCGTATTGAGCCAACTTAGATTCTTGAACAGGATATAGCGCGGGATGAGCACGACCTCGCTGGGCAGCATCATGGTTCCCAGGGTGATGGCAAAGAGGAGGTTGCGGCCCGGCCAGCGAAAACGGGCAAAGGAGTAGGCCACCAGCGTGGCGGTGATCAGCACGCCCACGGTGGAAAGCACGACGACCACAATCGAGTTGAAATACCAGAGGCCAAAGGGGACTTGGCGAAAGACTTCGAGATAGTTGTCCACCTGGGGCTGTTCGGGAACCCAGAGCGGCGGGAAGATGAACAGTTCCGCAGGGCGCTTGAGCGAGGTGGAAAGCGTCCAGAACCAGGGGAACATGAACATGATGCCCAACAGCGCCATGACGAGCAAGGCGACTCCATTGGCGAGCCGCTGGCGACGGGCATGGCTGCGCGTGGCGGTATGCCCCCCCACAGGGGCTGCTTGAACAGTGCTGTCTACGCTCATGCTTCACGCTCCCCACCTTCGTAATGCACCCAACGGCGCGAGATCCAAAACTGCACCGCGGTGAGCAGGATCAAGATCACGGCGAAGATCCAGGCCAGCGCGGCCCCATAGCCCATGTCAAAATATTCAAAAGACCAGCGATAGAGGTGGAGGGCATAGAACCAGGTGGCCCAGGAGGGGCCGCCCTCGGTGGCGACGTAGGCCAGGGCAAAGACTTTGAGCGCGCCGATGATGCCGAGAACCAGGTTGAAGAACATGGTGGGCGAGATCATGGGCAAGGTTACATGGCGGAACCTGTGCCAGCCGCCCGCGCCGTCGACTTTGGCCGCGTCGTAAAGCTCTTGGGGCACGCCTTGCAGCCCGGCCAGGAAGATCAACATGGTGTTGCCGCCCAGATAGGCCCACAGACTGATCAAGATCATCGATGTGAGCGCCCAATTGGGGTTGGAGAGCCAGCCCGGCCCGTCGATGCCCACCCGGCCCAAGAGATAGTTAACCGGCCCCACCGATGGATGCAGCAGCCATTTCCACAGGATCGCCATGGCGACGATCGGCGTCAGGTGGGGCAAAAAGTAGAGGGTGCGGAATAGGTTTGTGCCCGACTGCCCCCGGTTGAGGAGCATGGCGAGCGCGAGCGATCCGGCTGTGCCCACCGGCACGACCACCAAGGCATAGCGGAAGGTGCGCCCCAGCGAAGGCCAAAAGAGTTCATCTTCGGTGAAGGCGCGCACGTAGTTGGCAGCGCCGAGCCACTCCGGCGGGCGCACGACATCGTACTTGGTAAAGCTCAGGTAGAACGAGGCAAGCATGGGGCCGAGGATGAAGATGAGCAGGCCCAACAACCAGGGGAGCGCGAAGAGCACCCCCCAAAGGGCCTCACGCCGTCGTAGGGCTGTGCCATAGGCGGCCAGCACCCCGTTCCACGGTAGAAACGCGCGGGTCCGCGCACCCGGCGCGACTGCCTGGGACATGAATCGAGTCCTCCTTGCAGCGGCTTGCAGAGAGATCAGTTGGACGAACGACGAACGTTAGACTGGTGCGATAGAGCGATATAGACGACAGCGGATCGGGCTTGCAGATGACCTTCAAGGGCTTGGGGAGCTTGCGGCCATCCGCTTCGGTATTGTTTGAAAATTCTGCCTGGAATCTTGATTGGTAACGTTACCGAAAACGTTGCCAAGAGTATAAATGACGAGCCAAATGCTTGTCAACAGCCGTTTTTGCAGTGCGCCTGCGCCTGGGTGGGCGCGGGCGGGCAACCGTATGTCAGCCGGTGTGGATTTGCTCTGGACAGGGCGCGCAGGAGTCGCGCACGATCAGGCGCGTGGGCAGCGGATAGGGGCCGTTCTTGACCGGCTCCCCTTTTAGCATCCGCATCAGCAGTTCGACGGCTTGGCTGCCCATCTCGGCCAAGCCTTGATCGACGGTGGTGAGCGCGGGCGTGGTCAAGGCGCTGGCCGGGGTGTTGTCAAAGCCGATGAGCGAAAGGTCATGGGGGATGCGAATCCCCAAGTTGTTCGCCACTTCCAGCACGGCAAAGGCGGATTGGTCGTTGGCGGCCATGATCGCGGTGGGACGCTGCGGCAGGGTGAGCAGTTCATACGCGGCCACGCTCGCGGCTTCGGTCAGGTAGTTGCCGGGCGCAAAGAGTTCGGGCAGGACGGGCAGCCCGGCTTCGCGCAGCGCGTCTTCGTAGCCCTGGCGGCGCTGATGGGAGCTGATCAGCGCGGGTTCGCCGCCGATGAAGCCGATGCGACGATGGCCCAGGTCGATCAGATAGCGCACGGCTTCATAGGTTCCGTCGCGGTTGGTGGCAAGCACAGAGGGAAAGGCTTCTTCGTCGCTGGGGCCAACGGTCACCAGGGGGTGATGCTTGGGCAGGTTGCGCGCCATGGGCGTGATGACGATGATGCCGTTGACCAGGCTGCCGTTTAGCTGGCTGACCACCTTCTGTTCCCAGGCCGGGTCGTCCTGGTGGTTGCTGCGATAGCTGGTGTAAACCATCAAGTCGTAGCCGTGTTTTTCGACGGCGCGGTCGATGCCGCGGATCACTTCCTGGTTGAAAGGCAGGCTGAGATGGAAGGTGACCACGCCGATGACGTTGGTGCGCCCGCGCATACTCTTGGCCGCCAGGCTGGACGAATAGCCGAGTTTGTCGATGATGCTGCGCACGCGCTGATAGGTCTCGGCAGCCACCCCGTCCCTGCCGTTGAGCACGCGCGAGACGGTGGAGACCGAGACATTGGCTTCGCGTGCAATGTCTTGGATGCGAATGGACATAGGCTACCAGTAAGCGCAAACCAGTCAGTGTAAAGAAATAGCGTCGCACTGCCGCGCGGGGCCGGAACCGTTCCGGCAGCGTAAGGCGGCTAGAGAAATCTAGCAAGAGTATATTGGGTCGCTGGGTCGCTGTCAACGGCTTGGCTGCGCGGATGTGCGCGGCGAGGATTTATGTCAATAACCTTCCCGGAAGCGACGCCCATCT
>CAZZNG010000284.1:0-7612 GCA_964655505.1 uncultured Litorilinea sp. | reverse complement strand
GAGGGGCGCCGCGCTTTGCTGCCTACGCAGCCGCGCAGGCTGCAGCGGTCGCACACGTCGCGGCGCACGAACTCGGGGCCGCCGCCTATGCGATCAAGGCTGTTCGTGCTTCTGCGCCGAAAGAAGACGCCGAACGCGCAGGACGACGCGAATGCCAGTGGCAGCGTGACCAACTTCCGGAGGCGATTCGCGAACTGGTGCTCGATGACCAGCGGCTGCGCAACGACATCTGCTGGTCGGTGTTCGACTGCTAGCCGCTACCCCGGGGATGCACGTCGTTTCACCATATCTTCACCGTCCAACCCATCATCATCTATACCATCATCTATACCATCGCCACACACCAAACAACCCATCTTACACAACCGAATGATAGGGAGAGAACCATGAGTCAAACATCCATGAGTGAGCACTACCAAATCCTGGCCGAGACGGAGCAGGGGCGTCAGAAGATCCGCGACATCAAGACGATGGTCCTGCAAGGGCCGCGCACCTACACGCTGGTGAAGGTCATCGCCGAAGATGGCCTGTACGGGATCGGCGAGGCATACGGCAGCCCGGGCGTGGGCGTGAAGGAGCAGATCGAAGCGCTCAAACCCTGGCTGATCGGCCGCGACCCGCTGGAGATCGACGTGATCTATACCATGATGGGCCAAAGACGCGACCCGGGAACCGGTTGGGCAGGCTCCAGCCGGACGGACGGCTCGGCCCATGCGCTGATGCGCGCGGTCAGCGGCGTCGAGATGGCCCTTTGGGATTTGGCAGGCAAGATTTTGGGTGTTTCAACGACTGTGTTGCTGGGCGGGAAGTTCCGCGACAAGGTGCGGGTCTATGACCACTCGCGCCCCCGCGATATGCTCGATCGCGCCTCGTGTGAGGAGTGGGCGCAGCAGGTCAAGGAAGACCCCTCCGGCTTCACATGCCATAAGTTCGGCTTTCCCCACACAACGCCGGAAACCGACGCCGGGCGCGATCTGGCGAACCGGGTGCTGACGGTGCGCGAACTGCGCCAGATCGAGGAGGGCTTTGCCAACTGCCGCGAGGCGCTCGGTTGGGATCACGACATCATGGTCCACTGCCACTGGGAATACGATGTACGCACTGCCATCCAGATTGCAGAGGCTGTCGCGCCCATCAAGCCGCTGTGGCTCGAAGACCCCATGATCGTGAACTATTCGGAGGGCTGGAAACGGCTGACCGCGAGTTCGCCGGTTCCCATCTGCACGGGGGAAAACCTGTGGCGGCGGCAGGAATTTGCCGACTTCATTGTCAATCAGGGGTGCGATATCCTGCACCCGGATCTGCGCAACAGCGGCGGTTTCCTGGAGAACAAGCGCATCGCGGACATGGCCGAGGTGTGGGGGCTGCCCATGGCGACGCACAACACAGGCAGCCAGCTTAACACCTGGGCAACGTGCCAGTGGGCCGGGTCGATCCGCGACTTCATCGCGTGCGAAACGGTCACCGGCAAGGGCGACTGGATGGACGATCTGCTGATTCTCGACGGCCCTTACATTGAAAATGGGTACGTGCGGATCACAGACAAGCCGGGCCTCGGCGTGGATCTGAACCCGGACGTAGCCAAGGCCCACCTGGCCGAAGGCGAAACTTGGTGGGGGTAATGTTCTTGTAGGATTGACCTTCCGGGACGCTTCAAGCGTCCCGGAAGATCCGCCTTCTGGATCGATCTAGACTTGGGCGATGGCCGGGTCGTCGAGGCGGACGCGGCGGCCTTCGCGGTTGGAGACGTAGGTCGCCAGCACCATGCGCAGCGCGGTGCGCCCTTCCTCTGCTGTGGCAATGGGGCCGCGGCGACCGTGAAAGAAGTCGGCCAGCGGTTCGGCCAGCCCGGCGATGCGCTGGCTGTGGCTGGGCGGGCTGGCAATATCGCTAAAGGTCCAATCCTGCTGGGCGCGGGTGTACCACTTCAGGCCGGGCGCGCCCGCGGGCCGGGGCACATTGCAACTGGGCACGTCGCCGTAATTCTGCACAATGGTCCCGGCCTTGCCGATGATCTCGGTGCTGTTCTCCGCGGCGAGACAGGCAAAAGAGCAGGTGACTTCGGCGAGGATGCCATTGGCATAGCGGAAGAGCGCAATGCCGTTGTCGTTGGGCACGCGCGGGTCTGAAAGCGAAGTCAACTCCGCGGTCACGCTTTCCGGTTCGCCCAGCAGCCACAGAATAAAGTCAATCGGATGGGCGGAATCGTCGGCCCAGATGTCGCGGTTGAGCGCGGCGTCGAAGTGCCACATGCTGTCGATGTCCCACAACTGGGAGGGCAGCCCATGACGGCGGCGCACCATGAAGATGTCGCCCAGTTCGCCGCTGGCGATCAGCTCTTTCATGGCGATATTCTGCGGGTCCACGCGCATCTGCCAGGCCAGGGTAAAGGGCACGCCCGCGCGCGCCACCGCTGCGACAATGCGGTCTGCTTCGCCCAGGGTGAGGGCAATCGGCTTTTGCAGCGCGATGGCCTTGCCCGCGGCCGCGGCCTTCTCCACCATATCGGCATGTAGTGATGTCTCCGCGCCGATGACCACAGCTTGTAAATCCGGATGGGCCAGGAACGCGTCCAGGTCTGTATAGGCTTGGATGGCGTACGCGGCCGCGTTCTTCTCGATGCGCGCCGCGTCGTGATCCCAGCCCGCGACCAGGTTCATGCCCAATTCCGGGCGCTTTTGCCATTGGGTGCAATAGGCGTTGACATGGCCGTGGGCAAAGCCCAAGATGCCGACGTTGATCGTCATAGATCGTCTCCCGATTCGCTACAGTGTATGGGTGGCGGCGTGGAGCGGCGCTGGTGTGGGGCGCGCCTATTTTTCCACGCCGGTAATGACGACGCCCTGCACAAAAAGGCGCTGGGCAAAGAAGAAAAGGAGGACCGAGGGCAGCAAGGCCATGACCGACGCCGCCATCATCAGCGGCATGTTGATCTGGCCTGTGTTGGCCGACTGGAACATGCGCAGCCCCAAACTCACGGGGAACTTCAACTGCGATTGCAGATAGACCAGCGGATAGATCAGGTCGTTCCAGTAATAGAGAAAGGCAAAGATGGCGACAGTGGCCGTCACGGGCTTGGACATGGGCATGAAGATCTGCAAGAAAATGCGGAAGGCCGAACAGCCGTCGATGCGCGCCGCGTCTTCCAACTCACGCGGGATGCCCAAGAAGGCCTGGCGGAACAGGAAGATGTGAAACGGGTTGCCGAAGAAAGCGGGGATGATGATGGGCAGATAGGTGTCCAGCCAGCCGGCCCAACTAAACATCATGAAATGGGGCACAATCACCACCCAGGCCGGGACCATGAGCGTGGTCAAGTTGATGAAAAAGAGGAAGTCACGCCCCGGAAAGCGCAGCCGCGCAAAGCCGAAGCCCGCCAAGGAACTGCCGATAATCGTGCCGATGATCCCGCCTACGGCCAGGATGGTGCTGTTGAGGAGGTAGCGCGCAAAGGGTGTGCGCTCGAATACCGCCGGGTAATTTTCCCACAGCAGGCGGCTGGGAATCCAGATAATCGGCCAACTCTGCACCTCATCCAGGGATTTGAGGCTGGTGGAGAGCATCCAGAAGAAAGGGACCATCATGCTGATCCCGCCCAGGAGGATGACGGCGTAGAGGATCCCCGCTCGCAAGGCGCGCCCGCGCACCACACCCAGGCCGCGATAAGGGGCGCTTTTTGCGCTGGAGGAAGCAAGAACTTGTTCACCTGTCTTCATAGCCATCCCCCTAGGCATCCTCGCGCGCGCCGGGATAGAAGACCCAACGCTTGGAGGTGCTAAAGACGAAAAGCGTCAGCGCGACAATGATGGCAAGCAGCACCCAAGCCAACGTCGACGCATAGCCAAAGCGCAGCGACTGGAAGGCGGTGAAGTAGATGTTCAAGCCGAAGAAGTAAGTGGCATAGCGCGGGCCGCCGCCGGTCATGATGAAGGCGCTCTCGAAGATTTGAAAAGCGGCAATCAAGCCTGTGACCAGGTTGAAAAAGATGGTCGGGCTGAGCATGGGCAGGGTGATATGGCGGAACTGGCGTAGGTGACCGGCCCCATCAATGGCCGCGGATTCGTATAGCTCGGTGGGGATCGATTGCAGCCCTGCCAGGTAGATGATCATGCCGCCCCCCACTGCCCACAAGGACATAATGATGAAGGCGGGCATGACCCAGGTCGGGTCTACCAACCAGCCGATGTTGGGGATGCCGAACAGCCCCAAAATGCCGTTGAGAATGCCCCATTGTTTGTGAAAGACGAACTGCCACAGGAGCGCCACGGCAACGCCGCTGGTGACCGAGGGCAGATAATAGATGGCGCGGGCGGTCATAATGCCGCGCAGCTTCTGGTTCATGAGCAGCGCCACGCCTAAGCCGACGATTAGGTTCAAGGGCAAAAAGCCAATGACATAGAGAAAGGTGGATCGAACCGAATCGATAAAGCGCGGGTCGCGCGTAAACATGTAGACATAATTTTCGAGGCCCACGGGGGTGGGCGCGCCGCTGGCGCGGTAATCGGTGAAGCTCAAGAACAACGAATAGAGCAGGGGGCCGAACCGAAAGACCAGATAGCCGATGGCCCAGGGCAGAATAAACAGAAAGCCGTTGATTGCTTCCTGTCGAGCGAGTTTGGTTTGAGGCCAGAAAGTTCGTGCGGCCACTTGGATTCACTCCTTCAACACAGGGGACTGCTTCGCCGCCGGTGGGGATGGGCTGCACCGAGCCAGGCCCAACGCCACCGGCAGCAGATCGCGCGCAGCGGATAGACGACCAGACGACCGACCTAGCCGAGGCTATCCTGATTCTGCTCGATGATGCGGTTCATTTCTTCTTCGAGGAAGACCAAGGTGTCTGCCGGTGATTCCTCGACGGAGCCGTCGAGCAGCGGCACGACGATGTTGTTCCACGCCGTGGTGTAATCCTGCCAGTAGGGCGGGTACGGCGCGGCATGGGCCTCGGTCATCTGCTCGGCGAAGACGGTGACATTGGCCGGCGGCAGGCCGCCTTCGGCCGCGGTCTCGTTCCAGAGGGGAACCGAGGATTGACGTCCGGGGATGCTGCGCAGCGGCTCGGAGATGAGGATATTGGTTCCCTCGGTGCTGGTCAGATACTTGTTAAAGGTCCAGGCTTCTTCAGGGTGGGCGGAATTGGCGGCAATGCCCCATGCGCCGCCCGCTGCCGTCAAGCACGATGCGCCGGTGGGCGAGTTGGGCAGCGCCACACAGTCGAAGTCGAAGCGGTCGCCAATGTTGGCGCGCAGGTTCACCGTGGCCCAGGAGCCTTCAAAGGTCATGGGAACCAGTCCGGCGATGAACGGGTTGACGCCTTCCGGCGCGGCCCCTGCCTCTGGGTAAAGCCCTTGCTCGCGTGCATTGACGAACCAACTGAAGCACTCTTCGTTTTCCGGGCTATTGGCTAAGAAGGTGCGGAAGTCGTCGGACCAGACCTCGCCGCCCCAGCCGAACATGTTGCCGTGGAAGATCCAGTTGCCTGTGGCGAGGACCAGGCCCCAGGCGGTAAAGGTGTCGCCGTCTTGTTCGACAAATTGCAGCGCGGTCTGCAGCAGGTCATCCCAGGACCAGTCATTATCCGTGGGGTAGGCCACGCCCGCGGCGTCGAACATGTCCTTGTTGTAGTAGATCGCCATGTTCGAGAAGTCGTAAGGCAGCGCATAGAGTTCGTCGCGCCACTTCATTTGGGCGACCTGCGCGGGCCAGAAGTCATCGACATTGACTTCTTCAGCGTCGCGGTCGACTTAAGGCTGCAAGCTGATGGTCCAGTTCTTGCTGGCGTAGACGGGCACGTCAAAGGTGCGCGTATACCAGACATCGGGCAACTGTCCCGCCGCACCCTGGGTATTGATGGCGTTGTAGAAGTCGGGACCCGCGATGTCCAAGTGTTCGATTGTGATATCGGGTTCACGCTCGGCGAAGTTCGCCAACACCTTTTCAAAGAGGGGGAGATCGGATTCGCCGTGGTTGGTGATAAAGCGCAGGTTGACCGCGCCTGCGGCTGGCGCACTGGCTTGGTCGTCGCCTGCTGCGGGCGCGGAGGGCGCGGCAGGCGTGGTGCAGGCGACCAGTGCCGCGCCCGCGCCAAGCACAGCCGCGCCGCGCAAAAACTGCCGCCGACTCAACAGATGACCTTCAGACATGGATTCCTCCTTGGTTGGCTGGATAAGCAGATTAACTGGCTGATCCGAATGGACTAGCTGATCAGATGGACTGGATGATCAGATGGACTGGATGATCGAGCAAACGGACAGGCTGACGCTGTCCGAAACCAAGAAACGGCCCATTGTGCGATGCTGGGAGCCATTCATGGGGGCAAGGCTGGGTTCAACGTCGGGCGCATCCGGTCTGATGGATAGCCCAATTGATCGATAGAGCAAACAGTTCTGAAAGCAAATTGCTGGGGAGCGTAAGGTCTGGGAAAGTGTAGCGCACCTTACCAGGGCTGTCAACGCGCCATTTTTTATGCGGGTTTTTATGACGGGGGGCATGGGCTGGCGCTTTGCAGAGGAAGCGCCGAGCAGCACGGTCCCTAAATTGACGCAGTTCCCAAATTGAGAAGCGAGATAGAAGCGAGGGGATGGATATGAGCGAGCGCCCAAGCATTGGGTTTATCGGCCTCGGCGAGATGGGCGGGCCGATGGCGCGCAATTTGCTGCGCGCCGGTTACAAGGTGATTGGCTATGATCTGGATCCGGCGCGGGTCGGGCCGATTGTGGCGGAAGGCGGCGACGCGGCCGCGGACGTGGCGGATCTGGTGGCGCGCTGCGACGTCATCGCGACGAGTTTGCCCAGTTCGGCCGCGTGGGTCAAGGTCGTCGAGGAAGCGATCTTACCCCAGGCGCGGCCCGGCCAGCTTGTGCTGGATTTTGGGACGGTGACGCCGCCAGAGACGCAGCGGCTGGCCCAGGCCTTGGCTACCAAAGGCGTGGATCTGGTCGATGCGCCGTTGAGCGGCGGCGGCCAGGGCGCGCGCAACGCCCAACTCTATGTATTCGTGGGCGGCACGCGTGAGGCTGTCGACCGCTGTATGCCGATCTTGCGCACGGTGGCCGGGCCGGATCGCATCACCTATTGCGGCCCCGCAGGCTGCGGCCAGGTGGTAAAGGGCGTCAACCAACTGATGATGGGGCTGGTGAATGCCGCTTACCTGGAGGCGATTTCATTTGGCGTAAACGCGGGGGTGGATATTGAAACGATCCAGCAGGCGATTGGCAATCAGGGACGCTGGCGCGCGGATTTCAATCAAACCAGCCAACGCATTGTGGAGGGGAAGGGCAACAACGTGGGCGTGAAGTTCCGCGAGCTGCCCTACTTTATTGAGGCGGCGCGCGCGGAGGGATTCGAACTGCCTATTGCCGTCACCGTCCACGCGTTTTGTGATCGTGGGGAGCGGGTTGTGATCGACGATCATCGGCCCGCACCCTCCTATTGGCATCAACTGACCGCGCAACAAGCCCCACCAGAAGCGCCGGGCAACGATTGATGCCCATGATCCTCAGGTGATTGCTATGGCAGGGTGATCGCCGGTCGCCTGGGGATCGAATCCCCAGGCTAGTTGTGGGAAACAGGCTAAAGGCCTGTTCACCAGAGAAAACGTGCTTGAGCACGTTTC
>CAZZNG010000283.1:0-7661 GCA_964655505.1 uncultured Litorilinea sp. | reverse complement strand
TCTGCAGCTGGATGCTGCTGCCCGCAGTGCCCGCAGCCGCAACAGGCAAGATCAGCTCAGTTGTGTCGTTGGCGGCCTGCTGCGGCTGTTGTTGTGACTGTGCCGGTTCTTGTGCAGCCTGTGCATCTGCGCTGAAGGCGTTGACCTGTACGACATAGGGTTGGGCTTGGGCCGCGGCGAGGACGGGCGCAGCATCGCCGATGCCGCGGATGTTGATCACATCTGCGCCCAGCCCGCGCACCAGGTCGGCGGGTGTGCCCTCGACGATCAGTTTGCCGTGGTCGACAATGCCGACGCGATCGGCCAGTTGATCGGCCTCGTCCATGTAGTGGGTGGTCAGCAAGAGGGTGATGCCCGCTTCGTCGCGCAAGCGGCGGATGTAGCGCCAGATGCCTGCGCGGTTATGGGGGTCAAGCCCTTGGGTTGGCTCGTCAAGAAAGAGCAGTTGGGGGCGCGTCATCAAGCCGCGCGCCAGTTCTAAGCGTCGTTTCATGCCCCCGGAATAGCCACTGGCGGGCCGGTCCAGGTCGCCGCTTAACTCGACTAGGTCGCCTAGCTCTTGGATGCGCGCCTGCCGCTCGCGGCTGTTCTGCCCATAGAGCTGTCCGTGGAAGTCGAGGACTTGGCGGCCGGTCAGGTCTTGGTCGAGGATGACTTCTTGAAAGGTGACGCCGATGCGGCGGCGGACTTCGGCAGGCTGTTGGACCACGTCAAAGCCGAGGACAGTTGCTGCGCCGGATGTGGGCAGCAGCAGCGTGGTCAGGATCGAGATGGTGGTGGTTTTGCCTGCTCCATTGGGGCCAAGCAGCGCGTAGATTTCACCGTTGTGGACAGCCAAATCAATGCCGCGCAGCGCTTCGATCTGGCTGCCGTCCGGTGTGGTGTAGGTCTTGGTTAGGGCTTGGGTGTGGATTGCGTATTGGGTCATGTGCCAGTATTTAGGAATGTGCGCGCCGCCGCCAGGTAAACATGTACGCAGCCGTAAGCCGACCTGTACAGGCTAGAATACGCGGGTGATGCGCGCGACGCCAAGCGCCAAGACGATGCCCGCAACGAGGAAGCCAATGGCCGCGGTCTGGAATTTGGCAGCGTCGGTCGGGGCCGACTTCACTCGGTTCCAGGTGATATGGCTCAAGGCTGAGGCGACGATCATGGTCACCGGGTGTTCCCAACTCGCCAGCGGGTCGCCACCCGTCCAACGTTGTTGGATGATCCACAAAATAAGCCCCAACAGCACTTGGATGTCGATCGAAATGAAGGCGAACATGCTCAACCCGCGGTCGAGGCCGGACCAGCGCCCCTTGCCCAACCAGCCAACCAGCGCTTTGGCGATGATCAGGACAAAGGCCAAAATGACGATGTAACGCCAGCCAGAATGTGCATAGAAGATCCCGCTAATCATGGGTGGTTTTCTCCAATGAAATTAGGTGGCTAATCTGTCTATCTCTCCTACCTTACGTTCTTATCTTACGCGATATTAGGGCGAACGGCTAATCCCCTGCTGGATAATTTCTTAAGAAGATGCCGGCCGCGCAAGGGACGGCGCGGGGCGCTGCGTCGGCCTGTTTTTGTTTGGATACTTTTGCAGCAGTTGACCAAGAGGGAGACAAAGCGCTTTTGCCCGCCTACAAAGTAGACCGAACCGTGACTTTTTTGGTACACTGGCTCTATGGCGGGCAAAAAACTCCAGGGACAAGTAGCAATTGTAACGGGTGCGAGTCGCGGCATTGGTGCGGCGGCTGCTGAACAGATCGCAATGCGGGGCGGCGCGGTTGTCGCCGTCGCGCGCAGCGGAGAACAGGTCGAGGCTGTGGCCGAGCGGCTGCGCAGCAGCGGCGCGCGCGCCATTGGCGTGCCTGCTGATGTAGCGGACCCGGAGCAAATCGAGGAAGTTGTCGAGTCGGCCATCGACCAGTTTGGCCGCGTCGATATTTTGGTCAACAATGCAGCGGTCATTTGGCCTTTCGAGGAACTGGCCGAAACCGACCCCGATGAGTGGGCGTACAGCCTCAACATCAACTTGTTAGGCCCCTTCTATTTAACCCACAATGTCCTTCCCTTGATGCTGGAACAGCAGTATGGCCGCATCATTAGCATTAGCAGCGGTATGGCTGTCCGGCCTGTTGTCGGGGCCAGCGCCTATTGCACGGCTAAGGCCGGGCTGGACATGTTGACGCGCGTGGTTGCCGCGGAGATCGAGGGCACAGGCGTGACGGCCAATATCCTCTATCCGGGTATGGTCAACACCGATATGCAGGAAGATCTGCGCAGCGTCGATACCTCGGAAACGCGCATGGATACAACAGCCTGGCATGAAGCCTATGAGGCCGGGCGTTTGTTGGAGCCTGCATTTGTGGGGCGCGCTATTACCTGGCTGGCCGGTCCGTGGAGCCGCAATCACAACGGTGTGATTTTCAACGTCTCGGATAGCAACTGGATCAATCAAATCAACGCCGATCTCGGCGCTTGATCGAATCTATAATAAATCAACCTGTTTCCCCTATTCTGAGGAGGACTGATTCGCCATGGCATATCAAAAGGTTACGCCGCCGTCAAACGGCGAACGAATTACCCTGCAAAACGGCAAACTACATGTGCCTGACAACCCGATTGTTGCGTTCATCGAGGGCGACGGCACAGGCCCGGATATTTGGGCTGCAAGCCAGCCTGTGCTGGATGCTGCGGTGCAAAAGGCCTACGGCGGCAAGCGTCAGATCGCCTGGATGGAGGTCTATGCGGGCGACAAGGCCAATGAGGTCTATGGCGAGGTAATTTGGCTGCCGCAAGAGACGCTGGACGTGATCGACGAGTATATTGTCGCGATCAAGGGGCCGTTGACAACGCCGGTGGGCGGCGGGATTCGCAGCATCAACGTGGCGCTGCGGCAGCGGCTCGATCTTTATGCATGTGTGCGCCCGGTGCAATATTTTAGCGGCGTGCCCAGCCCGGTCAAACACCCGGAGCAGGTCGACATGGTTATCTTCCGCGAAAACACGGAAGATATCTACGCCGGTATCGAGTGGGAAGCCTACAGCGACGGCGCGAAGAAGCTCATCAACTTCTTGCAGAGTGAGATGGGCGTGACGGGCATTCGCTTCCCCGACAGCTCCGGCATCGGCATCAAGCCGGTGAGCGAAGAAGGCACGGCACGCTTGGTGCGCGCGGCCATTCAATACGCGCTGGACAACAACCGCAAGAGCGTGACGTTGGTCCACAAGGGCAACATCATGAAGTTCACCGAAGGCGCGTTCATGCGCTGGGGGTATAAGGTGGCGGCAGAGGAGTTTGACGCCAAGCCGCTGGATGGCGGCCCGTGGCATGTGCTGCCCAACGGCTTGATTGTCAAGGATGTGATCGCCGACGCTTTCTTGCAGCAGATCCTGACGCGCCCGGCTGAATACGATGTGATCGCCACGCTCAATCTCAACGGCGACTATGTGAGCGATGCGCTGGCCGCGCAGGTGGGCGGGATTGGCATTGCGCCCGGTGCAAACATCAACTATGAGACGGGCCGCGCCATCTTTGAAGCGACCCACGGCACTGCGCCCAAGTATGCGGGGCAGGATAAGGTGAACCCGTCGTCGGTCATCCTCTCCGGCGAGATGATGCTGCGGCACATGGGCTGGAACGAGGCCGCGGACTTGATCGTGCAGTCGATGGAGCGCACGATCAGCCAGAAGGTCGTTACCTATGACTTTGCCCGTTTGATGGAGGGCGCGCAAGAGGTGCAGTGCAGCGTCTTCGGTCAGGCCCTCATTGAGAACATGTAATTGAAAGCATGTCGTGGCATGTAGCCCGACTTTTGTCATAGCTCTGGTTGTTTGGGGATGGTCACAAGCCTGCTGACCATCCCCAAGCCCGACTTGCCCGTTCACGGGCGCTAGATCCTCGCTGTGGAATCATCGAGCGACCCATCGCTATCGCCCCTTACGACACTCCCTGTCGACGTGCGCGGGGGCGTTCATATTAACCTCGTCAGCGGTGTGAGCGGTGATACGGTCACTTTTGTGCTGCATGTTCCGTATAAACCCTATGTCAGTGTTGTCGGCGATTTCAACAGGTGGGATACCCGTTCGCACCCGATGGTGACCGATGGTCACGGCACCTGGTGGCTCACGATGCCGCATCCGGGCGCAACGCGCTATGGCTTCTATGTTGCCATCGATGAGCAATCCCACGCTTGGGTCGGCGATCCCTATGCAACCCAACTGCGCTGGAAAGAGGGCGAGCCGTGGGCTTGGCTGCCGGAGCAGAACGGCGCTTTTCGCTGGACGGACGCTGGATGGCGTACACCGGCGCTGCGCGATTTGGTAATCTACGAGCTGTGCGTGCGCGATTTCGCCGGTCGCTGGCATGGTTCCAAGCCCCAGTATGGAACGTTTCGCCAGATGATGGGCCAGTTGGACTATCTGGCCGATCTGGGGGTCAACGCGGTTGAGTTGATGCCGATCCAGGCGTTCCCCGGTGAATCGAGTTGGGGTTATAACCCGGTCTTTTATTTTGCGCCCGCGCAGGTCTACGGCACACCAGACGACTTCAAGGCGTTGGTCGATGCGTGCCACGCACGCGGTATGGCTGTGATCTTGGACATTGCGCTCAATCATGCGTGGGGCGAGCATCCGTATTACAATTGTTATCCGCCGATGTTTGGCCCCAACGGTGAGTGGTTGGCGGATTGGAACCCTTTTTTCCACCACACGCCCCAGGCCATCAACTGCTGGGGCGGCGTCGATTGGGACCACTTTGTGCCGGAGACGACGCGCTACGCGCAGGACATTGTGCGCTTCTGGCTGGAGGAGTACCACGTAGACGGCTTTCGCTTTGATTGGGCGTGCGGCGTTGACTATGACAGCCGCGACCCCATGCGGCCCGGTTTTCACCCGTTTCATGGGATGGCCGCGGTGGCCTGGGCCGCGCGCCAGACCAAGCCCGATTGTCTGTTGATCGGCGAGTACTGGCCGCTGCCCGGTACGCACCCCGACAAGACGGCGGCCAAGATGGTCGCCGAAACTGAGGTGGATGCGGTCTGGAATGGGGCCTTCCACCATATTGTGGACGACGTGCTCAATCAGCGCTGGCAGTGGGAAAGGCGCGACATCTTCCGCGCCATCGGCGGCTTCCGTGAGGAAGGCTTTGCCCATGCCGATGCTGTGATCAACTACACATGCAGCCATGATGAGGTGCGCCCCGAACACGAAATCAAATACTACAGCGCGCGCAACATCAAGCGCCCAAAGGGAATGAGCCTGCAGGCGCTCGCATTGCGCAAGGGGTTGTTGGGGCTGGTCACGCTGTTCGGCGCGCCGGGCGTGCCGATGATCTATGCGGGCCAGGAGTATGGCGAGGATGCGCCGCGCACCATTGACTTTTGCCCGCTCGATTGGCCGCTGCTGCAGCGCCCGGAACATGCGCGCCATTTGCAGACGGTGAAAAGGCTGATCGCAGCACGGCGGCAGTACGCGGCGCTGCGCAGCGATTCGATCCGTTTTGAAGCAGACGACTTCAGGCAGGAAGGAGTGGTCCGTTTTGTTCGCACCGACCCGCAGGGGCAGGAAGTGTGGGTGGCACTGAACTTTTCGGGTGCACCGCGAGAAACCTGTCTGCCCCTGACCGCTGCTCGACAGTGGTGCGATGTGGTCACGCAGCGGTCGTTTGAGGCGCGGGGAGATTGCACGCATTTTACGCTGGAGCCGTGGCAGGGGATGCTTCTTGTGCCCGCTGAATGATCTGACAAGGAATGATCTAACAGGGGATGATCTGACAAGGGGCGTCTGTGAATAACGTTACAAACTCTTTGGCTGTGACGGGTTTATAATGGTTAGGCCACAGGGAGGATATGCAGTTCCGCTGTGCAGAGGAAAGCCAAATCGACATAAGTGAGTGATCGGTCGGGATCGACGTCTGATGTGCAGCGGCAAGCGGGTAAGCTAGCGGCTGCCCTGCAGCGTTGAGACTGCTTTGCACGTCGAACGTCGAAACAAGGCGCTTTTGATTTGGTTTGTTCTGCGGGTTGCTGCATAGTACTTATTTGCATGTTTTTATTGCTATAGATTGCTTTTATTGCTATAGATCAGATCGCTCAGAAGAATTGCAACAAGGAGGTTGTATTCATGCAAGCGGTGGCGGTTTACCGCACAACGATCGGTAAAAAGGCCCTGATGGCAGTCACCGGAGTAATCTGGGTTGGCTATGTGTTTGTCCACATGTACGGCAATTTGAAGGCGTTTCTGGGTGCAGAAGCCTTCAACCTCTACGCGGAAGGCTTGCGCTCGTTTGGCGAGCCTGTTCTGGGTCATCTCCACTTCCTCTTTATCGCCCGTGTCGTCCTCATTGCTTCGCTGGTGATCCATGTCTGGGCTGCAGCATCGCTCTTTCAACAAGCCCGGGCGGCGCGGCCCAAGTCTTATGGGCAGTGGCGCGCGGTGCAGGCGAATTACGCGTCGCGCACGATGCGGATCGGCGGGGTGGTGATTTTCTTGTTTGTGCTCTATCACCTGGCGCACCTGACCTGGGGCGTGCCGGTGATCCACGGCGATTACATTCGCGGAGATGCTTACCACAATCTCATCGTGGGTTTCCAGTCGCCGCTGGTGGTGATCCTGTACTTGCTGGCGCTGGTTGCGCTTGGCTTCCATTTGTGGCACGGCGTGTGGAGCATGTTCCAGACGCTAGGATTCAACAATCAAAACTGGGACGGCGTCTTCCGCGCGCTGGCGTGGACGTTGGCGATTGTCGTGCCGGTTGGCTTTGCCGCGGTGCCCTTGGGGGTTCTGCTCGGCATTCTAACGCTTTAGTAGCTTCGGAGGGTAGCTTCAATGGCGACTACGGTCTCTCCAGCAGTCAAGACCATGCCAACATTTTCCGAGGCGACACTTGATCCACGGGTGCCGCCTGGTCCAATTGAGGAAAAGTGGGATCAAACCCGCTTTGATCTAAAACTTGTCAATCCTGCCAATCGTCGCCGCTTCCATATCATCGTGGTCGGCTCTGGTTTGGCCGGCGGCTCTGCTGCGGCGACGCTGGGCGAGATGGGCTATAACGTTTCGTGTTTCTGTTATCAAGACAGCCCGCGCCGCGCCCACAGCGTGGCCGCGCAGGGCGGCATCAATGCGGCGAAGAATTACCGCAACGACGGCGATAGCATCTATCGCCTCTTTTACGACACGGTCAAGGGCGGCGACTACCGCTCGCGCGAGGCCAACGTTGACCGGCTGGCGCAGGTCAGCAACGCGATTATCGACCAGTGCGTGGCCCAGGGTGTGCCGTTTGCACGCGAGTATGGGGGGATGTTGGACAACCGCTCGTTTGGCGGCGCGCAGGTTTCGCGCACCTTCTATGCGCGAGGGCAAACGGGCCAGCAGTTGCTGTTGGGCGCGTATCAGGCGCTTTCACGCCAGATCCACGCGGGCCAGGTGAAGATGTATCCGCGGTATGAAATGCTCGATCTGGTCGTAATCGACGGGCGGGCGCGCGGCATTGTGACGCGCAACATGCTGACCGGGGCTGTGGAGACGCACCTGGGCGACGCGGTGCTGTTGGCGACGGGCGGCTATAGCAACGCGTACTATCTTTCCACCAATGCCAAGGGCTGCAACGCGACCGCGATTTGGCGTTCGTATAAGCGCGGGGCTTTCTTTGCCAATCCGTGCTTTACGCAGATC
>CAZZNG010000282.1:0-7687 GCA_964655505.1 uncultured Litorilinea sp. | reverse complement strand
CTGCTTCTTGGACCCGCGCGCCCACTCAAATGCCACGAACCCATCGATGGTGGCAAACAATGTGTCGTCCTTGCCGATGCCGACGTTCACGCCCGGATGAAATTTGGTGCCGCGCTGGCGTACAATAATGCTCCCCGCGGTAACAAACTCGCCGCCATAACGCTTCACGCCGAGCCGTTGGGCATTCGAATCGCGATTGTTGCGGCTGGAACCGCCACCTTTTTTGTGAGCCATGTTAAGTCTCCTTCCCTAAATACTCAGCAAGCGTTAGGCGTTGATGCTTTCAATCTGCAAGCGAGTCAAATACTGACGATGCCCCCGGCGCACACGAATGCGCTTCTTGGGGCGATAGCGGAAGACCTTGATCTTGTTGCCGCGGTGCTGGCCGGTGATCTTGGCGGTCACGCTGGCCCCTTCCACAGTCGGCTGGCCCACTTTGACATCGTCACCGTCGACCACCATCAAAATGTCGTTCAAGGTCACCGAACTGCCGACGTCACCGTCGAGCTTTTCAACCTCGAGCACATCTCCGGCAGCGACACGATACTGCTTGCCACCGGTGCGCAAGACTGCATACATTGCTTTTTCCCTTTCTGAGCCGCGCCCGGACAGCGGATGATCCGGCCCGGAACTTTTGGAGCGGCTTTGCACCGAGTGGGTACGGTGCAATTCATTTGTGCTGAATGCCTGTGCTTAACGTCGGTGGAATCCTTGATCCGGCGATCCGATCACACGAGTCCACAACCGCAAAGTATACCAGAATAGTATACCCCAGGTCAAACCTGTATGCAGTGATCTGGATTGCAATAGGTGGTTTATGTTTCAAAGCGACGCGCAGCGTCCAGGAAGTTTCCTGCCCCATGAAGGTTTGCCCGGCGGATGCTTTATGCTAGGATTGAGAAATAGCCTACCTACTTTTTGTTAGGTTATTTGGATAATGGGCGGGTGTACGGCAATGGCCGGTTCGTTTGATTGGGGGGAAGGGTGGGCAACGTAGCGCAATACAGTCCAGCCAAAGAACGAGTGTTGGATGAGGCCGAGCGGCTGTTTATGCAGAACGGCTATCGCAGCGTCACGCTGCGCGATGTGGCGGATGCTTTGGGCATTCGCCAAGCTTCCCTCTATTACCACTTTCCCGACGGCAAAGAGGAACTGTTCGTGGCAATGGCCGAACGTGTCTTTCAACGCCATCGCACCGGCATCGAAGCAGCCGTCGAGCGTGCGCCGGATGACTTGGCGAGCCGACTGATGGCTGTGGCGGATTGGCTGGGGTCGCAGCCGCCGGTTAATTTCTTGGCGATGGTGCATTCCGATGTGTCCGCGCTGGATCCGGAGCGCGCACACCGGGTTTCGACCGCAGCCTATGATGCTCTGTTCACGCCGCTGCGCCGCATCTTCGACGATGCACAGGCGCGCGGGGAGACACGACCGATCCACAGTGACATGGTGAGCGGCTTTTTCATCTCGCTAATGGACGGCATCAGCGTGAGCGTGGGCCAGCAGCAGCGCTTCAAACGGCGCGAACTCGCCCAAGAAGCGGTGCGCTTGATCATGCAAGGCGTAGCGCGTAATGAGGCGCACGATGGCGAGATGGATGAGGGTGCGCCGGCAGAGTTGGAACACCAATCGGGCGATAAGAATTACGGGCGGTAGAAATTAGAGGATAGGGGACCGGCAGTGTTGGCTCTCTTCTTAGCAGTCAAGGAAATTTGGCACAACAAAGGCCGCTATCTGTTGATCTCGCTGATCGTGGCGCTGATCACGACGTTGGTCTTGTTCATTGCGGCGCTGACTGAGGGGCTTGGCGCGGGCAATCGGGAATACCTGGAGAAGCTCAACGGTGAACTCATCGTCTACCAGGCCAATGTCGATCTGTCGATCTCGGCGAGCCGTCTGGGGCGCGATAAGCTGGCGCAGGTGCGCCGGGTTGAAGGGGTGCACGCGGTGGGCCAGGTGTCGACCAGCACCGCCACGGTTGTGCTGCCGGGCGAGGCCGAGCCGCTGGATGTGTCGCTGATTGGCGTGGAGCCGGGAATGCCGGGGGAACCGCCTGTGCTGGAAGGTCGCCCATTGGGACGGGGCCGCGCCAAAGAGGTGATTATCGGCCAGCGCGTGGTCGAGCGGACAGGGCTGGGCGTGGGTGATACGCTGGTGTTGAAGACGATCCAGGGGACAGCAGAGGAATTCTACGATCTTCAGATCGTCGGGGTCAGCGACCGGCGCGGCTTCTTCCTCCAGCCGAGCATCTTTGTGCCCTATTTGACATGGGACCAGGTGCGACCGCAGGCGGCCATGGAGGGGGGCAACAACAATGATTTTATCTCCAATCTGATTGTGGTAAAGCTCCAGCAGCCGCACCAGATCAAGGCCATGGCGCAGCGGATCGAGGCGCAGGTTAGCGGCGTGGAGGTGGTGGAGCGCAGGACCGCGTATGAAGCGACGCCGGGCTACAGCGCGCAGCAGAGCACGCTCGACACACAGCGTTATTTTACCTTCTTCATCGGTATCCTGGTGCTGGGGGGCTTCTTCCAAATTCAGACGCTGCAAAAGGTGGCGCAAATCGGTATGCTCAAGGCGATTGGCACGCCGACCGCGACGATTGCCGTGTCGGCCATTGCCCAGATCGTGCTGATCAATCTATTCGGCGTGCTGGTGGGCGCGGTGGGGTCGCTGCTGCTGTCGCTTACCTTTCCGCCTACGCTGCCGATTATCTTCAAGGGCAGCGCGATTGTGTCGGCAGTGGTGGCGTTGGTGTTGATTGGCCCGATTGGGGGGCTGGTGTCGTTGATTGCCCTGCTGCGGGTCGAACCGTTGACCGCGTTGGGTCTGGCTCAATAGCTGGGCAGCCAAGATCAATGCAGCCAAGCAAGACGTTGATGGGGTAAGCAATGGGGGATGGGCTGACGAACGCAACAGAAGCGATTGAAGCGGTCGAGGTGACCAAGGTCTATGAATCAGGCTCGATCCGGGTGACCGCGGTCGATGGGGTCAGCTTCGCCGTGCATCCGGGCGAATTTGTCGGTCTGGTCGGCCCCAGCGGTTCGGGCAAGACCTCCATGCTGGCAATGCTGGCCGGTCTGCTCTCGCCCACCAACGGCGAGGTGCGCGTCGCGGGGCAAAACCTAGTCGCCATGAGCCAGGCGGAACGGGCACGCTTCCGCGGCAAGGCGATCGGCTTCGCGTTCCAGTCCAACAACCTGGTTCCCTATCTGAACGCGCTGGAAAATGTGGAGTTGATGCTGCGGCTCAACGGCAAGTTTGACCGGGCAGGGCGGCAGCGGGCGCGTGAACTCTTGGAGCGGCTGGGGCTAGGGGAGCGGCTGAAGAACTACCCCGGCCAGCTTTCGGGCGGCCAGCAGCAGCGCGTGGCGATTGCGCGTGCATTGATCCACGAACCGGCCCTGGTGTTGGCCGACGAGCCGACAGCCAGCCTCGACACAGAGCGCGCCTATCAGGTGGTGCAGACCTTCGCCGAGTTGATCCACGAGCAGCAGCGCGCCGGGATCATGGTGACCCATGACCTACGCATGTGCAAGTATGTGGACCGAGTGATCCAGATGGTGGACGGGCGCATCAACCGTGTCTTGAGCGACCGTCAAGAGATTGACGCGCTGGCTTCCGCCACCGGGTTAAGCTAGGTGTTGCGCTAGGCCGGGCCAGCCTAGACAAATTCATCGCCTGCCCGTTCGCTGATGGAGCGCCCTGTGCGGGGCTTCTTGGGCTTGGGCGCGCCGCCGCGACCGCGACGGCGTTTGGTCGCGGGCCGCGCATCCGGGTCGGCAATCTCGGCCTGGGCGATGACCGGGTAGGCGGCGAAGATGGCAGCATCCTCTGGCCGATCCTCGAAATAGAGCCGATCCCGGCGCAAGGTGCGCGCAAAATCGTCCAGCCCCAGCGCATCGACTACTTCATCGGGCCGCCCGGTCGCACCGGCCCGCTGCTGGACGCGCAGGAAGATGCGATGCTCCTCCGCGTCGGCATCATAGCCCGTATAGCGCAGCTCAAAGACCAGCGGGCGCAGATTGTAGCGATATTCTGCGCCTTTGCGCTGGCGTGTGCGCCAGATGGTCGTCTCGGCCAGGAAGCGGTCAATGCGCGCCTGTAGATCGGCCGCGCTGACTTCCTCCGCAGTGGCATAGATCACGATGGTATAGTCCGCGCCGATCAAAAGACTTTGCAGCGCGGGGGACTTGAGCGGAACCTCGGCCAGATCGTGTAGGGTGACGCCGGGCGGCAGTTTGGCGCGGATGGCCTCGGCCAGTTGATCCAATGGGACCGGTGGGCTGAGGGTCAGGTCGAGCAGCTCGGCGCGGCCGGTGATGCCGACCCCCAGGGGCGAGGCAAACTGCATATGCGGCTGTGGGTTGAAGCCTTGTTTGTAGAGCAAGGGCAGGTTGGCGCGGCGAAAGGTGCGCTCCCACATGCGGAACTCGTCTTGGTGCGCGATGAACTTGATCGACTCGCCTTTTTCATAGATAAGCCGCACGCGCTGCTGCGCCGGGCGATCTACTTGCTCAGTAGCATCTGCCGAAGCATCTGCTGTAATATCTGCTGTGGCATCTGTTGGGATAGGCGTTGTGGCGATTGGGTCAGTCACCGGCCACCTCCTCCACCTCTACCTCTGTCTCTACTGCGCGCGCCACGTCGGGCACACGCTGGGCGACGGTTCCGTGACGGCGCTGTGGCACGCGGTAATCGAACTGGCCGGTGCGGTCGGGCGACATATCGTCGTTGAAGTAGAGCGGGATGGGCGTGATATCGACCGGCTGGCGCTGCTTGTTACGGCCCAGGCTAGGGCAAGCCCACCCGTCGTCGGGCGCGGCGCGGCGCTGCTCTTTGAAATAGCCCAAGATGCCGCAGCTAAAGCAATGTTCGCGGCAGTCGTCCACCACGCCGCCTTGATAGGTATGCACATATTCCGCGGCCAGGAATTCCTTCTTCACGCCCGCGGAGATGTGCTCCCAGGGCAAAATCTCGTCGACAGTGCGGGCGCGGCGTGCGTACCAATCCATGTCCAGACCGAATTCGGCGAAGGCTTGCTGCCAGGCGTCAAAGTTGAACCATTCGCCCCATCCTTCCAGCTTCGCGCCCAACTGCCAAGCACGCTCGATCACGTCGCTTAGGCGACGGTCGCCGCGCGTCAAGAAGGCTTCGACCAGCGTTTCGGCGTGGTTATTCCATGAGAAGTAGATGCCCGGCCCGCGCAGTTCGCGCTGCAGCAGGTCGATCTGGTCGCGGATGACGCTTTCATCCTCCATCGGCACCCACTGGAAGGGGGTGTGGGGCTTGGGCACAAGCGTGCTGACGCCGACGCGGATGTTGGCCTTTTTGCCCAAGACGCGACGGCCCACGGCCAGCACTTCTTTGGAGAGGTCGGCAATCGCCTGCACATCTTCCAGCGTCTGGGTGGGGTGGCCGATCATGAAGTACATTTTGATGGTCGTCCAGCCGCGCTTATAGACCTCTTCCGCGGTCTGGAGCAGGTCTGCCGAGGCAATCGGTTTGTTGATGACATCGCGCAGCCGGTCGGTGGCGGCTTCGGGCGCAAAGGTGAAGCCGGAGCGGCGGCGGCCCTTTTCCAGCATCTCCATGAGATCCACGCTGAAGCTCTCGATGCGCAGGCTGGGCAGGCCGATGCTGAGTTTCTTCGCACCGTGTTTTTCGATGGTGCGGCGCACCAGATCGGCCACATAGGTATAGTCGGAACTGCTCAGGCTGAGAAAGCTCACTTCCTCAAAGCCGCACTGCTCGATCATGGCATCGACCGCGGCCAGCACTTCGTCCACAGGGCGCTCGCGCACCGGGCGGAAGATCATGCCTGCTTGGCAAAAGCGACAGCCGCGTGTACAGCCGCGCATGATCTCGATGGCCGCGCGGTTGTGTACGATGTCGAGGTACGGAACAATGAAGCGGGTCACGGGCGGCGGCAGCACGGTCGTGACGCGTTTGAGCACTTCGGGGGGCGCGGCGGGATGGTTGGGCGTGATGGCCGCGATGGTCCCGTCGACGTCATAGCTCACGTCGTAGAAGTGGGGCACGTAGACGCCAGGGACGCGGGCCAGGCGCTCCCAAAGTGCGACGCGCGCCGGGTCGGGCTGGTTTGTCGGCGCTGCCGGTGCGTTCTGGTCGCTCTTGGGGTGTTCGGCGCGCCATGCCTCGTAGGCCGCGATCACGTCGAAGATGGCCTCTTCGCCCTCGCCGATGACCATGGCGTCGAAAAAGGCGCTCATGGGTTCGGGGTTGTAGCAGCCGGAGCCTCCGGCGATGACCAGCGGGTGGGCCGCGGTGCGTTGCGCCGCGCGCAGCGGGATGCCGCCCAGGTCGAGCACCGTGAGCACGTTGGTATATAGCTGCTCATAGGGCAGGCTGATGCCGACAATGTCGAAGTCAGAGAGCGGGTGGCGTGTCTCCAAGCCATAGAGCGGGATGTTATCTCGGCGCATAATGGCCTCGAAGTCGGGCCACGGGCAGTAGACGCGCTCTGCGAGCAGATCGTCACGCTTGTTGATCAGGTCATAGAGGATCATCAGGCCGAGGTTGGAGCCGCCCAATTCGTAGATGTCGGGAAAGGTCAACGCCACTTTGGTGCGGATTGCCGGGTCGTTCCAATCTTTGACGATGCTGTTGAGTTCGCCGCCTGTATAGCGTGCGGGCTTTTGCACCTTATGCAGCACGCGGTCGAGCGCGCGCGTGATCTGTTTGGGTGTGCGGTCCATCATGCTCTCCTTCTGATCTCTGCTTTCACACCATCAACCGGCCACTGCAAAGCTGCTGCAAATGGGGCCGGTGGGAGTGAGCGGGGTTTGAACCCGCCAAACGGAGTCGCCCTTTTGAATCTGTGTCTCTGAAAGCGGCGACACGGGGCCGTAGTATACCACATGCGGGCGCGATGCCAGTGATGTGGATGGGCGGGCAGGCGTTGCTGCACGAAAGAGGCCCCTCAACTTGACAAAAACGCCCCTCGCCCATAGAATACCTAACACTACGGCCTGACTGACCCACTTGTTGCACTTGTGGCCCGTTCGTCTAGAGGCCTAGGATACTGCCCTCTCAAGGCAGAGACACGGGTTCGAATCCCGTACGGGCTACCTATATAATGCACCACGCCAGGTGATCTGCCCGCACAGATACTTTGGTTGTTAAGGTGCGACAATAGAGGATAGTCCCGTGAATTGCCATGCGCAAACGGGGCTATCCTTCTGTTTAAGTCTGGGCGGGGCTATTCTTTGGACTAGTGTAAGATCTCGCTCCTCATCCAACCACAACTCATACTTCTAACCCTGCTAAGCCTTCTGGCTGTTTGGGCACGCGCATACCCGATTTGCGCAATTAGCCTCCAATCCTAAATTAGAAAGGATCCCCCGAGATGAGAACCCGAATCGCCGCTGGCGTTGTGGCGCTGTTTTTGGTTACGGTGCTGATGGCTCCAGTATTGGCTGCGCCGCTGCTGCAAGATGAGGTCGAACTTGTACTTCCAGTGGCGTTGACGGTGATGGTGGACGATGATGCATCGATAACTTTATCATTGCCGCTGACTGTGCAGGTCAGTTTGGAAGAAGGTGTTGTATCAGTCAGTGTCCCTTCAACTGTAATCGATGAGGAGTCGATATCGATCAAGGCAGAGGCGCTGGAGTATAGTCAGACGCTAAAAGTAAGCGGGCCGATCACTTCTGACCTGCCGACCGTG
>CAZZNG010000281.1:0-7698 GCA_964655505.1 uncultured Litorilinea sp. | reverse complement strand
TGTCCATTGGCCCCAGTGTCAATTAGCCCCAGTGTCCATTGGCCCCAGTGTCGATTGGTCTGCGAGCCGCGCAAGGGGAGTTTGTCTACTTGGCAGGTTGCCCGGATCTTGGTAAACTGGCAAAAGCTTGTGAAACAAGGAGCAAACCATGAGCCAATCCGAGAGACGCCAATCCCGTCTGATATTTCGCCCGCGTGGATATAGCGAAAGCGCCCGCAAACAGGCGCATGAGGCGCGCCTGGCCGCGGCGCGTGAAAAGGCCGACGAGTATCGCAACCCACAGGATGAGACAGCCAAGGACGACGCGCCGCGCTCGCTGGAAGCCTGGTCCGACCTGGTTTCGCAGCGCATCGAAGAGGCCATGCGCCGCGGCGATTTTGACAACCTCGCCGGTCGTGGCAAGCCGGTCGATGTTGGGGGCGATCCCTTCGTGCCCGAAGATCAACAGATGGCCTTCAAACTGCTGCGCAACAACGAGCTAGTCCCTGCGTGGATCGGGGATCGCCAGGCCATGCTGCGCCAAATCGAGGAGTTCCGGCAGCAGATGGCGACAGTCGCCGGTGAAGCGCGCCGTGCCTGGATCACAGCCAAGGATGATGAACGGCGCGGTCAGGTTGCCGAACGTTGGCGCTATTGGGTGCTGCGTTGGGAGGAGGAGATCCGTCAACTCAACAAGCACATCGGCGAACTCAACATCAAACAGCCCACCCTGCAACTGGAAATCTTCAAGCTCCGCCTGGACGACGAACTGCGCCGCGTCGGTGTCGCGCGCACGCTGGCAGACTAGGCATCAAACTAGTAACAGACTAGATATTAGATTTGATACAAATGGAAGTACCCGCCGCGCAGAACCTGTCTGTGCGCGATGCCACAGTCGATGATCTCGACGCGCTGGTTCGTCTCAAGCCCTCGTTGGGCGTCCATCGTGATCGCCTGCGCGATGCGCGCCAGCCAGGGTTCAGATACCTGGTGCTGACGCTTGATCAACGTGTGATCGGCTTTGTCTGTTTGGTCTTTGTGCGTCCGGCTTATTGGTCTGACGGAGACAGCACCGAGTATCTGCCCACAGCGATTGATTTCCGCATCGACCCATCTCTACGCAGCCGCGGATATGGCTCGTTCTTTCTGCGCGAGGTCGAAAGGCTGGCTGCCGAGGCGGGCAGCGAGGCGTTCTACATATGGGTCAACCCGGTCGATAATCCGCGCGCGTATGCGCTGTACCAGCAGCTTGGCTATGAGCCGATTCAAGAGCAGCCCTATCAATTCCACTGGGAGTTCGTGGATTCCGAGGGCAAGCGCCACGCTGGAGATACCTGGCGGCTCGATCTGGTTAAAGCGCTGCAACCCGCTATCTAGGCACGGGTCGTCGTGGCCTTTGGCGTATTTATACCAGTGGGGATTTGAGGGTAAACAACGGGGCACGCGTCGACGGCGCGTGCCCCGTCTTTCTTGAGCAATCTACCTTCACAGAAGCTGCGAACCTTCCCTCAAACCTGGACGATGTTCAGTCCAAGATGTTCTTCAAACGGGGTATAGTCGCGGTCGCTATGTAAGAGCGAAAAACCCTGCTGGATCACGAATGTGGCGATCAAGCAGTCAATCGTGCTGCGGATCGTTATTCCGCGTCGGCGCAGCATACGGTAGTTCTCGGCGCTGCGGATCGCCAAATCGGTATTGATGATCGAGAATACTGGTAGTGTCAGCAGCGCCCGCTGCGCCCGCGTAAAATCACGCTGCCGCCGGAATCCTTGGAGCACTTCACACAGGATAATGTCGCCAATGCCTAGCTCGCGCTGTCCTAGAGCGGCGTCGAGTACATCAGTTTGTGGCGTTGCCACGCCATTGAAGTAATCAATCCAAACTGATGAATCAACGATCCACATCTGCAGCGTCCGTGTTGTCGCCGTTTGTCTTGTCCTCGATGCGGCTTGCGCGCAGCGCTTGCAGGTCGCCTTCCCACTGAAGTTGGCCGCGCAAACTGCGGATTTCCTCTTGCGACTTCAAACGGATCAATGTACGCAGCGCTTCCTCGATTACAGCCTGCTTGGTGGGCAGACCGCTTGCCTTCATAGCCTCTTCCATCAATTCATCGTCAATCGTCACGTTCGTCCGCATGGATGTACCTCACTTCATCTGCCGACCCTATACACATAAACTCTGCAACCCATGTGTATAGTTTAGCTCGCCCTAGTCGCCGCGACAAGCGACGCACGAATGGCCTCAACAGCCAACAAAAAGGGCACGCGCCGTCGACGCGTGCCCCTGTTTTCTGAGGGCCTATCTTCCCGGGAGCTCGGAGATTCATGCCCATCTCGTGAGCAGATGGGCGTAGCTTCCGGGAAGATCATACTAGCGGCCTTTCGGGCAGACCCTCTCCTACCCGTGGCGGCGCATGAAGCGATACATGCGCTCCAGCGCCTTTTCAATATTCTCCATGCTCGCGGCATAGGCACAGCGCACATGGCCCTCGCCGCCCGCGCCAAACGCGCTGCCCGGTACGACTGCCACGCGCTCTTCCATCAGCAGCCGCTCGACGAATTCGTGCTCGTCCATCCCGGTCTTGGCGATGCTGGGGAACGCGTAGAACGCACCCTTCGGCTCAAAGCAGTCCAGCCCGATCTCGTTTAGCCCATTCACGATCAGCCGTCGCCGCGCATCATAGCTCGCCACCATCTGCATTACATACTCCTCGACCGCAGGGTTGGTCAGCGCTTCCAGCGCGGCCTCTTGCCCGGTTGTCGGGGCCGACATGATCAAATACTGGTGGATCTTGCGCATCGCGCCGATCAGATCCGCCGGACCCAGCGCGTAGCCAATGCGCCAGCCGGTCATGGCATAATCCTTGCTCATGCCGCCCAGGTGGACAGTGCGCTCGCGCATCTGCGGCAGCGCGGCGAACATCACATGCCGGTGATCGCCGTAGACCAGCCGGTCATAGATCTCATCGGAAATGACGAGCAGGTCGTGTTTTTCAGCCAGTGCAGCCAACTGCATCAGACCGGCTTCATCCATCACCGCGCCGGTGGGGTTGCTGGGGAAGCCGATCAAGAGCGCCTTGGTGCGCGGGGTGATGGCCGCCTCAATATCCTGTGGATGCACGCGGAAATTATCGGCTGCATGGGTGGGGATGTCGACCACGGTCCCGCCTGCCAGGAGCACGCTGGCTGTGTAGCTCACAAAGCAGGGCTGCGGCACGATCACCTCGTCGCCAGGGTCGAGGATGGCCTGCATGATCAAGTACATGGCCTCGCTCACGCCCACGGTAATCAAGACTTCTTGTTCAGCATCATACTGTGGACCGTTGTACAAGGTGTGCAGCTTCTGCGTCACAGCCTCACGCAGCTCAAGCATCCCCGCGTTGGATGTGTAGGCTGTGTGGCCGCGGTTCAAGCTGGCGACGCCCGCTTGCAGGATGGGCACGGGGGTTACAAAATCCGGCTCGCCGATGCCCAGGCTGATCACGTCCTCCATGGTCGCGGCAATATCGAAGTAGCGACGGATGCCGGACGGGGGAACAGCATGGACACGGCGGCTGAGCCGGCTGGTGTGATCACGTAAGTTGCGGACTTCTCTCCCGTTCATGCTGTACGCGCTGGCGGGTGTCTGGGTCCACAAAGAGGTGGATGTCTCGGAACTCATACAAAGTTGGCCTCCATGACCAACAGAATCGTCAAATGGGCAGACGTTGTGCGCTATCTCGTCCGTCTCGACAGACAAGAACTCGTCGCGACAACTGGAAATAGGTAAAGCATGGGGTGCGCCACAGGGCAGTGGGCGCGGGTCAACCTACATCGGAGGGAAGCCGTTCGCAGCCTGGAAGCCGATGCTCAACCAGACTGCCGGCGGCTAGCAATGGCTAAACCGCCCACGCCGTGTCCACGCGAGGCCAGGTTATGGTGCAGGTTACACGGGGAGTCGACGATAGAAAATAGGTTGGATGAACAGAGGATTACAGCCCTCTCTGCTTCAATCGACAGCATAAGGATCACTGTATCAGTGCCAAAAATGATTGGGATAAATAGGGCGCTGTTTCAATAAAACCCTGATCAATCGCTTCCTGATCAAGAACGCCCATTAATGAACGTCTTAATCAATCACGTCACAATCAATAACGTCTGAGGCGCGAAATCGTTCCGCGCCGGTCGTGGCTGTTGCACCGAGCGTCTACACAGCCAACGCGGGGCGGCGCGTATGCCAACCTGCCGCCTGTTCATAGGCATAGGCCGCGCGCAGGATCACTTCCTCGCCCAGATGCGGCCCCACCAATTGCAGCCCGATGGGCAGCCCGGCCCCATCAAAGCCGCACGGCACGCTGATGCCACAGACGCCCGCCAAGTTCAGGCCGATGGTGAAGATGTCGCTCAGGTACATCTCAAGCAGGTTGTCCGTCTTTTCGCCGATGCGGAAAGCGGTTGTCGGCGTCGTGGGGCAGGCGATCACGTCTACCTGCTCAAACGCCTCTTCAAAATCGCGCTTGATCAACGTGCGTACCTGCTGCGCCTTGAGATAATAGGCGTCGTAATAGCCCGCGCTCAGCGCATAGGTTCCCAGCATAATGCGGCGCTTGACCTCTGCGCCAAAGCCTTCGCCGCGCGTCCGGCGGATGTTCTCAAATAGGCTGTCGTCGCCCGCGCTGTAGCCAAAGCGCACACCGTCATAGCGCGCCAGGTTGGCGCTGGCTTCCGCGGTGGCGACCAAATAGTAGACCGGCAGCGCCTTGTCCGTGTTGGGCAGTGAGATCGGCACGATCTCCGCGCCCATCTGCGCCAGTTGATCGACCGCGGCGCGCACAGCCTGCTCCACCTCCGGCTGCATACCGTCGATGAAGTACTCGGCGGGCAGCCCAATACGCAGCCCGGCTACATCGCCGTTCAACGCCGCAGTGTAATCGGGCACAGGCGCGGCCAAACTGGTGCTGTCCAGCGGATCGTGCCCCGCGATCACCCCCAGCAGCAGCGCCGCGTCCGTCACATCTTTGGTCAGCGTCCCCACCTGGTCAAAACTGCTGCCATAGGCAACCACGCCATTGCGGCTCACTCGCCCATAGGAGGGCTTCAGCCCCACCACGCCACACAGCGCGGCCGGTTGGCGCACACTGCCGCCTGTGTCTGTGCCCAGCGCGGCCAATGCCGCGCCCGCGCTGACCGCGGCGGCTGAACCGCCGCTGCTGCCGCCCGGCACTCGATCCAGATCCCACGGGTTGCGTGTCGTGTGATAGCTGCTGTTTTCCGTGCTGGAACCCATGGCAAATTCGTCGGTGTTGGTCTTGCCCAACAGGACCATGCCCGCGGCTTCAAGCCGCTCTACACTTGTGGCGGTATAGGGCGGTACAAAGCCTTCGAGGATCTTGCTGCCGCACGTCGTCTGCACCCCGCGCGTCATCAGCACATCTTTGAGCGCCAGGGGCACACCCAACAGCGGCGCATCATCCCCCTGGGCGCGGCGTGCATCCGCGGCTTCGGCTTGGGCCAGTGCGCGCTCGCCCGTCACCGTGAGGTAGGCGCGCACTGCGCCTTCCACCGCGTCAATGCGGTCGAGCAGCGCCTGGGTCAGCGCCACCGAGGTAACCTCTCCGGCGCGCAGCAGGCGCAGCGCATCGTGGACAGTCAGTTCATGCAGCGTTTGGGTCTTGGGGTCGTGAGTCGTCATAGAAGGCGTTATTCTTCAAAGACCGCGCGCACGCGGAAGAAACCGTCTTGATGGTCGGGCGCATTGGCGAGCGCTTCCTCATTGGTCAGGCCGGGTCGCGGCTCGTCGGCGCGCATCACATTCGAAAGCGGCAGCACATAGGGCGTGGGCGGCACGGAACTAGTGTCCACCTCTTGCAGCCGCGCGGCGTATTTGAGGATCGCCGACAGTTGGTCGGCGTATTGTTCGATCTCTTGAACAGTCAGACGCAACTTCGCCAATTCGGCCACATGGCGAACTTCGTCTTGGGTCAACTGGATACTCATGGACTTGTCCTCATGATGCATTGACATGAAGCATTTCCGCCAAACTCGCTGCTCTGTGCTGGGTGTGCTGTCTGCTCTGTTCGATTTGCGGCAAGCTGACCCCTCCAGCCCGGCCATGCATCCAGCACAGTCACGAAAAACGCCGTGGATGGCATCTCCACGGCGTCTGGTCCAGATAAGCTATCATCCGTTCACGCCGTGGGCAGTGTCCACGGGGCCGGACAAGCCGGATTCACCGGGACACGCGTCTAGCTGCGGCAGCCGACACCGTGGCTGCATTGGCTGCGTGATACAGATACTTGGCGGCGGCGAGCAACTCTCGGCTCATCGAATACACCATCATTAGATGAATCGCTGGAGGAACTTGTCGGCTACTGCGCCGGTTATTCGCGCCGGTGGCGTGGGCCGGATGGCCTCGGTCAAGCGTGCTGAGATCAGCATGGCAGGCGTGGATAGCGGCGGAACTAGGCGGCAGTATAACCCGCACAGTGAAGCCGTGTCAAGCTCTCTAGGATAGAAAAACACGCTACTGCTTTGGCCGCCCTCCCAGGGCGAGGGTATACTGTTTTTTTGTAGATTTCGTTTGAAGTCGGTTTCGCTTGAAATAGAGTCTTTGAAATAGAGACTTTGAACAATATATAGAGACACTGGCAGCGTGAATACCTTGACCACTCAGAACGATGGAGCTTCGCTCTCCCACCTGGAGGGCTTTATTTTTGACCTGGACGGCACGATCTATGTCGGCGATGATCTGCTGCCCGGCGCCGCAGCGACCCTTGCCGCTTTGCGCGCCGCGGGCAAACGCACGCTCTTTGTGAGCAACAAGCCGGTTGAATCGCGGCGTGCCTATGCCGAGAAACTCACCCGCTTGGGCATTCCCGCCACAACCGACGACGTGATCACCTCGGCCTTTGTCCTTGCCTCCTACCTGGCCCAGCACGCGCCCGACCTGCGCTACTACGTGATCGGCGAGGCCAACTTCCTTGACGAGATGCGCAGCCACGGCTTGACCGTGGTGGACGACAGCGCGGCGGCATTGAGCCGCCAAGACCCCGGCGGCGTGATCGAGCCGAACGCCATCGACGCGGTGGTCGTCGCCCTAGACCGTACACTCGACTACCGCAAGGTCAACACAGCTTACCAGGCGCTGCGCCGCGGCGCGCGCTACTTTGCGACCAACGCGGACAAAACCTGCCCCATGCCCGGCGGCGACGTGCCCGACGCGGGCGCGACGCTCAACGCGCTGCACCACATCACCGGGCGCACCCCCGAATTGATCGCGGGCAAACCATCGAGCGTGATCTTGCAGATCGCGCTGTCCAAGCTAGGGCTGGCCGCGGCCCAGTGCATGATGGTGGGCGACCGGCTGGAGACGGATATGCGCATGGGGCAGGATGCAGGCATGGCGACCGCGCTGGTGTTGACCGGCGTCACCCCGCGCGACACAGCAGAGCAGGTTAGGCCCCAGCCCACCCTGATTCTCAACCATGTGGGTGAACTGACGCGCTTTGTCCCGCTCTAGTCAGGAAACCCTAACCTTCCGGGACGCTCTATTATCTTTCACAGCCACTTGAGGCAACGGCGACGTAAGCGTCCCGGAAGATCTCCCAGGTAATTTCTCAACCTGTGAGGCTTTCGCGCCTCCGGTTAGGGGACGCTTAGGATGACGCGGGGCGGATGGCATCCAGGCGTCGATCCAGTTGAGCCGCGGTCGTCACCGGCCCCAGCACCACCGACCGCACGA
>CAZZNG010000280.1:0-7710 GCA_964655505.1 uncultured Litorilinea sp. | reverse complement strand
CCCGGTGCGCCCCTCTTTCGCACCACCGTGCTAGTCCCCAATGTCACCACCGGCGTGATCATACCGGGCATCTGGAAATATATATTAAAGGGCAACGAAAGCGGCATCGTCAATATCCTGCTGGGCCAGTTCGGCATCGCGCCGCAGATCTTTTTCTCCAACCCGCACCTCGCCATGCCCGTGCTGGCAAGTCTCAGCGTCTATCGCATCGCGGGCTATACCATGGTCTTTTACCTGGCGGGCATCCTCTCCATCCCCCAGACCTTCTATGAGGCCGCGGACATCGACGGCGCGAGCGGGTGGGACAAAATTTGGTACATCACCATGCCGCTGCTCAAGCCGATCCACTTCTTCATCGCGGTCATCACCACCATCGGCTCGTTTAAAGTCTTTGAGCAGATGTACGTGATCACCCAGGGAGGCCCGGCCTTTGCCACCACGACCATCGTCTTTTATCTCTACCAAGTCGGCTTCAACATGCTGCGCTTGGGCTATGCCACCGTGGTCGCCTTCATCCTCTTTATCATCATCCTGATCATCTCGCTGATCCAGCGCCGCTTCCTGGGCGAAGAAGTCAACTACTATTGAGTTTTTGCGCCACACACGATTGCGTTATAGCCGAGCCTGTCGATAGGAACCCGCCCGATGCGTAAACTGCTCCTCTACCTCTGCATGATCCTCTTGGGGATTGTCTACGTCACCCCCTTTACGATCATGTTTCTTGGCTCCTTGCGCGAGAGCGTCTCGTTTATCCCCGACCTGGGTTATATGCTGGGCGATCTGACCTTTGCCAACTTCAGCTACATCCTGCGCCGCGGCATGTTCCCCATCTGGGTCATGAACACGGTCATCCTCACCGTGATCCCGGTCATCACCCAGGCCTTCTTCTGCGTCTTGATCGGCTACGTCTTTGCGCGCAAAAACTTCTTGGGCAAGACCGTCCTCTTCTGGGCCATGATCGCCATGCTCATGATCCCGATCCAACTGCTGGTCATCCCCCAATACATCCTCTTCAACTGGCTGGACTGGATCGATACCTATTGGGCCATCATCGTGCCCGACATCTGGGCCGTCGTCGGCGTCTTCTTCGCCCGCCAATACATGCAGACCATTCCCGCCGAGCTAGACGCCGCGGCCTACATCGACGGGGCCAACGACTGGCAGGTCTTCAGCCGCGTCATCTTGCCGCTGTGCGGGCCGGTCGTCGCCACCATCGGCACCTTTACCTTTATCGGCAACTGGAACGACCTTTTTCGCCCGCTCATCTTCATGCTCTCCGAGCGCATGTACCCGTTGATGGTCGGGCTGGCGACCCTCTACTCGCTGGAAGGCAACTTCGGCATCCAGATGGCCGCTTCGACCCTGTCGTTCCTCCCGACCTTTCTCTTTTTCCTCTATTTCCAGCGCTACTTCACGCGCGGCATTCAACTGACCGGGCTGGACTAGCGCGGGGCTTCTGTCATATCACACGATACACCCAAGGCGGCACACCCAATGCGGGATGCCGCACACGCTGAAAGAGACACAGCGTCATGATTGTGGATGCACATGTCCACCATACCTGGGCCGACCCGGCCGCGCCGCCCTGGGCGCAGACCCACGCCACCGTTGACCTGGCCCGCCGCGCCGGGATCGATTGGATCGTGCTGCTGGGAACCTACAGCTTCCACGGCGTCGATCCAACCCCAACCCAAATTCGCCAGAGCAACGACCACGCCGCGCAGATCGTCGCGGCCCACCCCGATCACGTCGTCTCGCTCTGCTACCTCAACCCGGCCCATGACCCGGCCTGGATCGACGAGGAGTTGGACCGCTGCGTCACAGATTACGCCATGCGCGGCATCAAACTTTGGATCGCGGTCAACGCGCGCGACAAACGGCTCGATCACGTCATGCGCGGCGCGGTGCGCCACAACATCCCCGTCTTCTTTCACTCCTGGTACAAGACCATCGGCTGGGCCTACAACGAATCCAGCCCCGCGGACATGCGCGACGTAGCCCTGCGCCATCCCGACGCAAAACTGGTCATGCTCCACATCACTGGCGGCCGCGAGCGCGGCGTGCTCGACGTGGCCGACCTGCCCAACGTCTATGTGGACACCTCCGGCTCCCAACCCGACCGTGGCTTTGTCGAGTTTGCCGTGCGCCATCTTGGCCCGCAGCGGGTGATCTACGGCTCCGACGCGCCCATCCGCGACTATCCCAGCCAGCTTGCCAAGATCACCGGCGCGGCGCTGGACGACGCGGCCAAGCGCCAAATCCTGGGTGACAACGCCGCCCGCTTGCTCAACCTCCCCCATCCCAATCCAACCCGCAAAGACGGTGCAGCATGAGCGATACCAGCATTCTCACCAGCATGATCGACGTCAATGTCACCCTCGGCCACTACCCCTTCCGCAAGCTGCCCATCGACGGCAGCGACCCGGCTGTGATCAAAGACCTGCTCCAGCGCTGCGGCATCACCCGCGCCTGCGCCGGGTCGCTCAACGCCATCTTCTACGGCGACCCTGATCAGGGCAACGACGAAGTGCTGCCCGGCCTGGCAAAAGACCCGTTCTATCTGCCCGTGGGCGTGATCAACCCGTCGCTGCATTCCTGGCGCGGCTCGCTGGCCCGCTGCGTCGAGCAGTACGGCTGTCGCATGGTGCGCCTCTACCCCTCTTATCACGGCTACCGGCTCACCGACCCCGTGGTCGAAGACTTTCTGGCCGCGGCTGCCGACGCCAATCTGCTCGTCGCCATTGTGCAGCGGCTGGAGGACGAGCGCATGCACCACCCGCTGATGAAAGTGCCTGCCAACGACCTCTACGACATCATGGGCACAGCCCAACGCTTCGACCGTCCGCTGCTGCTGCTCTCGGCCTACCTGGCCGAAATTCGCCAGCTTGCGCCCTATGCCCTACACTTGCACTTTGACATTGCCTTTGCCGAAACCATGAACACCCTGGGCACGCTGACCCAAAGCGTCGACCCCGCGCGGCTGCTCCTGGGCAGCCACACGCCTTTGCTCTATGCCGAGGCCGCGGTGGGCAAGCTGGCCCAATGGCAGACCGACGCGGCCACCCGCGCCCAAGTCGCACAGGACAACCTGGCGCGGCTGCTGGGCCTCTCTCAACCGGCGGGAGCGTGACATGATCGCCCGTGACATGATTGTCGACGTGCATGTGCATCACCGCTGGACGGTGCTGGACGCGCCGCCCTGGGGCCAGATCGAAGCCACGCTGGACGCGGCCAACCGCTGCGGCATCGACAAGCTTGGCCTGCTCGGTTCGGGCAGCGCGCCCGGCGTCGACCCCACGCCTGAAGCCATCCGCATCTGTAACACAGCGGGCGGCGAGATTGCGCGGCGCTATCCCGACGCCTATTTCTCGCTCTGCTACCTCAACCCCGCCCACGACCCGGCTTTCATCGCGGATGAAGTGCGCCGCTGCGTCGAGGAGTATGCCATGCGCGGCATCAAACTCTGGATCGCGGTCAACGCGCGCGACAAACGGCTCGATCCGGTCATGCAAGCCGCCCTGCGCCATGACATCCCGGTCTTTTTCCATGCCTGGTACAAGACGGTCAACTGGGTCTACAACGAATCCAGCCCCGCGGATATACGCGACTTAGCCCTGCGCCACCCCGACGCCAAACTGGTCATGTTGCACATGCCCGGCGGTCGCGAGCGCGGCGTGCTCGACGTGGCCGACCTGTCCAATGTCTACGTCGACACCTCCGGCTCTCAGCCCGACCGCGGCTTTGTCGAATACGCGCTGCATCACCTGGGCGCAGACCGCATCCTCTACGGCTCGGATGCGCCCGGCCGCGACTTCATCCCCCAGCTTGCCAAAGTCACCGCCGCCACCATCGACCCCGAAGCCAAGACCAAAATCCTGGGCACGAATGCAATCAAGCTGCTCAAGCTCGACCGCTAATCGCTGTCGCCGCTGCCTCAAGTGGCAACTGTAGCCAAACAACTAGCGACAGCAGGATCATCACAGAGGAGCCAACCATGACCCGTGAAGTCACCATCGCCGCCATCCAACTGCCCGCCTGGACCGAAGGCGATGACCCCGCTGCACGCAAAGCCTTTCGCGTGGCCGCGGTCGAACACTGGCTGCACCAAGCGGGCGCAGCCGGCGCGACCCTGGCCTGCCTGGGGGAAACCTGCACCGGCAGCGATAGGGTCGAAGACGCAGCCACCGGGCCAACCGTGGCCCGCGTCAAAGCGCTGGCCGCACACTACGCCATGCACGTCGTGCTGCCCATCCTGGCCGACGTGGACGGCGTGCGCCGCAACGTCGCGCTGATGATCGACCACCAGGGCAACGAAGTGGGCCGCTACCTCAAAGTCCACCCCACGCGCAACGAAATGAGCCAGGGCATCGTCCCCGGCGATGACTTCCCCGTCTTTGACCTCAGCTTCGGACGCGTCGGCATCTGCATCTGCCACGACCTGAGCTTTCCCGAAAGCACGCGCGTGCTGGGCCTGCGCGGGGCCGAAATCATCGTCTGGCCCACCTGGTGGAGTGGCTGGGGCGAAGAGCTTTGCTACGCGGTGATCCAAAGCCGCGCCATCGACAACGGCGTTTGGCTCGTCACCAGCAGCTTTGGCACGCCCGCGCATCGCGCCTGGAAGCCGGGCATGACCCTGGGCCGCAGCGGCGTGATCGGCCCCGATGGCCTGGTGCTTTCCAGCGCGGGCCGCTACGTGGGCATGGCGCTCACCACCGTTGACCTCGACCGGCCGCGCCTCGCGCACAGCTTCTCCTGGCGCGAGGAAAACGACTATTGGACCTCGGTGCTGGCCGACCGGCGGCCCGACGCCTACGGCCCCCTCACCGACCCGGCCTATGTCATCCCCGCTGTGCCCCCGGCTGAACGTGAATTCGACGCGGCCCGCCCCGCCGCCTTCTACCAGCGCCAGGCCAGCGCAGAGAATGCAGACAGCGCGAATGCACAGCAGAACGGCACAGCCGCGCAGCAGCCCGCGCCCACTGAACAGGAGTCGATCCATTGAGCAAACCAAGCGCCCCCCTCACGCTCGCGCGCTCGTTGAGCCTCTACGAACGCGCCCAGCGTCGCATCCCTGGGGCCTCACAGACCAACAGCAAACGGCCCTACCAGTTCGCCCTCGGCGGCTATCCCATCTACGCGGCCAGCGGTCGCGGCGGCCACATCACCGACGTGGACGGCAACCACTACATCGACCTGGTGCAGGCCCTCGGCCCCATTATCCTCGGCTACCAATATCCCGCGGTCGATGCCGCCATCCAGGCGCAGATGCAGCAGGGTATGCTCTATGGGCTGCTCTCGCCCCTCGAAGTCGAATGCGCCGAATTGATCTGCGAGGTCGTGCCCTGCGCCGAGATGGTGCGCTTCTTCAAAGGTGGCGGCGAAGCGACCGCGGCCGCGGCGCGCACCGTGCGCGGCTACACAGGCCGCCAGGTGATCCTCAACGCAGGCTACCGCGGTTGGCCCGATGTCTGGGCCGTTGCCACGGGCGACCCCGGCGTGCCCACAGGCTTGCAGGACAGCCTGGTCACCTTCCCCAAGAACGACCTGGACGCGCTCCAACGTGAATTGGACGCGCACAAAGGCCAAGTGGCCGCGGTCTTTCTCGACGTGCAGACCGAGCATCCCCCCCAAGGCTATCTGGCCGCGGTCAAAGAGCTTTGCCACGCCCACGGCGCGCTGCTCGTCTTTGACGAGATCGTCACCGGCTTTCGCCTTGCCCTGGGCGGCGCACAGGCCTATTACGGCGTCACGCCCGACCTGGCCTGCTTTGCCAAAGCCCTAGCCAACGGCATGCCCCTGGCCTGCGTCGCGGGCCGCGCCGATATCATGCAAACCATGGCCGACCGCGCCATCAGCATCACCTATGGCGGCGAAGCCCTCTCGCTGGCCGCGGCCATCGCCACCATCAACGAACTGCGCAGCCAAAACGTCCACGAAACGCTGTGGCAGTTGGGCGCACGGCTGCAAGCGGGCCTCAACGACGTGGCGCGCGAGGCCGAGATCCCCTTTACCTGCGGCGGCATCGAACCGATGACCACCATGCACTTCACCGACACCGGCGGCCATCCAAACGACCTGCTGTGGGAATACTTCCTGCAAGAAATGGCCGGTCGCGGCGTCTTGCTGCGTCGCGGCGGGCTGAACTTCCTCAACTACAGCCATACCGCGCAGGATGTGGATACGGTGGTGGCCGCGGCTGCCGACGTTTTCGCCCGCCTGCGCCATTTGTGGGGCAAGCCGGGCCTGCTCGAAACAGCAGTCCAACAGGGCAAGGCCAAACACCTGGCATGACCCCGTCTCGCCCAACCACCAGCTAGAGGAACCCCATGCAGTCCATTGCACCGCACCCGCCCAACTGGGATGACACCCACGCGGCCCGCGTGGCCGCCGACCGTCAGAGACTGGCGCGCCGCGAAACCGAGGACTTTCTGCGCGCCTACACCCAAGACCTTTTTGATGGCCGCGGCGGACGCTTCCCGCGCGACTACACATCGCTCGACGCCTACGCCGCGTCGATTGCGCCCCTGCGCGATGCTTGGCGGCGCAGCCTGGGCGTCTTTGACTTCGCCGGTCGCCACGACCAACTCGCCACCGGCGACTTCTTCGAAAACGACACCATCCAGGCGCACTGGCTCACCCTGCCCATCACCGACACCTTTGCCGCGCGCGCTGTGCTTGCCTTGCCCAAGCAGGGCGCGCCCCCCTATCCAGTCGTCATTGCCCAACACGGCATCAGCAGTTCGCCCGAACGTGTCTTTGGGCTGGACGACCCGCGCCGCCTCTATCACGCCTATGGGCAGCGGCTTGTCGAAGCGGGCTATGCCGTGCTCGCGCCCCAACACATCACCGACCACGCGCCGCGCGCACGCCTCCAGCGCATGTGTCTGATGGTCGGCAGCACCCTCTGGGGGCTGGAGATCGGCAAACTGCGCGTCTGGCTCGGTCATATTGAGACACGCGCCGACCTGGACGCGAGCGCCATCGCCATGTGGGGCATCAGCCTGGGCGGAGCCTATACCCAATTCACCAGCGCGCTCGAAGAGCGCATCCGTGTCGCCATTAGCACAGCCTGGTTCAACGACCGGCTCAACAAGATGATCATCGACGACCCGCGCTATAGCTGCTTTCTCTCGACCGACGAAGAGCACATCTTCATCCCCAACTGGCTGCGCGACTTTGGCGATGCAGACCTGATCTCGTTGATCTGCCCGCGGCCCTTCATGGCGCAGACGGGCAAAGGCGACTCGATTGCCTGGTGGCCCCAGGTGCAGGCCGAGTTCGACGCGGCCCAATCCCACTATGCGAAGCTGGGCGTCAAAGAGCGGGCTGCCTTCGACCTGCACGACGGCGGCCATGAGATTCGCGTCGAAACCGGCATCGCCTTTCTCAAACAGTGGCTCGGCCGCGTCTAGCCTGCCAAGATCTTCCGGGACGCTGGATTGGCGTTAAGCAATTAAGGTGGAAATCAGTATCGCTGGCAGATCAATCCAGAAGGCGGAGCGTCCCGGAAGGTAACCCTCTGTGAATTTGTAGGAATTAATGGGGTAATCGCGAGTCGCCTGGGGATCGAATCCCCAGGCAAGTGGTGGGAAACAGGCTCAAAGCCTGTTCACCAGAGGCAACGTGCTTGAGCACGTTTCCCATCACTAGGCGCAGCGCCGCAGACTCACCGGGCGGATCTTCCGGGACGCTCCGCCCATCTCGCGAGCA
>CAZZNG010000279.1:0-7721 GCA_964655505.1 uncultured Litorilinea sp. | reverse complement strand
GACTGTCGATCCGGCGCTGCGTCCCCACACTGCACTGGGCGTCCTGTGCGCTTAGGTTCCTTTATGCGCAAGAGGCACAAAAGAGCCGCGCGCAGGCTGCTAGGCCACCCAACTTAACACTTAAAACCTAACACTTAGAGCATAATACTTAAAACGCAACACGTTAGCGATCCAGCCAGGTTTCCTGCAGCCAGATCGAGCCGTCCAGGTCGGTGCGCAGCCCCTTAACATAGTCGTAATGGGCATAGACGTCCTGTTCCCACACGGTCGGGATCGTCCAGGCTTGTTCAAAGAAGATCTCCAGCGCACGGTGGTAGAGTTCCGCGCGTTCGGCCTGGTCAGTCGATTCACGCGCCTGGTCGATCACGTCGACATACTCCATGAACCATTCATCGGTGCGGTCGGAGACGCCGAAGAAGTTGCGGAAGGGACGGCAGCAGGCCGCGCCCTCAAAGAGGCCGCTCGGATCGACTGTGGCGTCGCCCGTCTTGTGCGAGACAATGGCGAAATCACTGTCAAAGAGGCGCGGCCAGTATTGGGGCAGTTCAGTCGGCACCAGTTCAACCTGGACGCCGATCTCGGCCAACTGCTGCTGGAAGACCTGGGCTTGATCCAAGTGGGGATCATTTGTGCCACGAACCAGCATTTGGATGGAGAAGCCGTCCGGGTAGCCCGCTTCGGCCAACAGTTCGCGCGCGCGCTCCGGGTCGTGGGTGTAGTAGCCTTCCAGGTCTTCAGCATAGGCCCACGAAGTCGGCGAATAGGGAACCTCCACCACCTGCGCCTGACCGTGGAAAGCCGTGTTGGCGATCTCTTCCTTGTCAATCGCATATTGGAAGGCTTGGCGCACCAACACATTGTCAAACGGCGGCGCGTTGATGTTCATCATGAACGAGTAGAAAGAGAAGCCAGGAGGCGCTTCGCCGACCTCGAGCGATTCTTCAGCCGACAGGGACTCTTTCTCGATCAACGGAATGTAGTACAGGAAGTCGATGCTGCCCGAACGCAGGTTGACCAGACGCGCCTGGGCATCGGGAATGGCGCGGATCACCACTCGGTCCAGATAAGGTTCGCCCTCGCGCCAGTAGTCTTCGAAAGCCTCAGCAGTGAGGCTGTCACCCGGAATCCACTCGACGAACTTGAAGGGGCCTGTCCCCACCGGGGCCGTCTCGATTGTCTCGGCGGCTTCCTGCGGGAAGATGTAGAGGCGGGCAATGCCGTCAAGCTGTGAAGCGGTGCGCTCGGTGTAGTTGATGCGCACGGTGTGATCGTCGATCACCTCCACCCCGGCGCAAGTGGTGAAGCGGTCGCCCAAGTGGTGACCGATCTCTTGGTTGCAGGCCAGTTCCGTCGACCAAGCCACATCTTCCGCGGTCATCTCGCGGCCATTGTGGAACATGATCCCCTCGCGCAAGTGCAGCGTCACCGAAAGGCCATCCTCGGCTTGCTCATACGACTCGGCCAGCCACGGTTCAAAGCCGCCTTCGTCGTTGATGCGCAGCGGCGCCTCGAAGAAGATCGGTTTGAAATCAGCGTTGGTCACATCAAAGAAGGGATGGAAGGTGACAAAATCATCCCCCATGGACATATTCAACGTACCGCCCATCTTGGGGCCGGTTTCGGCGGCTTCCCCTTCAGCGCCCGGCGCGGCAGCCGGAACCGGCGCGGCACAGGCAGCGACCAGCAACCCCAGAAGTAACAAGAGCGGGACAATTGATAGATGACGTCGTTGCATATGGCTCTCCTTGATCCAGTATTGCGAATGGTCAAACTTGAACAGCGTGATGGTAAGGTAATCAGGTAATCGTCAACAAGTACAACAATTAATCGTCAACAAGGCCCAATAATCATTGTACCCAAGTGATTGTAAAACGATTGTAACCCATATCTCGCGCTTGTTGGCTATGCAACAGGCCAGCCGGCAGGCTCAATGACATAGCACAGCACGGCGCAACCGCCAAACACTGCCGGTCGAATCCCGCCGTCTTGCATTGGCTGCACGATGGAATCAGATACAGGAAACCTGTTGCCGACCCCACACGCCGGCATCTCACCGGCGAATGGCCCGCACATGCATTGTCGAGATGCAAGGATTCGAAATGCAAAGGGGAATCAGTGCGGCAGGGGCCGATGGCACAATGACGCAACAACGCCTTGATTTATATCCACAGCGCAACAGCGCCTGTCAAAGTCCAATAACGCAGCAGGTCCAGTGGCGCAGCAGCGACTATTGTAATCTTAAAGTTGGTCGGAGTTCAAATCGCTTGACAGGTTATGCCGCAGGCGGTTCTGCTGTTGACGGCATAAGGGCACGTCCATCGAGCCATATCTCCACAAATCCAGGTCGCTTTTCATATCCTGCCCCCTTTCCTGTTCTCCTGTGCTCTTTCGTGAACATGAAGATTCAATAGGGGGTATTCCATTCATGCAGGGGTGCACCTTGCAGGAGGTGGAACGTCGCGGCGCGGGCACGACGTTATCAAGGCTTGTCGTGCAGTGGGCCGGTGCAGCGAAGCTGATACAATATGAGTCAAAATAAATTCAAACAATGAAACATCGCGGCGCGACTTATGGCACGCCGCAGGGTTATTGATCCGGTTTACAGACAATACTTCATGGACAATACCGTGAACGATACGCAGGCGAACAAAATGCATGGAGACATGATAAAAATAAGGAGTGCAGGATGAGTGTAACGCCAGAAAAGATCAACGAACGCACGCTGCGTGTGCTGGTCGCCAAACCAGGGTTGGACGGCCACGACCGCGGGGCCAAGGTGGTGGCGCGTGCGCTGCGTGACGCCGGGTTCGAAGTGATCTACACCGGCATCCGCCAGACGCCGCAAATGATCGCCGAGGCCGCGCTGCAAGAGGATGTGGACGTGGTGGGGTTGAGCATCCTCAGCGGCGCGCACATGACGCTCTGCCCCAAGGTGGTCGAACTGCTGCGCAACCAGGGGCAGGAGCATGTGGTGGTGGTCGTGGGCGGGATCATCCCCGAAGAGGACATTCCCGCGCTGCAAGCAGCGGGCATCCACGCCATCTTTGGCCCTGGCGCGACCTCTGAAAGCATTGCGGCGACCCTGCGCGCGGCAGTGGCAAGCGCGCACGCGGCCTGATCCGCCGACAGCATCCAAGCGCAGGATAGAAACGTGAAGCAAACAGTGGGCGTACGACTGGACGACCCGGAAGCGTTGAAAGCGGGCATTCGCCGCGGGGATCGGTTGAGCCTTGCGCGGGCGATTACCTGGGTGGAAAACGAGACAAGCCAGGCCCCCGCGCTGCTGGCCGCGCTCTATCCCCACACAGGCAAGGCCCACATCGTCGGCATCACCGGCGCGCCCGGCACAGGCAAATCGACCCTGGTCACCGCGCTGGCCCAGAGCTTGCGCGGCCAGGGCAAGCGCGTGGCTGTGGTGGCTGTGGACCCCACCAGCCCCTTCACCGGCGGCGCGATCTTGGGGGACCGCGTGCGAATGCGCACACTCAGCGGCGACCCTGGCGTCTTTATTCGCAGCATGGCAACGCGCGGCAGTCTGGGCGGCTTGAGCAAGAAGACCAACGATGTGGTCACGGTGCTAGATGCCGCGGGATTCGACGTGATCTTGGTGGAGACGGTGGGCGTGGGCCAAGCCGAGGTCGCGATTGCCAGCATGGCGCACACGACACTGGTCGTCGAAGCGCCGGGACTTGGCGACGAGATCCAAGCGATCAAAGCGGGGATTCTGGAGATCGCCGACATTCTAGTCGTCAACAAAGCTGACCGGCCCGGCGCGGACAAGACCGTGCAGGCATTGGAAATGATGTTGGCCCTCGAAAGCGACCGGCCGCGCACGCTGCGCCATCACGGTCAAGTCATTCGCACCGAGACACAGCCACGCCCGGAAGATGCACGCTGGGCTGTGCGCGTGCTGCGCACGGTGGCCGCGGACGGAAGCGGCGTCGATGCACTGGTCGCGCGCATGGCCGAGCACTATCAATGGCTGGTTGCGTCGGGCGAGCTGGCCGCGCGCGAACAACTGCGCGCCGCCCATACCATTGAGGCCATTGTGCGCGCCGAGTTGACGCGGCGGCTGCTGGCGCGCCTGCCCACCGGCGCGTTGGACGAGTTGGTCGAAGCGGTGCGCCGCCGCGACCAAGACCCCTACAGCGCGGCCCAGCAGCTCCTAGCCGGGCTAACGGACTGATCTCCATCCCGAATCCATTTCCAAATAATTTCCATCTCGAAGTGAAGATGGAAGGAGCAAGCATATTCCCCAGATCAACGAGTCTGGACTATAATTTACCAACTTACACCGTCCTGGGTAGATCCACAGGGGCCGACAACCTAGCCTGATTTACCCTAAGCACCTTTGCTTGGAAACGGCGCAAGGAGAACCGATGAGCGACATCAAATTTGGCACCGACGGCTGGCGCGGACGTATCGCCGATGACTACACCTTTGCCAATGTACGGCGCGCCGCCCAGGCATTTGCCACCTATTTGAGCCAAGAAAATAGCAGCGGCAACACACGCAACAACACGGTTGTCGTCGGCCATGACAAACGCTTTTCCGCCGAACACTTTGCCGCGGCCACTGCCGAAGTCTTGGCCGGCAACGGCTTCAAAGTCTTTTTAACCCAAACGGCCACCCCGACGCCGGTCATCTCATACAGCGTGAAGGACAAAGGCGCGCTGGGCGCGGTCAACATTACCGCCAGCCACAACCCGCCCGAAGATTGCGGCTTCAAGGTGCGCGACAGCAGCGGCGGCGCTGTAGACCCGACTGGACTCAAACAGATCGAAGCGGCTATTCCCGCCGCGGGCGACAGCGCGGCGATCAAGCGTATCCCGCTCCAAGAGGCGTTGGCTCAGGGGCAAATCGAATATTTCGATGCAAAACCGGCTTACATGGCCCAACTTGCGCGGCTGATTGATGTGCAGCCGATCAAAGACGCGGGGCTGACTGTCGTCGTCGACAACATGTGGGGCAACGGTGCAGGCTGGATGACCGAGATCTTGGGCGGCGGCAAGACGCGCATCATCGAAGTCCACGCCGAGCGCAACCCCATCTACCCGGAAATGCAGCGCCCGGAACCGATCCCGCCCAACGTGGACGCGGGGCTAGCGCATGGCTGGCGGGTGGGCGCGGACTGCGTCTGTATCATGGACGGCGACGCCGACCGCTGCGGCTTTGGCGATGAACGGGGGCAATTTGTCGATCAACTGCGCGTCTATGGGCTGCTCGCCTATTATCTGCTCGAGATACGCGGTGAACGCGGCCCGATTGTCAAGACGCTCAGCACCACCTCCATGCTCGACAAGTTGGGGCAGATCTACGACGTGCCGGTGATCCATACCGGTGTCGGCTTCAAGTATGTGGCCCCGGCCATCATCAAGCATAACGCCATGATCGGCGGCGAAGAGAGCGGCGGCTATGCCTTCCGCGACCATGTGCCCGAACGCGACGGCATCCTTGCCAACCTCTACATGCTGGACTTCATGGTGCGGACGGGCAAGCGCCCTTCGGAACTGCTCCAGATGCTCTTTGACAAGGTGGGCGCGCACTACTATGACCGTATCGACACGCGCTTGACCGGCGACGAGATGAAGGCCGAAGCCAAGCGCAGGCTCGACGCGGTGCAGGTGGACGATGGATTGACGCTGGGCGGACGCAAAGTTGTCGACAAGGTGACGACCGACGGCTATAAGTTTGTCATGGAAGATGGCGGCTGGCTCTTGGTGCGCTTTTCCGGCACAGAGCCGCTGATCCGTGTCTATACGGAAACGACCGATCCAGACGCGGTGCAGGCGATCTTGGCCGATGGGCAGAAGTTGGCCGGGCTGTAGCCCGTGATTAAGCATCCGGGAAGTTTTGGAACTTCCCGGATGCCTTGTACCGACCGCTGCACATACTGCAAGAGGGCCTACTGAACTGGCTGGGCGTCTGTGACAAAATGAACAAACGAGCCGAATGGCGGCTCTTGTTAATATATGTAGAATGATTGCATAGGATAATGCCGGATCAGATCGTGCCCCTTGTCGATACCCACTGCCACCTGGACGCCGCGCAGTTCGATGCGGATCGCGCAGCGGTCTTGCAGCGCGCCCGTGCCGCGGGGGTACAGTGGATCGTCGTGCCGGGCATCGACCTGCAACACTGCCGCCAAGCGCTTGCGCTGGCCGATGCCACGGTCGATGTCGATATCGATGTCTATGCTGCGGTGGGGATTCACCCCAACAGCAGCGGCGACTTTGGCGCGGAGACAGCCAGCACGCTGCGCGGCCTGGCCCAGCATCCCAAAGTCGTCGCCTATGGCGAAATCGGGCTGGACTATTACTGGGACAAGGTGGCGCGCGACCAGCAGTGGCGCGCCTTCGAAGCCCAGCTTGATCTGGCAGCCGAGTTGGGGCTGCCGGTGATCATTCACAGCCGCGACGCCAATGACGACGTTGCCGCTATCTTGGAGCAATGGGTGCAGGGCGATGCGTTCGCGCGCTCGCCGCTGGCAGCGCGGCCCTTTGCGGGGGTGCTGCATGCCTTCAGCGGCGACCAGCCGTTGGCCGAGCGGGCCTATTCGTGGAATTTCGTGCTGAGCCTGGGCGGGCCGGTCACCTTTAAGAACGCCAAGCGGCTGCACGAGCTTGTGCCCCATCTGCGTCGCGACCGCCTGATGCTGGAGACCGATGCGCCCTATTTGACGCCGCATCCTTACCGGGGCCAGCGCAATGAACCGGCCTATGTGGCGTTGGTCTGCGATCAGTTGGCCGCGCTCTATGGCATCGAGTCGGCGGAGATGGCGCGGACAAGCAGCGATCTGGCGGCCCATTTCTTTGGGCTGGAGACGCGGGCCTTGCGCGCGGAGACGAAAGCGGTATCGCAGTAACTTGGTTTACCCGGATGCGGTGGGCAGATGGGTCTTGTCGGACTTCGGGGAGTGGATTTCTGGGGTCAAACTTCCGGACAGGTTGGAGCTTTGCGGAAGTTTATGGCTGCAAAGGGAGTGTGTGCAGCCCCCACTGGATGGTGCAAGCGACCATGAGCGTAGTAAAAGCGGCGGTTGATATCGGCAAGGTGCTGCAACCCATTCGCCCTGGGTTGGCCCAAGTCGAAGCAAAAATGAAAACGGTAGAGACTTCGCTCTTCGCGCCCTTGGCCGGTGCATTTATTGACCTGATCGGCAGCGGCGGCAAGCGGCTGCGCCCCGCGCTGGCCCTGATGGCCGCGCAGGTACGCGAGGAGATGCAAGGAACGCCGCGCGCCCCCCGCGTGATCGCGCTGGCCGCGTCGGTCGAAATGCTGCACACAGCCACCCTGGTTCACGACGACGTGATCGACGGCGCACGGCTGCGCCGGGGCGCGCCCACGCTCAATGCGGTCTGGAACCGAGGGGCAACGGTCTTGGCGGGCAATTTCATGTTTGCGCGTGCCGCCAACTTTTCCGCTGAAACCGAAAACCCGCGCGTGATTCGCATCTTTTCCGACACGCTGGAGACGATTGTCAAGGGCGAACTGCGCCAGCTTGCCGCGCGCCACAACTTTCACCAGGACAAAGATGAATATTACGACCGCATCTTTGCCAAGACAGCCAGCCTCTTTTGCGCGGCCACGGAAGCAGCCGGTGTCCTGGCCGAACTGGACAGCCGCGAGGTTCAATGTCTGCGCGACTATGGCTATCATTTGGGCATGGCCTTTCAGATCGTCGACGACATTCTGGATTTCACCGGCGACGAGGAGCAGAT
>CAZZNG010000278.1:0-7743 GCA_964655505.1 uncultured Litorilinea sp. | reverse complement strand
GGCGCAGCAAGGGATAGCTAAGGGGCAGCGGCGGCAATGACGGCGGAATCTCCGCCACCAGTTCGACATGGTGCTGTCGGGCCAACCCGCCCAGCAGGGGCAGCAATTTGTCAAAGAAGCGGCCCAACTCGACCGGCTCGAACTGGTGGGCCAGCCGCCGGCTCTCCCGACCGAGATTTTCAACCCGTATCGATTCCTCGCTGACAGCCTGTTCGGTTACAGCCTGTTCGCTTGCAGCCCTTTCGGTGCTAGACGCCGCGTTCTCTGCTGCTGTGTCTTGCTCTTGGGCAGCGAGGATTGGGTAGCGATCCAGCATAATGACTGCCAAGGCTTCCGCAGCCGTGGCGCGGTCCCGGCGTAACTGGCGTTCACCAATGCCCAAACTGTCGGCGACTTCGTGCGGCTCGCGCCCTTCCACATAAAGACCAAACAGCACTTCATACGCGCGTCTTTCCGGCGCGCGCAGCGGCACATTGTCTCCAGGGTTCAAGAGTTCAATGGCATCAAGCAGCACGCGCCGGGTTTCTTGGGCGCGGGTGCGCGCCGTGCTGCTGCGGTTGGCTGCGATTTTCGCTGCGAGCGCGTGGGTTTCCAAATAGGCGTGGTCGTAGAGGTGGGCGAGTGCGTCACGCAGATCGCTAGCTAATTTCGTGTCCATTTCACATCCACAATACAACTTGTCTCAGCGGGTTTGTCTCAATGGGTCTGCGCCAGCTTGAACGCATGTGGATTTCAATCACGGATTGCCTGGGTTTTACAAATGACCAGCGGTTGCGCCAAAATAGGCCTACCCGACCGGCTAGCATAGAGGGGCATAGTCGGTGGACTTGACAGTGCGCGTAAACAAGTCCAAACTGACGGCTGCTCCAAAAATATCGTTGGCGAATATAGTTGGCGCGAAAACGTAAACGCTGGATGAAGACCGCTCTGTAGGCCATTCTTGTAGGCAATCCGTGGGGAGGCTGGTCGACGGTCTCCTGCTAATGTTACGATAAATGCCGGATCATTGCCACCCCGAAAATGCGCGAAGTGGTGATTCGATCCACTTGAGCCAAGTTGACACAGTTGGGAGGATTTGATGGGAGATTCAACAGGCGAGCCAATCATGATTTCTTCATCCGAGGGTCAGCCAGAGCCTCCCTTTGAGGGCATGGTTTGGATTCCAGGAGGAACCTTTCGCATGGGGTCCGACGACCACTATCCAGAGGAAGCGCCGACCCACATGGTGCAGGTGGATGGCTTCTGGATGGATCAAACGCCGGTGACCAATGCCCAGTTCCAACGCTTCGTCGAGGCGACAGGGTACGTGACGCTGGCCGAGCGCACGCCCAACGCTGCCGACTACCCCGGCGCTGACCCCGCGTCGCTTGTGGCCGGTTCCAGCGTCTTTAAGTCGCCGGGGCGGCGCGTGGATCGCAACAACCATTACAACTGGTGGCAGTGGGTTCCCGGCGCGGACTGGCGTCACCCATCCGGCCCCAAGAGTTCGATCGACGGTCGCGAGCAACACCCGGTCGTTCATGTGGCCTGGGAAGACGTGGAAGCGTACGCCCGCTGGATCGGCAAGGAGATTGCTACTGAAGCCGAGTGGGAGTTTGCCGCGCGCGGCGGGCTGGACGGGGCTGAGTTTGCCTGGGGCGATGAGTTTACGCCTGGCGGCAAGCACATGGCGAATACATGGCAGGGAGAGTTCCCCTATCGCAACCTCCTGCACGACGGCTTTGCAGGCACGTCGCCCGTGGATGTCTTCCCGCCCAACGGGTATGGGCTGTATGACATCATCGGTAACGTCTGGGAATGGACAGCCGACTGGTACGGCGCGCACCAAGTCGCCAGTGAGTCCTGCTGTGCTGTCTCCAACCCGCGCGGCGTTAAGCGAGAGCAGAGCTTTGATCCCCAGCAGCCAGGCTTTCGCATCCCGCGCAAGGTGATCAAAGGCGGGTCGCACCTCTGCGCGCCCAACTACTGCCAGCGCTATCGCCCGGCCGCGCGCATGCCGCACCACATCGACACCGGCACCAGCCACGTTGGATTCCGCTGCATCGTCAGACCCGCATCCGGTTGAGCGAACGCGGTTCGACCCGGCAGTCAAACTGTTCAAGTCCAGCTTGCCTGATCCGGCGAAAGGGAGCGGGTGTACCGCTTCTTCCGCTTCTTCCGATGCACTTCAAATAAATAGTAAGGCCCTGGCTCGTATACGTCTTGCGCGCAGATTGCCAATAAGGATTTGTAAGCCACGTCCAGATCATCGATCAGGCAGTATTGGTTGACTGGATACTCTCTCGCTGCGGCGTTGCAGGAGAGGGGTGAGCATTCGAAAAAGCTGCTAGATGCGCGCGTGACGATATCGTAGCCCAAGAAGGTGTAGTCCGGGGGCAGGTGCTGCGCTGCTGTGCTGGCTGTGTCGAGGGGAAAAGTTTCGACTGCACCGGTAAGACAGCGCACCGGAAACAGCCGATATGCGTAGAGGTCGAATCGGTGCGCCGCCTCGCCTGCCACCCCCTGGGCGAGCGATTCTGAATCATAGAAGCCCAGTTCATTGTGCTGCCATTGGTTGACCCAATCTTCCGGCCCTGCAGAGATACAGTTGCTGACGCTACAGACTTCTCTGACAGACTCGTTGCCGAGCCAAGCGTCGGCGGGCTGGGTGAGTTTGGGAAAGAACCCCACAAATACCGCGCTGGATCGTTGCATGCTCATTTCCATTTGCTGTGGCAACTTGACGTGGTGACTCGACATAATGGTGTGGCCGTAAGGGGTGGTACGCAGACGGCAACCGCCGCGCGCGCTTACCCTTTAGTGAGCGTGTTGAGCACGCCGAGGAACTCCACTTCATCGACCGGCTTTTCTAGAAAAGCAGCCGCGCCCAGCGCCAGGGCCAGTTGGCGCGCACGCAGAATCGAGCAGATGACCACGGGGATCGTCTGCGTGTCAGGATGGTTGGTGAGCCGCTGTAAAATCTCCCACCCATCTTGCTCCGGCAGCATTAAGTCTAGGACGATCACCTGCGGCTGCAGTTGGCGCGCCAACTGCAGCGCCTGACGCCCGCTTTGCGCCGGGACAGCCTGATAGTAGCCCTGCTGCAAATAGCGCTGGTAAAGCTCCAACACATCGCCATTATCGTCTACCAACAACACCGTTCGCCGCGGCACACGGGGCAGCCACAAACGGAAGCCGATGCTGTCTGCGCTGGCTGTCGCCGGTCCCAAGTGGGCCGACTGCAAACCGGCCAACTCCTGCAGCGTCGCCATTTGCTCTTGGCGCTGGCGCTCTGTTGTCGGCGGCATCTGTGGGCCGATGCCCACCATCTCCACCACTTGCTGTTGGTCTTCGGTGCTCACCCGCACTCGGATCTCGCCCGCGGCCAACTGTTCGCCCAGGTAGCTCAACAAGCCCAACAGGATCTGCCGGATCATGGTGCGATCCAGCGGCAGCGGGGGGGATTCCGGCAGAGGCTCCACGGTGAGGCGAATGCCTTTGGCGCGGGTCAATTCCTGGGCCAGATCCACAACACCGGCCAAGACCTCGCCCAGATGAATGGGCTGGTCAAACTCTTGGAAATGGGCGACCTCGGCGCGCAAAATCGCCTGTCGATTGGGCAATCCATCCCCAGGGTTCAGCAGGGGAGCCGCCTGGGGCTGTGCTGGATCACGCTTGCGGCGATAGCGCTGCCACAAGATCTGCGCCACGGCTTCGACCGCGGCATCGTGCTCGCGGTAATAGTGGCGTAGACTAATCGCCAGTTCGTCCGCCACGGCTTTAGAGGCCATGCCTTCGCTGTAGCGCATGCACAGGAGCCGGTAGCGGCGCATCTCCCGTCCATCGGGCGGCGCGTTGTAACCGGGGTCCAGTTCCTCGATCAGCTCAAGCAGCACATCATGCAGCCGCCACGCCTTCTTCTTCGCCTGCATATCCGCCTCCGGCGCGACGAGATCGGCCAGCGGATGGGTGCGTAAATAGACCAGGTCGTAAAGATGGGCAAACGCATCGGCCACTTGTGCAACGAATGCTTCTGATTGCATGGTCCTACTCACTTTCCAGCCTCTGTGTTGGCACGCGCCACAGTACACACAACGTGCTACGACGTCACTGCTTGGTCATGTGCGTGGGGAGCATGACAAAGCGTGTCACAAATATGGCAATGTTGGGGTCGTTTGCGTGCTTTTTGCCTGCTAGAATTGAGGACAAGCCAAAGCGCATGCGCCCACAGCATAGCACACGTCACAGATGATTGGCTACCTCCTTCATGGGGGTCTTTGGCGCGCCGGGCCAAGTTGGGATGCCGTGATGCCAGGGCAACCCTGCACCAGTCCACGCGTGGTTGCATCTCCCTTTTCTCACGCACCTTTCATCATCACGCGCTGTTCATCATGTCCTTTTATAAAGAACTTTGCATAACGGAGCCTTCGGTCTATGTCTAAACTCAAAGTTGGCATTATCGGCTTGGGCGGCATTGCCCGTGCCCACTGTGACGCCATTGCCACGCTCGACAACGTGGAGATCGTCGCGGTCGCGGATCTCTTTGAAGAAAAGCGCCGCCAATACATGGAAAAGTATGACATCCCGCGCGGCTACGTTTCCCACACCGAGCTACTGGCAGACAGCGAGGTGGAAGCAGTGGCGGTGGTCTTGGGACACCAACTGCACCACCGGCTCACGGTCGATGCGTGCGATGCAGGCAAGCATGTGCTGGTCGAAAAGCCCATGGCGCTCAGCTTGGCCCAGTGCGACGAGATGATCGAGGCGGCCGCGCGCAACAACGTCAAGCTCATGGTGGGGTACACACAGCACTTCTACGCCACCAGCCTCAAGGCCAAGGAGATTCTCGACTCAGGCGAACTGGGGCCATTAATCACCGCGGTCTGTTACATGTCCAAGAACTGGGGCTTTGCCGGACGACGACCCCAATACCGCAGCCGTTATCATGGCGGCGGCATGTGGATGACCAACGGCGTGCATGTGGTGGACCGGCTGACCTGGATGATGGCTTCGCAGGCGGCATCCGTCTCCGCGGTCATCGGCACGCGCGCCCATTATCAAGCCGCGGATGACTCCGCCACAGCCATGATTCGCTATAAGAACGGGCTGGCAGGTGTGGCGGTGGCGGTAGGCTTTGCCGATGGCGCGCCCAACTATGAATGTCAAGTGATCTGCGCCAACGGCACGCTCCGCTTCAGCCAGCACGGCGAGAAGTATGTCAAGGTGGGCAAGGGCGACAAGTGGGTCGATGTGCCCTTTGACGATGCGCCTGCCGAGATGCACTTCGAGTGGAAGGCGTTTGCCGAATGCATCGAGCAGAACATTGAGCCGCCTACGCCTGGCGAGTATGGCCGTCACATCATGGAGATCATCTTTGCCGCCGAACAGTCGGCCATCACTGGCCGCGAAGTGGTGCTGTCGAGCGGTTCAGAGTGGTTGTCCCAAGAATCGGGCCAGCCGGTCACCATCCAGCGCGGTTGGATCTAGCCGGGCTTTTGGAGAGCAATGCTCTTGCGGGGCGCGCCATGCACACACTTGCCCTAACTGCACGCGAAACAGTCTCCATCCATGAGGTCGACGCGCCGGTGCCGCGGCCCGATGAAATCCTGCTGCGTAACCTGGCCTGCGGCGTCTGCGGCGGCGACATCAAGGCCTTCAAAGGCGCGCGCAGCCAGGCGCTGTCCGCACAAGGGCCGCACCCGCTGGGCGGGCACGAATTTGTGGGCGAAGTGATCGCGGTGGGCGCAGACGTTTGCGGCTTTGCCCTGGGCGATCGCGTGGCCCATGTTTTTAACAACTTCTGCGGCTCCTGCCTCAATTGTCGCCTAGGCTATGCCAATTTCTGCCTCAACTTCCGGCGCGCGGGCGGCGGCGGCTTTGCGCAAAACGCCACGCTCTATGCCGGAGCCTTTGGCCGCGGCGTCTTCAAAGTGCCTGAGGCCATCTCCACGCCAGAGGCCGCGCTGTGCGAACCGCTGACATGCGCCATCGGCGCGGTGCTCAAAGCCGCGCCCCTGCCGGGCGAGCGCATCGTGGTAATTGGGCTGGGCGGGCTTGGTCAGCTCATTGCCCAGATTCTCGCTTCGGCCAAAGTCGCGGTGATCGGCATCGACCAGCAGCCGGACAAGCTGCGCTGCGCGGCCCAGTTCTGCCAGGAGGTCGTCGACTTCACGCGCCAAGATGTCGTGGCCGAAGTGATGCAATTGACCGGCGGCGTGGGCGCGGATGCTGTGATTGAGGTGGTCGGTATGCCCGACACGCTGAAGCAAGCCATTGAGTTGGCGCGCATGGGCGGGCGCATCGTCATCGCGGGGGTGCATCGCCAGCCTGTCGACGGCCTCAACATCGACCGCATCTTTCGCAAGGAGTTGACGATCCAAACGACCAAAGGGGCCGCGCCCTTGATGGCGTCAGATGGCGTTCCCCTCGCCTTCCGCTATATTCAGGAAGGCATTGCGCGGCCGCGTGAACTGCTGACCACCTTTGCCTATGATGACGCACAGGCCGCCTTCATGGGCCAAGCCTATGGCGGGATCATCAAGGCAGTGATCATGCACCCGTGACCCTGCACCCGTGACCCTGCACCTTGATCGTGTACCCTTGCTCGTACATTCTGCGCCTGCCCGTTAGAAACGGAGATCTGCATGCCTGATTCGCCCAATCCAACCCGGCTGAACCACCCTGCACGCGCGGCTGTCATTGGCTGTGGCGGCATGGGACGCACCCACATTCACGCGCTCGCGACCCTGCCCGCGGTCGAACTTGTGGGCATCGCCGACATTGCCCCGGCCAATTTGGCGCGCGCCGGGGGAGAAGTCAACCTGCCCGAATCTCGGCGCTATCTAGACTATCGCCAACTCTTGGACGAAGCCCGCCCTGATTTTGTTGTGATCGCCACGCAAGCGCCGCAACATGCCGAACTCACCGTGGCCGCGGCACAGCGCGGCATCCATGTGCTGTGTGAAAAGCCCTTGGCGCTCAATTTGGCTGAAGCCGACGCCATGGCGGCTGCTTGCGTGGCAAACGGCGTTCTCCTCGCCACCAACCACATGCGCCGCGTCATACCCGCCAGCATGGCCGCGCGCGATCTGATCGCCGCGGGCGAGATTGGCGAGATCCTCGCCGTGGATATTCACGATAAAGGGGGACGTCCGGTCGGGAACACCCTAATGGAAATGGCGACCCATTATTTTGACGAGGCGCGTTTCCTGCTCAGCGGTTCTGTGCAAAGCGATGGCCGCCGCGGCGACCAAGCCGAATGGCTCTTCGCCCACCTGACCACAGGGTTGGGGGCTGCCGCGCACCCTGCTACCCCCGACGAGATTGTGCCCAGCCAGGTCGCCAAACCCACTGACCGCGATTGCGGCCTGGTGTTGGGCGAGCGCGGCACGGTGGTGATTGGGCTGGCAGGCGGCGTGCAGGCTGTGGCGCGCTTCCACAACCTGCCCAAAGCCGATGCGCGCTATGACGGCATCGACGTGATCGGCACGAAAGGCGCAGTCGCGGTGCGCGGGGGCACGGTCAAGCGGCTTTTTCGCCGTCAAGGCCACACCTTTGCCGAACACGACCCCTGGCAGCCCGTCGACCTCTCCGGCGACGAGCGATATGCAGCGTACTTTGCCCAGCCTGAGCGGATGACAGGGCGCTACCTCTGCCAACAGATGGCGCTCGAACTGATCGCTGCCGTCCAAGAAGGCCGCCCCCATGTCGCCAGCGGCCAAGATGGCATCATTGCTCTAGAGTTGTTAATGGCGACCTATCTTT
>CAZZNG010000277.1:0-7852 GCA_964655505.1 uncultured Litorilinea sp. | reverse complement strand
GTCGTTGCAGACAAGCGGCAGCTAGACATACGTAATTCACCACCCCAGACAGGTACTCAACATGAGCGTACAATCGAATTCCACTTCCCAGCCAGGCCCGGCCACGCTGCGCGGCGTTTTCGCGCCGGTCTTGACGCCTTTTCACGCCGACCTAAGTCCAGATGTCGAACGCTGGATTGACTTTTGCAAGCAGTTGCTGCGCGACGGGTGTCACGGTCTCTGCCCCTTTGGGACGACAAGCGAAGCCAATTCATTGGGGATCGAAGAGCGCATAAGCATGCTGGAGCAGTTGGTCGGCGCGGGGGTCGCCGCCGACGTGCTCATGCCTGGTACAGGAACCTGCGCCATCCCCGATACGGTGCGGTTGACGCGCCATGCGGTCGAGTTGGGCTGCAGCGGCGTATTAATGCTGCCGCCGTTCTACTATAAAGGCATGAGCGACGATGGAATTTTCGCATCCATCGCCGAGGTGATCGAACGCGTGGGCGATGCTCGCTTGCGCGTTTACCTCTATCACATCCCGTCGCAGGCTGTACTGGGCTTCAGCCTGCCGCTGATCGAGCGGCTGATTACTGCCTATCCGGCTACGGTCGTGGGCATTAAGGACAGCTCCGGCGATTGGGATCACCTCCAGTCGCTGTTAACTGCTTTCCCTGGCTGGGGCATCTTCACCGGCTCAGAGCGCTATCTGCTGGAGACGCTGCGCCGCGGCGGCGCGGGCAGCATCAACGCTGTTGCCAATGTGATCGCCGCCCTGGAGCGCAAGCTCTATGACCAATGGCAGAGCGACGAAGCGCCCGCGCTGCAAGAGGCCGTCAACCAGATGCGCCAGAGCTATGTGGACACGCCGCCCATTCCGTCGCTCAAGCAGATTGTGGCCCATCTGCGCCAAGACCCAGACTGGCTGCATATGCGCCCGCCCTTTGTCGGGCTTACGCAGGAGCAGGCCGCACGTGTGATCGAACGCTTTGAGCAGACCGGCATTGCCGACCGTTACATGACCACCTAGCAGCAGATGGCCTTCGCAGCCACATGATCTTATACGGTTGAAACGCCGGTATTGGTACACTAAACGCTGATTACACTGAACGTTGACAATGAGCAGGCGCATGGCCCAAGGCTATGCGCCTGCTTTTTTCTTTATCCAAGATGGCGGCCGCGGCGCTATGGCAATGATGGCGATGGCGGCAAGGGTCGCGCAAAGAGCGCATAGCGGCGCATGGGCGTTGCATAGTGAGAACTGATGCGGCGTGAGCGGTTGCTGCTGTGCATCAGCGCGTGGATGGCACGGCGATAGCCTAGCTTGTAGGCGTTGGTGTGGGCTTGGGCTGCCAAGAGGCTGCCGATGCCTAGGCCTGCCACAGCCGGCAAGACAGCCAGTGTCTTGAAGATGACCGTGTCGATTGGTTCGCCGCGTTGGGCCTGCGCCAGATCGGGCAGCGCAAAGAGAAAGCCCACCAACTCGCCCTCGCGTTCGGCGAGCAGGATCAAGTCCGGTTGCAGCAGGTCGCGCATGGGCGCGTACTGGCCCATGAATTCTGCCTGGCTGATGGGCGCGAAGAGCAGATTGGCCTGGAACGCTTGCATGATGACCGGAAAGATGCGTTCTAACGTCTCATCGAAGCGCGCGGGATCGAGCGCATGGACGCACACCCCATGCGCGGCTGCTTTGGCCCTGGCCTGCTCCAGCCGTTCGTCAGGCCCCTGCAAGTCGGCGATTGCCGATACATAGTCGGCCAGGATGGAGAAGCCCGCGTCGCACAAGTCCTGGGGCCACTGCTTGGGGTTCTCCGGTTCGAGAAAAAAGGGCGGATGGCCCATGCCGTCTATGCTGTCCCGAACGTCATTGTGTTGGATGTTGTTATGCTGGACGACAAAGCGGTACCGGCGAAAGGTGCTGCCGTCGATGGGCGCCAGCGCGAGTGTACAGCCCGCCTGCTGCAAGCGCATGGTGGCGTGGGCCAAGAGGCTGGCGGCTGCGTCGCGCGTTTCGGCCGCGTAATGGCCGATGCAGCCGACCCACTCATGCGGCAGCGGGGGGGTGTGCGACCACCAGAGTGAAGCGCGTGCCCGGACGCTTCCCTGCGCGTCGAGGGCCAAAAGGTGCTCGTCTGCTTGTCCTGCTGCGACGTAAGCGGGATCGAGCGGGGGGAAAGCGCCGGACGCGGCAAAGCGCGCGATATCAGATGTAGCAATGATGGTATGTGTTGGCATGAATCCATGTCATAGTGGGCAAGATGAATAGTAGATGGGCGCAGCGATCCAGCGCGGCGCCATTCCGTTGCGCCGCTTATCAATCACATTGCTCGATCAAACATCAAGCGTTTATAGATGGGTGGCTGTGGCAGACAGGCCCAAACTGGGCTTGGGCGGGCGCACTTCCTCCACCACAACGGCGCTGTAGAAGAACGCTTGATCCTGGGCGTGGAGTTCCGCTGCCAACTCGGTGAGGGGCATGAGCCGATCCGCCAACTCCGGCGGGCGTTTGCGCGTGGCAAATACGTTCCAATAGACCAAGCGCGCGCCGGGCGTTCCCGCATCGGCCAAGCGGCGCAGCGTGTCGGCGTATTGGCTGGGACTCATGTATTCGAAGATGTCGCTGAGGTTGAAGCCATCGAAGCGTAGGGCTGGATGCTCTTCTAGATATTGCTCGATGCTTTGCTGGTGCAGTGTCAGCCGATCGAGGTTCTGGCGGATCGGCTGAAAGTTCTCCGGTCGCAAGGCATAGGGCAGCGCAGGCCCGTGGTGTCCCAACAAAATCCACTGTAAGTAAGGGTTTTGGCTAGGGTCCAACTCGATCAGGGCATGGCGCGATCGGGCCAGCAGCCGGTTGGCGATGTTGCCCTCTGCATAGTCGAAAAAGGCGGGGGCGCGGCCAAGGCGGCTCATGACGAAGCGCGAGAAGAAGATCTTAAAGAGCCAGCGCCAGCGCCGCGTGTCCCATACGTCCCAATAGAACTGTTCGCGCTCGGCGCGCGAACGTGGCAGCAGCAACTGCATGCGCACACGATAGGGATGGATCAAGGGCAAAATGCGCGTGCTGAAGAGACGGAGATAGCGTTCGAAGCGCCCGCTGTTGGTCGCGCCGGTGCGGATCGCTTCACCTCGGCTGTCCCAAAATTTCTGCGCGGTCGAGGAAAGGTGCGGGCGACAGCGTTCATAGAGATCGAATCGGCGGCTGCTCTCGCGTACCCCCGTCAACTCCAGCAGTTGGGGATAGTCTAGCTGACGGTGGGCCACCCAGCGCAACTCCAACATGGCGAGTTGCGCGTGGCTGAGATCCAGCGCCACCACCTGTTCGGGGCAGGACGCCAGCAGCGCCATGGTGTTGTCACCGCCGGAGGCAATGGACAAGAGCGTCGCACCGGGTTTTAGATCAAGCGCGCGCAGCAACACATCCGTATCCTCCCAGCATTGCGCGTAGCGGAGTTCGGAAAAGTCTGCGCGTGTGCCAATATCACTCGTCATAACAAAATCAACACGTATCGATAGAGTAAGTAAATGGGATAGCTGGGCAAGCGGGGGAATTGTCCAGGCTTGTGCCGACACTAGGGCAGCGTCAACCTGACTGGGGCAATGCGGGGTTCAACGCCCCCAAACCAGAAAGTCCGGCGCCGCCGGACTCTCCTGTTGATGCCATGATTCTATTGTAACGCTTGGGGACAGGAATGCTAAATGATCAGCCTAGTTTTTTTGTGTCGCTAAGTACTCCCAAGCGCTCAGCGCGGCTTTTGCCCCTTCGCCCATCGCCACCAGTACTTGTTCCGACTGGATGTTGGTCACGTCTCCCGCCGCGAAAAGCCCTGGTACATTGGTTTCACAGCGATGGTTGACAATGATGTGCCCATCTGGATCGAGATCGACCAGGCCGCGCACCAGTTCGTTGTCGGGCAGCAGCGCCATCTCTACAAAGACGCCTTCAACGCTCAACTGTCTGGTTTCGCCATTGCTCCCAACCAGGGTGATGCCGGTCACATACTCATCACCGGTGATCTCTTGCACTTCCCACCCTGTAAAGAGGGTAACGTTCTCCTGCTCGCGTACACGCGCCGCTTCGGGAAGGTCGGCCATGCTTTGGGGCTGTGCCGCGATCAAATAGATGCGCCGTGCAATGTGCGCCAGTTCCAACGCGGCAACCAGCGTGCGCCGTCCGCCGCCGATCACCGCGACATCGCGCCCTGCAAAGTAAGGCGCATGGCTGATGGCCGAAAAGCTCACGCCCCGTCCCCAATACTCCTTCTCACCCGCGACATAGAGCCGCTGGGGGGTCGCGCCTGTGGCAACGATCACCGCGCGCGCTTGGATCGGCTCGCTGTTGCTGATCTCGATGCGAAACGTTCCATCATCGTGCCGCGCCACGAGCGTGGCGTGCTGGGCGATGTGCGTGATGTCGGTGTCGCCTGCAATCTGTTCTTCGAACTGTTCGATCAGGTTTGCCCCCCAGACCGTATTGGGCCGCGGGGCGTCACGCAGTTGAAAGGGATAGTGGGTCTTGCCGCCCAGGTTTGGGGACACGATGGCGGTTGATAGATGTGCGTGTAGGCAGTAGCGGGTTGCCACCAAACCAGCGGGACCGCCCCCCACAACGACCACGTCATAGATCTTCATTCGCACATGCTCCACTCGCTATCGTTGCCTGGTTGCTTGGGTGATCCAGCCCAACGCACGCGCTGGCCCTATCACAGTTGATTGAACCATAAAGCTGGACAAATCCCAAACTCGTTGTGATTTTTGCCCGTTTGTGCCTGCTTTGTGTTGCGCCGCGTTAAGCCGGACGCGCCTTTTGGATCGTCGTTTTCACGGCTTGCAGCGCGGCCAGCAGCGCTTCCGGCGGATCGGCCTTGCTGACGAAAAACTCGGCTCCTGCGGCAAGCGCCTGCTCGCCTGCATTGGGCAGCCCGCTCAACGCAATGACACGGATATGGGGCACTAACTTATGCAGCGTGTGCAGCACTTTCGGCCCCATGTCGGCATCAGCCAGCCCCGGCAGTTCCCAATCTAGCAGTACCAAATCGGGTTGTGCAGTGAAGACCGTGGCAAGCAGCGTTCGGACCTCGGCAGCCTCGCCGATGATCTCGATTTCAGGGTCTTGCTCCAAGAGTAGCCGCATTGCCGACCGGAGCCAGCTTTGGTCGTCGGCAAGAAGCACGCGCAGCATGCCAGGTTCCTTTTTATCACCGATGGGCCGGAGTTTCGCTTCGGGCCGCCCCCTTGATGCGTTTGCGGGGCGCAGCCACCCCTAGTGTAGGTCATGACTCAATTCAATCGATCATGCTTTTGGTTAGAACGCACCCCCGGCAGTGGGGCAGTTTCTCGCCTGGTCAGTTGACTAGGTGTGACAGGGCGGGGCACGTCTTGCCCAGAAGGGGCGGCTAGCTTGTCGATTCGGTTGTGGGCGAAAACCAACTTAGTCTGAACTGACGAGGTGCTTTTGCAGCGCCAGCGCCACGGCTTCGGTACGGCTGGAGGCGTGCAGTTTGGAGAGGATATTGCTGACGTGAAATTTGACGGTGGAGCGGCTCACGATGAGTCGCTCGGCGATTTCGCTGTTGTTCAGCCCTTCCACCATCAGCGCCAAGACCTCGCGCTCGCGCTCGGTCAGATCGTGGCCCAGCGCAGGAAGACCGGCTGAGCGTGTGGTGTGGATCAGCGCTTGCGCGGCTTCAGGGGCCAGCGTGGGCCGCCCGGCATGGGCCGCGCGGATGGCGTCGGCCAGTTCGTCCGAAGAGATATTCTTGAGCAGGTAGCCAATCGCACCGGCGCGCAGCGCGCTTTCGACCAGATCGTCCTCTTTGAAGCTGGTCAGCGCAATGATTTGGACATCGGGAAAACGTTCGCGGATCAACTTGGTCGCGGTCGCGCCGTCCATGCGCGGCATCACCAGGTCCATTAAGATGACATCGGGGCGCAGACGACCGCAGAGGCTGACAGCTTCTTCGCCGTCGCCTGCTTCGCCCACCAGTTCCAGGTCATCATAGGCCAATAGAAAGGCGGACAAACCGCTGCGAACCACAGCATGGTCGTCGACCAACATAACCCGGATCGTGTTCTGATCACTCACCGCTGCTCTCCCAACTTATGCTTGCCATCTTCCGCCATTATAGAGTTTTGGGTGTGGATTGGGCAACGTTGCCATGCTGTCTCATTGCGCCTGGTCGGGGCTAGCGTCCACCTGCTTGCGGCTTGTCGGGCCAGCGCACGGTGACGGTTGTGCCGTGCCCCAAACGGCTGTGGAGGTCAAGGGCCGCGCCGATGGCCGCGGCGCGTTCGTGCATGATGCTCAACCCCAGATGCTCCGGCGTTACTTTCTCGATGATAAAGCCGCGCCCGTCGTCCTCAATGGTCAGCAGCGTCTGCCCGTCTACCTGCTGCAAATGCACCGACGCGTGGGTGGCACGGGCGTGCTTGGCAACGTTGTTGAGTGCTTCCTGGGCGATATGATAGATGCCCACCTTAACCTCCGGCGGCAGCGGCGTATACGCATCGACCGTCAAGTGGATTGGCATACGCGCCCGGCCCGTGATCGCCTCGGTCAACTGGCGCAGCAGTTCCTTCAAATCCACTTCCATCAAGGTCGCGGGGCGCAGTTCCAACAGCAGCGTACGCATTTCAGCCAAGGCCCCGCGCGTAAGCTGGCGCAGTTCGTCCAGCCGCCGCTCGGCTTCTTCCGGGTTGCGACGCCAGAGCTTGGGCACAACCTCGGCGATAAGGCTTGCCGAAAACAGGGTTTGCGTCACCGAATCATGCAGGTCGCGTGCAATGCGGCTGCGTTCAGCGGCCACGGCTGTGCGCTCGACTTGGCTGCGCAGCCGTTGATTGGCAATCGCCAGCGCGGTATGATCGCCCACGGTCTTTGCCAGTTCGATCTCCTCGCCGGTGAAGTGGCGCGGCTCGTTGTAATAGAGCATGAGGCTGCCATAGGCTTCATCTTGCAAGGAGAGGGGCACGGTCAACACTGCTTGGTAGTCCGTATCCACCGGGTCGACATCCACCGGGTCAACGGTCGCAACGTTGCCCTTGTCCGACTCGCGCAAGGAAAGCTGCATCTGATCCTCGCTGGAGACTACATCCAATCCCCCCGGCCCGGATGCGGCGTGCTCCTCATGGGGCGCGGGGCGGGAGAGGCCATAGCTGGCTTGCACAAAGAGGCTGTTCGGCTCCTCGCCGCCGCGACAGATGGCGCTGGCATCCGCTGCCAGCAGGTGACAGGCTTGGGCCGCGATGTAGTTGAGAATCTCGTCCTGGCCTTGGTTGGAGTTCAGGGCTGTCAGGATGTCGCGCAGCCCGTCCGCGACTCTGCGGCGGCGCTCGATCTCGCGGGTGCGCTCTTCCACGCGATGTTCAAGCTCTTCTTCGATCTGCTTGCGCCGGGTGATGTCGCTGATCGACCCCATGACCAGCAGTTCGTCGCCCACCTGTAGATAGCTCAACCCCGCTTCGATGGGAAAATCGCTGCCGTCCTTGTGCCGCCCGGCCAATTCAATGCCCGACCCCATGGGCCGGGTGTGCGGGCTGCGCCGAAAGTTGCTGCGGTGCTGCACATGGGCGTGGCGAAAGCGTTCGGGGATGAGCAGTTCGATCATCTGCCCCTGCAACTCATCGGCACTGTAGCCGAACATCTGGCACAGCCGTTGATTGGCATAGAGGATCTGCCCCTGGCCGTTGACCATGACGATGGCAACCGGGGCCGATGCAAGCAGTCTCATCAGCAGCGTCTGCTGCTCATTGACATCGATCTGTTGGCGCAACGCCTGCAGCCCGCCCCATTCAGGCCCGCTAAATTCAACAGACGTTTGCTCAGGATTCGCCATCTGGACTCCTCATACCCGCCTTTGCTCCGAGTTTATAGCCT
>CAZZNG010000276.1:0-7974 GCA_964655505.1 uncultured Litorilinea sp. | reverse complement strand
CAACGTCGTCTTTGCCATACTTGGCGCGCAGGTGGTGAAAGGCGCGCAGCAGACCGTCGACGTTCTTGCGCGGTTCGATGGTGCCGACAAAGAGAATGAACTGCTCCGGCAGCCCATAGCGACGGCAGACCTCGGCCCGCGTCGGCTCCAGCGGCAGGGGCACAAAACTTTCGTCCGCGGCTTCATAGATGACGCTGACATTGGCCTGGGGCACGCCAAGCTGTGCGATCAGATCCTGTTTGGTGTGCTCGCTGGGCACGATGATGTGTTTGGCGTGTTTGGCTGCCCGGTCGATCTGGCCGTAATAGCTAGCGCTGGCCGCGGTGAGAAAGTGGGGCCAATGCAAAAATGCCAGATCATGTACGGTGATTACAGTCGGAACGGTCGCGTACAGCGGCGGGATGAAGTCCGGGCTGTGCAGCACATCGAGCGAGAAGCGGGCCAACTCCAGCGGCAGCATCCACTGCTCAAGACGGGTATGCACCGGCGCATAGAGCGTAGCGCGCCGAAAGTTGTCACGTTGAACGAGCGGCTCTGTGTGACGGCGGTGCTGAAAGATAACAAATTCGTCTTGCCGCCCAATTCTGGCAAATTCGCGTAGGAGGTGGCTGGTGTAGCGGCTGATGCCTGCCGGTTGATGGTAGAAAAGTCTTGTGTCAACGCCAATCCGCATAAATGTTCTCGTCGTGAACGGGCAGGTCGCCTGATGCAGAGTCATCAATAAACGCCCGCGTAATCCGGTCTGCCGGTACTGGAAAGCGTGCATCTCTGCTCGGCAGGGCGCAGCCCGGTGGGCTGTGGCGTAGCTGAGACGCGTAGAAACGACAGGCCCCGCGCCCGACCATCCCTGCGTTCGCAAGCCGTCCGGCTTGGCCCGTCGTTGGGCCCAATTGTACCGTTTGCCCTGCCGCGGGTCAAACTTATCCTCGCGCTTATTCCGCGCCGATTCTGTGGTGCTTGCGCCCAATCTGGCCGCGGTGAACGGGTGTTTTTGGCGCATACAGATGCGCTCAGCCTTGCATGTGTTTGACAAGGCCGAACTGTTTGATACGCTTACGCGGTCAATGTATAATGGATGCGCCGAATGATTGCATATGATTCTATAAATTTTAAGGTGAACGCCCATGGATATCGCACAACTTGCCCAATTGGTGAACTGGTTGGACGAGGAACACCGCCGCGACCGCGCGGAAATTGCCCGTTTGCAGCAGCGGCTGGAGGCGCAGTCCGCCGACATCGTTGAGCAAGCGCGCCGGATTCAGGAGTTGGAAGGGCGTTTGGCCGGTACGCAAGCGCATTTGCAAAAGTTCGGCCAAATCGAACACGCCATTCAAAATACCAAACTCGAATTGACCGCAATGGTCGAGCGCCTGGAAGAGGCGCGCAGCCAGGGGTTCCGCGAAGTCGAACGGAGCCGCTTGGCCGACCGCGAGATGTTGAGCCGCGAGATCAGCGAAGTACGCAAGGAGATCCCGCGCATCACCCGCTTGGAAGAGGCTGTCGACATCCGCTTGGTCGAAGATAACCGCCTTTCCGAGTTGATCATGGGGGTGCGTAACCAGATCGGCGCGCTGGCGAAAGAGATCGAGGAACGCACGCGCCAGATTCCGTTCTTGGCCGAGCAGCGCACAAGCGACACCAAACGCATTGCCCAACTTCAGCAAGAGACGGTGGAGCTGTTCAAGCGCATCGAGGCCGTCGCCGGGCGTGTGCCGGTGCTGGAAGAGACGATTCGCAAAACCGCTAGCGAGATGGAAAAGCTGCCGCCGTCCATTATGGCTCTGCGCGAAGAGCAGGTGGCATTTATGGAGACGGTGCGTTCGACCATCGTCGACCGCGAACAGATCATCAACCGCTGGCAAGAGAGCATCAATGAGCAGAAGGCACTGGTGGCGCAGGCCCATGAGCGGGTGCAAAACTTCTCACAGCAGATCGATGTGGCTCGCCGCGCGGTGCAGGAGATGCAAGAGTTTAAAGACTTGATCCTGCGCGAGCAGAGCCAAGTCCAGGAGTTGCAGCGACTGGCCGAAGAGCGGATTCGCCGGGATATGGACGAATTCCGCGAGGACTTTGAAAAGAAGCGCCGCAAGGGAGAACTGCGCCAAGAACATCTCTGGTCGGAGCAGGACAAGTACAATCGCGAGGTGGTGGAGCGCTTCCCGCCGATTACCCACGACCTCAAGGTGCATGAAGCCCTGATCCAGCACTTGTGGAAGCTGCAAGAGACCTATGGCAACTATTTCTTGGCGACGGCGCAGTCGTGGATGGAAGGTATGCAGCAGTCGGTCAAGGAGCGCGACGAAAAGATGCGCTTGATCGAAGAGGAGTGGCAGCGCCAGCGGCGCAACGCCGAGTTGTATGCCAACCAAGTGGCTGGCCGCCGTACCACAGGCATTGTTTCGGGCGAGGCCGCTGATCACAAAAACGGCAGCAATGGTCGCGGTTAGCGGTCTATGCGCGTTATCGGCACGGCTGGACACGTTGACCACGGCAAATCAACGCTCGTCCGTGCGCTGACCGGCATCGACCCAGACCGGCTGCAAGAAGAGAAAAAGCGGGAGATGACCATCGATCTAGGCTTTGCCTGGATGTCACTCCCGCCCGTGGCCGGGCACGCAACGACTGCCGGACCCTTAACCGTCGGCGTTGTCGATGTGCCCGGCCATATTGATTTCATCAAAAATATGCTGGCAGGCGTCGGCGGCATCGACGCAGCGCTCTTGGTGATCGCCGCGGACGAAGGGGTGATGCCGCAGACGCGCGAACACCTAGCGATCCTCGATCTGCTGGCTGTGCCCGGCCTGCTGGTTGCCTTGACCAAAGTAGACGCCGCGCCCGATGAAGAATGGCTTGATCTGGTCGAACTGGACATTGCCGAACTGCTGGAAACGACTCGCTATGGCGGCAGCACGGTCCAGCGCGTCAGCGCGGTGAATGGGACTGGGCTGGATCAACTGCGCGGCCATCTGAGCCGTCTCCTGGCGGATCTGCCGCCGCGACGGGATCGGGGTCTGCCGCGGCTGCCCATCGACCGTGTCTTTAGCCTGTCAGGATTTGGCACGATTGTGACCGGCACGCTGCAAGATGGCTATTTTGCCACAGGTGATGCGGTTACCATCTTGCCCGCGAACCGCGCCGCGCGCATCCGCGGCATCCAATCCCACCATACCAACGTAGATGAGGCGACACCGGGCAGCCGTGTTGCGCTGAACCTGACCGGGGTCGCCACCGACGACTTGCACCGCGGCGACGTGGTGGTCAAGCCGGGGTCGCTGGAGCCGACGCACCTGATCGACGTCGGCTTTCGTCTGTTGTCGAGCGCGCCCCAAGCCCTGCGCCACAATCAACTGGTGGAGTTCTACTGCGGCGCGAGCGAAGTCCTGGCCCATGTGCGTCTGTTGGGCAAGGAACAGCTTGCGCCAGGTGAAGAAGGCTGGCTGCAATTGCGGCTGGCGCAGCCGGTGGTTGTGGCACAAGGCGACCGCTACATCTTACGCCGCCCTTCGCCCAGCGAAACCCTGGGCGGCGGCAGCGTACTCAATCCCCACCCGCGGCGTCGTTGGCGGCGCTTCGATGTGGCTGTACTCGACCGTTTGGCTGTACTTGCCAAGGGCGACCCCGGCGAGGTGCTGCTGCAAACGCTGATGCGCGCGCCCTTCTGCACCGCAGATCAACTGATCGCGGCCAGCGGGCTGGATCAATCCATCGCCCAAGCGCAGATCGAGACGCTGCAAGCCTCCGGCGCGCTGGTAACGCTCGGCAGCGGGGAATCGGCCGCACTGCTCACTGCAGAGTCGTGGCGCGGCGTGACCGATCTGCTGGCTGAACTGCTGACCAGCTACCACGCCAGCCATCCGCTGCGCCAGGGGATGCCGCGCGGTGAGGCGCGCAGCCGCCTGGCCGAACTGATGCACCAGGATGGGCTGGATCTGCGCCGCTTTAATGCGCTTGTGGCCGCGGCCGAAGCATCGGGGCTGATCGCGGCGGACGAGGGCACGCTGCGCCTGGCCTCATTCAGCGCGGGCTTATCTCCGCAGCAAGAGGCACGAACCCAGGCGGCGCTCGACCGGCTGGCTGCCGCGGGTGTTGACGCGCCGCCGCTGCACGAAGTGATGCAGTGGTTGGGTGGGGATGAGACATTGTTTGATTTTTTGGTGGAAAGCGGCGCGTTGACCCGCGTGGGCACGGGGTTGGCCTACCGCACAGCCGATTTTGAGCGCTGTGTAGACGATGTGCGCGGCTATATCGCACAGCATGGGCAGATCACGCTGGCTGAGGCGCGCGACCTCTGGCAGACCAGCCGCAAATATGCTCAAGCCCTCTTAGAAGAGATGGACGCGCGGCGGATCACCCGTCGCGAGGGCGATGCGCGGCGGCTGCGCCGTTAGCGCAAATGGCGAGCGCGACAACTAGCGCAAGAGCCGCGCCAGCACATTGAGCACAATGGTCAAAACGACGCTGATGACGATCATTGTGCCGCAAGGCGCATAGAGTCTAAAGTTTTCGCGTTCATAGGTGATGTCGCCGGGGAGTTGGCCGAGGCCGGGAATGCGCCCGGCCAACATCAAAACCGCCCCGACCACAAAGATAGCGACTCCGGCGAACATCAACAGTCGGCCCATGTCAGCCATTGGGCGCTATTCCTCTCAATCGTTACCCTTCAATCGTTTATCTCGCTCAACCTCAGTCAAGCGCCGTTCGCGCGTTTACGCGGCGGCCCGCGCCAGCCGTTCACGCAGCACCGGCAGTGGCTGCGCGCCGACCATTTGGTCCACCACGCGGCCATTGCGGAAGATGTAGAGCGCGGGGATGCTCATGATGTTGTAGCGTTGGGCTGTCACCGGGTTTTCGTCGACATTAAGCTTGGCGACAACCGCGCGACCGGCAAATTCGCGCGCCAGCGTCTCAACCGACGGCGCGACCATGCGACAGGGTCCACACCACGGCGCCCAAAAATCGACCAGCACCGGCTTGTCGCTGTTGATGATCTGCTCGAAATTGGCGTCGGTCGCGGTGATCGGCCCCGCTTGGGCTTTGGTCCCGGCTGGGCCGTCAGCTGCGCGGTGGCTTGCGCCGTTGGTATACAGCGGTTGTCCTGTGGCCGCGGGAACGCCTTCACCGCTGCTCACAGACGGCGCGGGCTTGCCTTCGACCAGGTGGGCCATCCAGTCGCGGATGGCGCTGTCGGGTATGCGCCCGCTGATGGTGCGCTGGACCGTGCCGCCCTTGACCAGAACCAGCGTGGGCAGCAGCGTGACCTTGTATTGGTTGACCAACTCCGGTTCAGCCGCGGCATCAATCTTAACAATCAAGGCGCGGCCGCCATAGGCACGCGCGAGATTGTCGAGTACCTCGTCCATTTCGGTCGAGAGCGCGACATTGCTGCGCCAAAAGACCAGCATAACCGGAAGCCCCGTTGCCAGGACCCGGTCGATGCTCTGACTGTTTGTATGTAACACGCTATTGATTGCCATGATTCCTTTTCTTTCACATACACCCGAATGCACGTACATCGAATGATGTTTACTGCATAATGTTTACTTCCACTTTACCAAGTCTCGGTTGGTTTGACGCAAACGCTATGTTAGCGTTGTGTATGTATGCTGTGCATGTGCGTGGCACGCGTCGCGCCTGCTGCGCCGCGCAAGGGACAGGGGCGACGAGCAGGCAATTGTTTTGGTCATGGCCTGTGCGCTACGGTACAATCTCAACTCTATGAACGGATCGGGGCAGGCGCAACCGGCGCAGCATGAGTCAAGCGGATGGCCGCGTTGGGCGTTGTGGGGCATTCTGTTGGGCAGTCTAGCCTTGCGGCTCATTGCGCTGGCGCGCCAGGATATTTGGTGGGATGAAGCACGCAACATTGACGTTGCCCTGCGTCCATTCTGGTCGATTCCCACTGCGCCGGAACTGGACATTCATCCGCCGGTTTACTTTTGGCTGCTGCATGGATGGAGCAACCTGTTGGGGGTGCGGCGCGGGCTGGAACCGGCCCAACTTGCCTACGCCACCCGGCTTTTGAGCGTCTTTGCGGGTGTGATCGGCGTGGCCCTGGTCTATCGGTTGGGGCGGCTGACGCACCTGCGCGGGGCCGGTGTCGCGGCCGCGGCGCTGGCTGCCGCGTCGCCCTTTTGGTTGGCCGAAAGCCAAGAGACGCGCATGTACACCGTGGGCTTTGCCTTGCTGGCCGCCGCGGCCATGTTCTTTTGGCGGGCGGGCAACGGGGGGCTGCCGGAGGTAGGCCAGCCCATTCGCTATGGCGCATTGGCCGCATTTGTGTTGCTCTCCGCCGCGGCACTTGCCACCCATTACAACGCGGTCTTTATCTTGGTCGCGTGGTATCTCTGGTGGGGCAGCGCGGTCTTGCTGCGCCCCGGCGCTACATGGCCGCGCACAGGGCGCGGCTTGAGCCTTGCCGCGGGCTGCGGGGTGGCGACACTCCTGCTGCTCTTGCCGGTCGTGCCGATTGCCTTGCGCCAGATCCCCGGTTATGCCAACCCCAACTTAACCGTGCCCACGGTCGCGGCCTATTTGAGCGAGAACTGGCGCGCCTACGTGGGCGGCTATGCCTTCTCGTCCGAGTGGGTTGGCCGCGGGGCGAGCCTGTGGCTGTGGGGCGTGCTCGCGCTGGGGGGACTGGGGCTGTTGTGGGTATGGGTGCGCCAAACGTCCGCGCGCCTGCCGCTCAGTTTTCTGCTCGTCTGGCTGATTGGCGGCTTGGCCCTCTACTATGTGGCTGTGGTGGATCGCGGCGCGTTCAATGTGCGCTATGCCAGTTTCATCACGCCCGCGCTCTATGCGCTGCTGGGGGTGGCGCTGGCCGGTTGGTCGCTGCTGGCGCGACCGTTGGGGATCGTTGCGCTGGTCGGGGTGCTGGCCCTATGGCCCCAGGCGCTGCGCGCGGATCTCTTTGACCCGGCCTTTGCACGCGAGGACATCCGCGGCACGACCGCGTGGCTGCGGGGTGAAGTGCAGCCTGGCGACCTGATCTTGGTCGACCAGAAGTACCCGTTTGGCTTCTATTATGACCGCTACGCCATTGAGCCGGATGCCACGCCAGAGGGGGGCGAAGCCGCGCCCGCGCGCTATCTCTTTGTCGATATCAACACCATCGACCAGCGGCTCAACGCGTGGGCAGGCGACGCACAGCGGGTCTTTTGGGTGCGGTGGTTCGAGAGCGATACCGACCCACGCCGCGCTGTCACCTTCTTGCTGGATCAGGCGGGCGAGCGACAGGGTGAACAGTCCTTCCAGGGCTATTCTATCGACTGGTGGCAGTTGGACCCCCCCAACGATTTTGTGCTCGCACCCAACTTGACGCCGGTCGTGCATGGCTTTCCCCCTGCTGTTCAGACGGTGGAGGCGTCTATCCCCGATCAGCCGGTGGCGCAAGGGGGGTATGTGCCGGTGGTTGTGCGCTGGCAGCGCGTGCCGGGCGGCACGGTGGATCGTCCGCTCAAGGCGCGCGTGGCGCTATACGCGCCGGACGGGGCGCGCATTGCCCAGCGCGACGAACGTTTGCTCAACGACCGCCATTTGCTGCCTGCTGAATGGGACCAGGCGGATCGCCCGCTCAATGTCTACCTGCTCGACGTGCCGCAAGAGGCCGCGCCAGGCGATTATACGATTGGGCTGCTGGTATATGATGCGGATACGCTGGAGCCGCTCGGCGCGGTGGACGCGGCGGGAAACCCGAATGGGATCGAGCCGAGCTTGGGAACAGTTGAGATTGTCACGGTGAGGTGAGCCATGCCGACTACTACGCCGACTGCAACGACACAATTGCCTTTGCTGCCCTACCTGGAGCACGAACTCTCCAATCGTCAGGCCGGCTTCATTCCCGTTTACGAACCGTGGTTGGGCCAGCGCGAGGAAGAACTTGTGCTGGAGGCTGTCCGCTCAACCTGGATCAGCAGCCTGGGCAAGTACATTTTGGCCTTCGAAGAGCAGTTCGCGGCTTATTGTGGCGTGGCC
>CAZZNG010000275.1:0-7977 GCA_964655505.1 uncultured Litorilinea sp. | reverse complement strand
CGGGCGCGTAGGTGATGCCTTCCGGGTCCAGCGAACCAAAGCCGCGTGAATTGTTGTGTGTGCCGGTTGAAAAAGAGGTGACCACATCGTCGCCCGTGCCATAGTTCCCATCGGGGCCGGGGTCCACCTCATAGACGCTGCGTGCGCCCGCGTCGTCGGTGATGAAAAGATGGTTGTTGGACGGGTTGATGGTCACGCCGGTCGGCTCGTCGGAATAGGTGCCCGCGGCGGGATCCGGCAGGGTCGTCCAGGTACCGTCGACGCCGCCCAGCCCCATTTGCCACATGTTGACGCCTTGATAGAGGCTGACGCTCTGCGTCACGCCGTTGGAGTCCATAATCACCACTGTCTCGTCCACTTCGCCGTCGCTGATCAACAAGCGATTTTTATGGGGCAGAAAGGTGATGCCCGACGGATCAGGGCTGGGCGGGTTCCATTCGTAGGTGCGCACGGTGTGGATCACGCTGGCCTGATAGGTCAAGACCGCGGCGGCCTGCGCCCGCTCTGCGCCGCTCAAAGAGAATTCCAAAATCTGGGAGCGGGCGGCGCGGTGGAGCAGGTAAAGATGCAGTCGGGCCGGGTCATCGGTCAAGTCCGCGCTGGGCGCAAGCACCATGCCGCGCAGCCCGGGCAAGCTGGATCGAGCCGGGTTAAATTGGCCCAGATCGCGCACCGCGACCAGTTCACCGGCAGCGGTCACCTCATAGAGTCGCTGCGTTGCCGCGTCGGCCACATGCAGATGGCCGCTGGCCGGGTCCAGCGCCAACCCGCGACCGTCGCGCACGGGCGCGGCTGTCAGGTCAACCACGCTCGGCGCGGCAGCCGCCAAGCTGCCATCGGCGGCGGGGTCCAGCGCAACGATGCGCGCCGTGCGTTGAGGCGCGCCCTGGCTGGAAGCGTTGACCAGGAAATAGAGCCGACCTGTGGCCGCGTCAACGCTCATGGCCGCGGCCTGCTGCACGCCGAACTGGGCCACAGGCAGGCGGGCCAAGCTGGCAGGGTCCAGGCGACCGTCCGGCCCGTGGGCCAAGGCCAACAGCTCGCCGTTGGCGGCGTCGAGCATGAGCAGCCGGTTAAAGCGGCTGTCAAAGGCGACCGCGGCCACCTGGTCGGCTGGGACCGGGATCGTCACGCTGTCGAGCCGGTCGCCAAAGGGCGTCAGCTTGATCACCGCGAGCGTGCCCGCCGCGGGGGTCGATTCAACCAGATACAGGGCATCGGGCGAACCGGCCAACCCGACCGGCTGCGCCAAGACCAGCCCATCGTCATCCACGGTGCGAACCAGCGTGATATCGGCTAGATTGCTCTGGGCGGCATCGTCGCTTTGGGCGAATACGCCCGCGACAGCAGAGCCGCCGGTCAGCAGGGCCAGGGCGATCGCGCCGATGAGCGCGGCCTTGACTGTGCCTTTGACTGTACTCCTAACCGTGCGTATCCAAGCGCCAACTGCTGTGCGTGCTTCAGTTGTCTTGCGCGTACGAACTGCTTTGTGCTGAACTGCTCGTCCAACGATCCGTCTGGCTGTCTGTCTACTTGTCTGTCCACCTGCTTGGCGAGCCGCTTCTGCGTCGCTGTAAGCCATATCGGGGTAAGCCATTACGCGATACTCTCATTATGTGTGATCAGTAGATTGGGGGGAACCAATGCCACTGAGGGTGGCGGCAGCGCCGACCATCATGTCCCCTTTGCGCGCAGCACGACGCTGACCGTTTGAAACAAGATGTAAATGTCCATCCACAACGACCAATGGCGCACATAGTAGGTGTCGTACTCTAGTTTGATGCGCGCGTCCTCGATGCTGTTGCCATAGCTGTATTTGATTTGCGCCCAGCCGGTTAGACCAGGCGGCACAAGCAGGCGGAAGGAGTAGTTGGGAATCTCCTTTTCCAGTTGTTCGATGAACTCCGGTCGTTCGGGCCGCGGGCCGATCAAGCTCATATCGCCGCGCAGGATGTTGATGAACTGCGGGATCTCGTCCAGGCGCGATTTACGCAGGAACCTGCCCAAGCGGGTGATGCGCGGGTCGTCCTTTTTGGCCCAGCGTGCGCGCCCGTCCTGTTCGGCGTTGGTGTACATGGTGCGGAATTTGAGAATCTCGAAGGGCTTGCCGCCCAGCCCGGTACGCACCTGGCGATAGAAAACAGGGCCGGGCGAGTCCAGCTTGATCGCCAAGGCCAAGAGCGGAAAGACCAGCAAGAACCAGGGCAGGGCAAAAAGCGAGATTGACAGATCGAGCACACGTTTGGCAAAATGCCGGTGGCTGTGGGAAGAAGACAACAGCGCCTCCAGCAGCCATGCCGCATCCACATTCTCTACCGGAATTTTGGTGTATAACTGGTCATAGAGGTCGCTCACCGAGCAGACGCGGATGCCAAAGGTCTGACATGCGATCAGGTCGCCGATTAGCGCGGGGGTCAACTCGGCGTCGCTGGCGACCACGATCTTGTCCACTTGGAGATCGCGCGCCAAGTCATAGAGCGATGTGCTAATGGGCAAGATGGGCAGTCCTTCGGGCGTTTCATGCTCGCTCATAGGCTGCTGTGCGATCTGGCCCAATAGGGTATAGCGCAGCCCTCGCTCCTGGCGCAGCAGGCTGGCGACCAGTTGGGCTTTGGGGCCTGTGCCCAAGATCACGGTACGCGACGAAAAGGCAGGGCTTCTGGCCCATGTTGTGTAGACCATGCGCCACGCCAAAACCAGCACAAAGCCTCCGGCCAGCGACATCCACGGCAGGCCAGGGGCAAGTCTTACGTCAAGCAGGTAGGTGACGACATGGGTGACAAACAGGCTCAAGACCGCGACAATCGCCATGCGCCCCAACGTGAGTGTGCGGCGTTGGGCAGTGCGCACATCGTAGAGGTCAGTCAGCGCGCCAAAGACGAGCCAAGCGCCTAGGAGCAGCCCCAACCATGCCCAGTTGAGCAGATCGGTGCTGCGCCAAGCGATGTCCGTCTCGTCGACGATGACGGGGGCGGATCGGGCCATGGCCCAAACCAGCAGAATGCCAGCGATCAGCAGGAGGGTGTCAAACGCGATCAACAGCGTGCGGCGCTGCGCTTCACTGATATGAAGGCGTCTGGGCACAGCCGCCAGTGTTTGCGCGGAATCGGCCGCGGCTGTCGCCGGGACAAAAGGTCGATGCTCGGTCGTCTGTAATACTTGTTGCTCCATAGACTGTCTCTCGATCCGCGCTCGATGGTTGGTCGGGGCGCCCTATATAAATTGTCCGGGAGGGCCTTCACACCCTATCCTGTTGACCTTTCCGGGAGGCTTGGGCCTTCCCGGAAGGTTCGGGCGCTAGATCGCCAGCGCCCGCTTGGAACTTGCGACAAGGTCTTTCCGGTGAACGTGCGGAACGTGACCCTTAGCGTCGCATGCGATGATCGTGATCGGCTATGATGTGAGCAGCAATGACTTGATCAGGTATGACGTGATCCGTTATGACATGATCAGTATGGCGTGATTGGTCCCCCCAGCTACGACAAATGTCTCACATTAAGTTGGACCGGCTGTGCTACACTTTCCCCACACTGTGCAGAAGGTTATCGGTAACCAACCGCTACAATCGCGGGGAACATCATGGCGGCAACATGGTAACGGGAACATTAACGGGAACTTTTATGCAAACATTTACGAGATGTTTGCGTCCTGATAACCCCCTGTTAAAACAGGTGGGCGATCCTCAAGCCGCTGCCCCCATACGCCGGTCACTTGGCGAGAAAGGATTCATTATGTGGGTCACGTCAGCGTTTATTGTCCTGAGCTTTATCGCAGCGCTTGTTTTCTTCTGCGCCTTGGTCATCGCTGGACGCAGCGACGAAGAGCGCCAACCGGAAGAGGCGAACTTCCCCGCTGAACGGTTGGCGAACCCAGCACAAGAACGCCCGGCCGAGCGCGACGTCGAGCGCTCCGCCAACGTGCCTGCTTTGTCACAAAAGATCTAAGCGCCTGCTCGGCGCGGCGGGCCGGCCTTATGCGCTGCGCGCGGCGCGGCGATGGACGTGGCGGCCCAGGGTCGGCGGCTCACCCTCTGGGATTGCTACCTGCAAGCGCGACATGATCTTGGCCAGGGCAAGCTGAATCCCGATTGGCTTGATGATGCACTCGTCAATGCCTGCTTGATAGACATTCAACTGGAACCGCTCATCATGCTCATAGGTGAACAAGAGGATCGGCCCTTCGAATCGTGTACGCAGATAGGCGCACACCGAAATGATTTCTTCGTGCCGTGCATCAATGTCCACCACAATAAGCCCGCAGTTCTGGACCACCGACGATTCGTCATAGACATCTTCGACAGTTGCGGTGACGCTGTATATGCCGCGCTTGCCGAGTCCGTACGCCCATGCCTGCGTGTCCCCTCCGGGTTGGCCGACGAAAAGTACTTGTGTGTTTAACACTAGCAGACTCACCTCATTGTGATAGTGCGATGGTTCTACCGGGCCGCACCTGCCGCTGCCCAGGCTGGGAAAGCGGCTCTGCTCTACACGGCAGCATCGCGGGTTTCGACGTGTGTGACGATGGCTATGCAACGATGGTCGAGAGCGATGACGTGTAACGATGGCTGTGGGGGCAAGGTCAAACTTACAGCGTCTTCCAGACAGCGCTCTGTTGTTCATGTACCCTGTTGACAGTTGCGTTTTTTGGCGTGTCTGATCACAACCCGTTTCTGATCACAACCGTTGAACGCATACATGCAAGCATAACACCGTTTTGTTGTACTTTTAGTCGCATTTTATGTTTGGCCGGTTGCAAAAACGAAGGAGTGGTTCCAATCTGCGCGGGGGTAACAGAGGAGAGCCGCTTTGCAGGTTACGCGTGCGGAGAGCAAGCGGGTTTGGCAGCCGCCGCGAACGTGCGTGAAGCAAGAAACAACATGACAACCAGTACACTGAAGATCAAACGAGCGCGCCACCGGCCACGCTTGCTGCGTGTGGGACGCGCCCTGCCATCGTCTGTTTTATTTTGTGCGCAGACCGGCTGCGCGTCTACGGGCCTGTCTATGTCTGGCCTGGCCTACATCTGACTCGTCTACATCTGATGCGTCTACATCTGGCTCATAGAGCGATTGGTGACGCGGAAGCTGTAGCCTTCGTGCCCGACTGTTTCAATATACGTGGGTGCGCTGGGGTTGGGTTCGATCTTGCGCCGCAGCCGCAGCACAAGATGCTTGAGACGGCTGTCGTCGTCTTCAAACTCGCCCCAGATGCGGTCAACCAGCAGGTCTGTGGGCAGCACGCGGCCCTTGTTGGCGTGCAGAATCTCGAAGAGCCGGTATTCCAGCTTGGAGAGGCGCACGCGCTGACCTTCGGGCGTGGTGACAAAGCGCCGGACCGCGTTGATGCGGAAGTTGTCGCATCCGCCTTGGAAGGTTGCCTTGCCCGCGCCGCTCCGCCGCAGCCAAGCACTCACCTTGGCGACGAAGAGAGGCATGCTGATCGGCTTGGTGATGTACTCGGCAATGCCTTGATGGTAGAGGCGTAGCAGAAGGCGCTCGTCACGTTCGTACCCCATGACCAGAACCGGACCATTGAACAGGGTGGTCAGTTCGGTACAAAGGGGGAGTAGATAGGTGCCGTCATCGTAGATGTCGACGATGACGATATTGACCCATTCATCGCGGATGTGCTTGCCGGCCAGGTCGTCCAGGTCAACGGCAAGGGCCTTAATGCCTGCTTGTGTCAGTGCATGTGCTAGAATGTCAATATTCTCGCGGTAGTCGCCAAAGATGAGCGCATTTGGTTTCTTCATGATTGGTTCCATGTGCTCCGGCTGCTATGAACAATACGGCTGTCAACGTGTGGACGGCTGTGTCACGCTCTCAGCATCGCGATCTTCAAGCCAGCCAAATGCCTTGTGTGGGCGCATCGCATCGCCAGGAACGTTAGGCACATTGAGGCGAGACACGCCGACTGGCTGGACATTTTCAGTTGTGGCTTGTACAGTTTCTATCTAGCTCTATCCGATCTGCCTTACTCTATTTAGTCTCTATCGGCCCGGCGCTACAGCCCAATTCACAGTCTGATACAATCTAAATGAACCCCTATGAATGAGCGACTCAAAGCGGATACCAGCGTGCTGCTGCTGGCGTCCTGCTCTCAATCAGCCGCGGCGTGGGTGTCCGAACTAGGAGGATTCGGGGATTCATTCGTCGTTGCCACCCACCAAGCAGGATTGGCTAGTTTCTTCAGCGAGTCATTCGACCTGATCGTTGTCGATACACAAGGCCCAACGTTGACACGGGCCGAGTTGGCGCTCTGCCGCCGCTTGCGCAAATATACCGCCAAACCGATCCTGCTGCTCACCGAAGATACAAACGAGAGCCATCTGCTGCGTGCCTATCGAATGGGCATTGATGACTGCATCGAAAAACCCATTGCCATCGAGCTTCTCATTGCCAAAGCCAGCGCATGGGCGCGCTTCTCGGCTGAACGCCCAACTCTGCCCTATTCGGGAACCTACTTGCCCCGTCACTAGCTGATCCATCTGCAAGTGTAAGTTGGGCAAGGATCGCCCCCCATCTGTTCGGCCCGTTCTCTCCCCGGTTGCTTCTGCCGGGCGAGACGGTTTGGCGCGCCCACGGATAGGCGCTGGCTGTATCGGCGCGGCCATCTACATGAACATGAAGAATTAAGTAGGGTATCCCACTTATGTAGGGATTCACCTTCCGAAGTGATCTTGCCAGCAATGCTGATTCCCGCATTCATTTCTTAACCTGCATGATGGGGACGGCAGCCACTGGGCGGCTAGTTGCGGCAATTGCCGCGCGGCCGGTCGTTGACATAGACGCGCACGTTGTCGAAGTAGATATTGGAATTGAGCGCTGCGGGGCTGTGGCCCTGTAGCATCACGACGATTTCCTCCCCGCGTGCCTCGATCTCTTGCTCCAGAACAGCCCATTCGCCGCGCTGATAGCCATATACATAGCTGGCTTGTTCGCCCAACGCCGGGATGATGCCCATCGACGCGTAGTCGAGGCTCTCGGCTTCTTGACCGTGGTTGTAGATCAGATAATTGACCTCCACGCGCACTGTGCGGCCTGCTGGGGCTGGGATCGGCGGACTCATGACGCCCGCCTCATAGGGCTGGAAGCTGGCGATCTTCATGGAGGCTTGGCTGCTGCGGTTGTAGTTGTCGCCAGGCCCCACCACCAATTCCCGATCAAAGGTGACATTCTTGGCCTGGAAAAAGCCGTCGTCACGCGCATACAGCCCCCACCCGGCAAAGGTCATGGTCCATAGATCGCCATCCCACTGACCGTTGGAGTTGAAATTGGCGCAGGTATCCGGATGGTCATAGAGCGTTATGCCCGCGCCGACGCCGGTTTCGGTTTGCAGCACGCCTGGCTTGCCCTCTAGGTCTTGGCGGGCCGCGGCATTGCTTGCGGTGCGCGCCAGCGGGTCTGACCGGCTGGGCACAGGATCCAACACATCGGTGTGTGGGATGGGCGCTGGGTCGTCGCGCGGCGGGACAATGGGCACAAGGTTGTCGTTTGCGCTGTCTTGCGCCATCTCGCTCGCGTCAAACGGGACCAAGTTGGGGTGGTCAACCGGCGCAGGGCGACCATGACGGTCGTTGCGACCGTTGCGGCCTGCGGCTTCGACGGCAACCGGGGCCAAGAGTACCAGCAACACGGCAAGTGACAGTGCCAATGACAGCGCGGTCAGCACAGTCTTGATAGCGATTTGTCTGAGTCGGGGTGTGAACATCATCGCTCCCTTAGCTCAATGAGAATAACGACCGGACACGATAGCGAGGAAGCACGGCAGGCTGCGAGGCGCTGTTTGCCATGCTTAAATGCCACGGTGAATCTAACAAATCCAATGGGTTCAAGCAATAGGAATATACCTATGTCGGGATACCCAAATGGTTATACTTTTTCCAAATTCGGAAGCGCTCGGCACGTCATTTGTCGCACCATCTTTCGAGCTCCCTGGTCAATAAACGATGGCGCGAAACACAAGCCTTAGAGCATAG
>CAZZNG010000274.1:0-7983 GCA_964655505.1 uncultured Litorilinea sp. | reverse complement strand
CGCGGTAGATAACGCATCGATCGATGGATCGGCGGACCTGATCGCAGCCCAGTTCCCCCAAGTGCGCCTGCTGCGCCAGACGACCAACTTGGGCTTTGGCGGCGCGTGCAACGCGGGCATGGCCGCGGCCACAGGCGACCTGCTCATCCTGCTCAACCAGGACACCGAGGTGCAGCCCGGCTGGCTGGCCGCGCTGGTCGCGCTCATGGCCGACCGGCCCGACGTGGGCATTGCCGGGAGCAAAGCGCTCTACCCCGATGGTCGCTTGCAGCACGCCGGGGGTGTGATCGACGCGCAGGGCGGCGGCCATCACCGCGGCCACGGCGAAGCAGATACGGGCCAGTTCGACCGGGTGGAAGAAGTGGACTATGTGACCGGCGCGAGTTTGGCCCTGCGCCGAGAGGTCTTTGCCCAGACCGGCGGCTTTGATCCCGCCTTCAATCCCGCCTATTCCGAGGATGTGGATCTCTGCCTCGTCGCGCGTGCCGCGGGGCTGCGCGTGGTCTATGTGCCCACCTCTATGCTGATCCATCATGAGCGCAGCAGCGCGGCCGGACCCGACACAGAAGCCATGTTCTTGCAGCACCGCAACCGGCTGCGCGTCGTCGCCAAGCACTGGCCCGCGGCGCGGCTGCGCGCTGAATTTCTCCCAGCCGAGCGTGCTTGGCTGGAGGGGTTGGCCCCCGGCGGCGAACGGCTGGCCGCCGCGCTGCATCGCGCCTACCTGACCCACCTGCTGGACTTGAGCAACCTGGCCGCGTGGCGCGCCCGTCTGCTGGGCGAAGACCCGGCCCAGATCGACACGCTGGCCGATGTGCTGCTTACCCTGCGTACCGTCTACCCCACCGGCCTGGTGGATGTGCCGCCCCTCGCGCAGCCCGACAGCCTCCCGGCCCTGGCCGAATTGGAGCCGCTGGCCGCGATCCGCGAACAGCCTTTCCGCTCCAGCGTGCCGCTGCTGGGCGGGCTGGTCGCCCGCTTCCGCCAGGCGTGGAACCGGGTGGCGACCGAGTGGTATGTCAAGCCCATGATCCGCCAGCAGAGCCACTTCAACGCCACGCTGATCAACGCCTTGCGCCAGACCCAGGAAGCCCGCGCCCAAGACCAGCACCACATGGCGCGCCACGCGGCCATCCTGCATGCGTACATCGCAGGGCAGGCCGCGGAGATCAGCGCGTTGGGCCGCGAGGTGGCTGCGCTCCAGGCTGAATTGGCCGCGCGGCGCGGCGAACGGGCGAATACGCCCGCGGACGTTCAATCAGAGGCAACGGATTAAGTGCGGATTGTCTTTTTCACCCACACGTTCACCCCCGACTACACCGGCGGGGCCGAAGTTTCGCTCTATCACACCTGCCGCGGCTTGCAGCGCCGCGGGGCCGAATGCGTGGTGCTGGCCGTTAGCAACCAGCGCCGCGACCACCGCGACGAGTGGTATGAGGTGGACGGCATCCCTGTGCGCCGCATCACCTTTCACAGCGGCGACACGCGCATCCAGCGCCGCCCGCGGCTTGAGGTGTTCGACTGGCGCGTGCTGCGTGCGGTACGCGGCGCGCTGCGCGAACTGCGCGCCGACTTGTTCCACGTCCACAATGTCGCCCATGCCAGCCTCGCCCCCTTCACCGCTGCACGCCTGACGCGCACGCCCGTGATCTGCACGCTGCACGATCACTGGCTGCTCTGCCCCAACAACATGCTCTACCAGGCCGACGGCAGCATCTGCGACCCGTCGCGCCACAGCGACACCTGCGCCCAGTGCGCGCGGGGCTTTGAATACTGGGGCGCGGTCAAAAACCGGCGCAAATGGTTCGCCAGGTTGACGCGGCCTGTGGCGCGCTTTGTCTCGCCCAGCCAAGCCCTGATCGACCTGCATGTGGCGGGCGGCTACAGCCGTGAACGCTTTCGCCTGGTTCCCAATGCCCTGGCCGCGCCCGATCTGGCGGCCACCGACCATGCCAGGGTATTGGCGATCACCGCGGCAGCCGCCGCGCGGCCCACCTTGGTCTTTTCCGGCGGCGGCGTCTTGATCAAGGGCGCGCAGGTGGTGCTCGACGCGGTGCCCGACCTGCTTGCCGCCATTCCCAACGTGCAGATCGTCGTCGCGGGCGGCGGCGAACCGGCCTTGCTCGAAGCCTTCAAACGCTATGCCCCGGCTGTGCGCGTCGTGGGGCGCATCCCCTTCAACGCCATGCACGCGCTCTTTGCCGCGGCGGACTTGACCTTGCTGCCCTCGGTCTGGCCTGAAAACTCGCCCATGACCATCTACGAGAACTATCAGGTGGGCACGCCCGTGGTCGCCAGCCGCATCGGCGGCATCCCCGAACTGATCGAGCACGGCAACACCGGCTATCTGGTCCCGCCCAATGACCCCGCGGCCCTGGTTGAGCAGGTTGTCGCGCACACCCAGCGCCCCGCGCATGAACGCCGCCGAATGCGCCAAGCGTGCGTGCAGCGCGTCCGCACCCAATACACGCTCGACCAGCACCTTGACGCGCTGCTGGCGGTTTACGCCGAGGTCATCGGCCCGGCTGCTGCGCGCCTGGCGCGTGCCCCGCTGGATCGCCCGGCTGAGGCTCCGGCTAAGACTCCGATTGAGGCTGTGGCCTGATGCGCGTCCTGCACGTTACCCACCAATACGCGCCGGCCATCGGCGGAGCCGAGCGCTACATCGTCGACATCTCCGAAGAACTGGCGCGCCGCGGCCATGAGGTCACTGTTTACACCAGCCGCTCGCGCGATTACCGCACCTGGCGCAGCCAACTCCCGCGGCAAGAAACCATCAACGGCGTCGACGTGCGCCGCTTTTGGGCCATCCCGCGCCGCGGCCACACCTGGCGTGCGCTCGACATGGGCTTGCGCCGCTACTGGCCGGGCCGCAGCCCGCTCTACAGCCCCTTGATCTTCTACGGCAACGGCCCTATCATGCCGGGGCTATTCGGCGCGATCCTGCGCAACAGGGGACGCTTTGACCTGCTGCACATCAACCAACTGCATTATGCCCACGCGGCCACTGCCTACGCTGCGGCGCGACTTGTGGGGCTGCCCACGCTGATCACGCCCCACCTGCACGCGGAGCAGCGCGAAACCTATGACGTGGGGTACATGCAGCGCATCTTGGCGGGCAGCATGACCATCTTTGCCGTGACCAGCGGTGAGCGCGATTTTCTGATCGAGCGCGGCCATCCCCCGCTCAAGGTGGTCACCGGCGGCAATGGGTTGAACCTGCGCCACTTTCCACCCCAAGACCCATGCGCCAGTCGCGCCCGCTTTGGATTGCCGCCCGATGCCTTTGTCGTGCTATTCTTGGGGCGCAAGACGGGGTATAAAGGGCTTGCGCCCACTGTGGCCGCGTTTCGCGCGCTGCACAGCCAACAGCCCAACGCCTATCTGTTGGCGGTTGGACCGGAGACAGAAGAATCGGCCCGGCTGTGGCAGGAGGTGGGCGACCACCCCAACCTGATCGTGCGTGACACGGTGACAGACGACGAGCGCCTGGCCGCGCTGGCCGCGTGCGATGTGCTGCTGCTGCCGTCCACAGGCGAAGCCTTTGGCATTGTCTATCTGGAAGCGTGGGCCTATGGCAAGCCGGTCATCGGCGCGCCCATCACCGCGGTCTCGACGTTGATCGACGAGGGGGTGGACGGCTGGCTGATCACGCCGGAGGATGTACCCGCCATCACCGCGCGGCTGGCATGGCTGGCGGATCATCCTGCCGCGGCCTGTGCTGCCGGGGCCGCGGGCCGCGCCAAACTGCTGCGCCGCTATACCACCGAGCGCATTGTCGACGGAGTCGAGGCCGCGTATGTGCGTGCGCTGCGCCGCAGCCGCAGCACCGGCGTGCGCTATCCCTAAGCGATCCCGAGGTGCGGCGCTTTGATAAACCTGTGAGACGTTATCGCTATGCGTGTAAGTTTAATCAATCTCAACTGGGTCGCCCAAGACGCCATCGGCCAATGCCTGATCCATCAGGTGCGCTTTTTTCGCCGCCGCGGGGACGAGGTGCACGTCTACACCATGCACCCGCCCGAAGGCATTGACCCCGCGGACGCGTCGGCCAGCCGCGTGGTCGATGTAATCGACCTGATTGGCCGCCAAGACGCCTTTTTTGCCAACAGCGACCTCTACATCTACCACTATCCGGGCCGCTATGCCCTGCTCGACACCATGAAGGGGCTGGATCGCGGCGCGGTCATCTTCTACTATCACAACGTCACGCCGCCCGACCTGTGGGGCGCGTCCACGGGCCGCGAAGAGTTGGCCGCGGGACAGGCCGCGGTCGCCAAGACCGCGCCCTATGCCGATCTCGTAGTCACGGTTAGCCCCTTTAACGCGCGCGAACTGGTGCAAGATCACAGGGTAGACGAGGAGCGCATCCGCGTGCTGCCGCTGGCTGTGCCCCTGGATCGCTTCCACCCCGGCCCGGCTGATCCCGACCTAGCGCGGCAGCTTAACCTGCTCGGCAAGCGGGTGATCCTCTTTGTGGGCCGCGTGGCAGGCAACAAACGCATCGACCGGCTGGTCGAAATGCTGGCGCAGGTGCGCCAACAGGTAGACAACGCGGTGCTGCTGGTGGTGGGCGACCACAGCAGCAACCCGGCTTTTGTGGAGGTGTTGGCCCGCATCCGCCGCCGCGCCGCGGAACTCGGCGTGTCCGATCAGGTGATCTTCACCGGCCGCGTCGACGATCTGCCGCCCTACTACCGGCTGGCCGATCTCTACGCCAGCGCCAGCATCCACGAAGGCTTTGGCGTGCCCTTGATCGAGGCAATGGCTTCGGGCCTCCCGGTTGTGGCGACCAACGCCACCGCGCACCCGTGGGTGATCGGCGACGCGGGCGTGCTGGTCGATCCCGACGACTCTACGGCGATGGCCGCGGCCATTATCGACATCTTGCAGGATGACACCCGCTATGGCGCTTTAGCCAAGGCAGGCCAAGCCCGCGCCCAAACCTTTGCGCTGGAGGCGTTCAATGCCGGGTGGGGCGCGATCGTGGACGAAGTGGCGGCCTGGCTGGTCGAACACCCGACCCGCCCCCTGCGTCTGCCCGGCCCCCCCGCAACCGCGGGCAGCGAACAGCCCACCTTGCCCGATCTGCCGTTGGATGAAGAGGTCGAGGCGCTGCACAAGGCCGCGGGCGCTTTCTTGCAGCCCTACACCGTGCGCTCTAACGCGCCGCTGGTCGGCCCGCTGATCGCGTGGCTGCGCCGCAACCTCACCTCGCACCTGCGCGAGCCTTACCTAGACCCGACCTTGCGCCGCCAAGAGCGTTTCAACTGGCTCGTCGTCCAAGCCATGCGCCAGATCAGCCGCACCTTGGGCCAATCGGACGACAATCCCTCAAATAACAATGTAGAAGCGCGCGTGGCCCAAGTCGAAAGCCAGATGGACGCGCTGCTCAATACGCTCATCAACCAGATCGAGGCCATGCAGCAGCAGGACGAAGCCGCGCGCAGCGAAACGCTGCGCGATCTGCACGCCAAGCTGACAGCCCTGCGCGAACGGCAAGCAGCCGCAGCCCAACAATAGCCCATGCCCGACCTACGCACCGTTCACCTGCTCATCTCGACCCTGCGCACAGGCGACGCCACCAGCCAGCACACCTTTGACCTGGTGCGGCTGCTGGCTGCTCGCGGGGCGGACGTGCGCATCTTTCACAACTACAGCAACGGCCCGCTGCCCGACGACATCCGCCCGCTGGTCACCTGGACCAACTACGCCAGCTATACGCCCGGCGCGGACCTGACCATTCTCCAATACCCGGTCTGGTTTCCCCTGGCGGAGCGCTTCCGCGATGCCTCCGCCGCGGCCATCTTCTGGTATCATGGCGTCACACCGCCCAGGCTCTGGGGCCGCCATCCCGGCTTGGATATTTTGCAGACCTCCGAGGTGCGTACAGAACTCGCCTGGCACGCGCATGTAGCCGTCTGCGCCAGCCCCTTCACCGCCGCGGAACTGCACAGCCACGCCGGGTATCCCAAAGAGCGTATCCGCGTCGTCCCGCTCATGCTCGACATCGCATCGCTCTCCAAGCCGCCCGACGCGGGCGAACTGGAGGCTGTGCGGCGCAAGTGGCAGTTGGCAGACCATCGTATCGTGCTCTACATTGGCCGCTTGGCGGGCAACAAGCGCATCGACCTGCTCATCCAAGCGCTTGCCAAGCTGGAGCGGCCCGATGTGCGCCTGGTTGTGGTGGGCGACACGTCGCTCACCGAGTCCATGCGTTCGCTGCACGCCGAATTGACCCACCTGGCCCAAACGCTCGGCGTGGCCGATCAGGTGATCTTCACCGGCCGCGTGCCCAGCGTCACGCCCTATCTGCACCTGGCCGATCTGCTGGTGCTGCCCAGCCAGCACGAAGGCTTTGGCGTGCCTGTGGCCGAAGCCATGGCCGCGGGCACGCCTGTGATTGCCTCGGCTGGCGGCGCGCTGCCCTGGGTATTGGGCGCGCAGGGGCCATCCTCGCTAAAATCACCAGAAGTAGACGAACAAGCCGCGGGGCTGCTCTTTGCGCCGGGCGATGTGGATGCGCTGGCCGCGCAGATCGGCCGCGTGCTGGATGACTCGGACCTGGCCGCGGCACTGGCTGAACGGGGGCGCAGCCGCGTGCAGGCCTTCAGCCCGGAACAATTCAACAGCAACGTCAACCAAGTCATCGACGAAGCCCTGGCGCTGGCCGCGCAAGCCCCACCGCCCGCGGCCACAGCGCAGCGCCCGCCCCTGGCTGCTCACGCCGACATCGTCATGCGTGAATACACGGTGCGTTCACGCCTGCCCATCGTCGGCCGCGTGATCGAGTGGGTGCGGCGCAACAGCACCTCTCATCTCAAAGAGCCGTATCTAGACCGGATGCTCGAACGCCAGGTCAACTACAACCACCGCGTGGCCGCGCAGTTGGCCCAATTGCAGCATGAAGTCGAGCAACTGCGCGCCGAGATTGCCGCCTTGCGCAAGGACGCAGGGCAAAAACCGCCAACCTCATAAGCCCACCCAATCTCCCAAGGAGGCTTGCACATGGCCGATCCGCTTGCCGCCAACCCGCTTGCCATCGGTATCGACATCGGCGCAACCAAAATCGCCGCCGCGCTTGTCACCCGTCAAGGTCAGGTCATCGCCACAGGCCGCGCCGACACCAGCGCCGCGCAGGGCAGCGCCGCGGTCATCGAACGGATCGCCCAGGTCGTCGCCGCTCTCTTTGACCGCGCACAAGGCACAGCAGCAAACAGGATCGTGGGCATTGGCATCGGCACGCCCGGCAATGTGGATGGCCGCGCCGGGGTCGTGCGCAACGCGGTTAACCTGGGATGGCGCGAAGTGGCCCTGGCCGCGGAGACCGCGCAAGCCGTGGCGCGCCACACCCAGACCGATGTGCCCGTCTGGATCGAAAACGACGCCAATGTGCAGGCGTTGGGCGAATATATCTTTGGGGCGGCCCAGGGCATCGACAACTTTGTCCATATTGCCATTGGTTCGGGCCTGGGCAGCGGCATCCTCATGCATGGCGACTTGATCACAGGCGCGACCTACACCGCGGCGGAAATGGGCCATCTCTCGTTGGACCCGGCGGGCAGACTGTGCGCCTGTGGGCTGCGCGGCTGCATCGAGACAGTCGTCTCCGGTCCTGGGCTGGTCAAAACAGTGCAAGAACTGCGTGAGCGCCACGCCGCGCCAACCGACTTGCCCGCGGATGACAGCCTGCGCGCCGAAACAGTGGTCGCGGCCGCGCGCCAAGGCGATGCGCTGGCGCTGGCCGCGCTGGACGAGACTGCACGCTGGTTGGGCATGGCCTTGGCCGTTTATGTCGTGGTGCTCAACCCTGCACGCATCATCGTGGGCGGCGGCTTGGGCGATTCTGCCTTTGACCTGCTCGTCCCTGGTGCACGCGCTGAACTGGCGCGGCGCGCCCTCTCGTCCAGCCACAGCCAGTTGGAGATTGTCCCGTCTCAGGTCACGTCCAGCGCGGTAGGCGCGGCCGCGCTCGCGGTTGGA
>CAZZNG010000273.1:0-7987 GCA_964655505.1 uncultured Litorilinea sp. | reverse complement strand
CGCTGAGAATGGCCGCTTCTTCGTGCACTTCTCCGAGTTGCTGCGCAACGGCGACGGCTTGGTGGTCGAATATCGTGTCTCTGCTGAAGACCCCAATCGCGCCGACCCGGAGAGCGCCAGGGTGATCCTCCAGATTGAACAGCCGTGGGCCAACCACAACGGCGGTGAACTTGCCTTTGGGCCGGATGGCTATCTCTACATCGGCAGCGGTGACGGCGGATGGGAGGGCGATCCGCTTGAAGCAGGCCAAGACCTCAAGACCCTGCTGGGCAAACTGCTGCGCATCGACGTGGATTCCCAGGATGGGCGGCCCTATTCCATCCCAGAGGACAACCCCTTTGCCGCTTCGCAACAACCGGAATTGGTGGAGCTTTTCGGGATTGACGAGGCGGTATTTGCCCAGATCCACACCCAGGCGCGGCCTGAAATCTGGGCCTATGGCCTACGCAATCCGTGGAAGTTCAACTTTGACCCGGAGACGGGCGATCTCTATCTGCCCGACGTGGGCCAGAACTATTGGGAAGAGATCAATTTCCAGCCCGCAGACAGCCCAGGCGGCGAGAACTATGGTTGGGATTTCCTGATGGGGTCTCACTGCTTCCCCATTGAGCAGGAGGAATGCGGCGTGGTTGGCGTTCTGCCTGTTGCGGAATACAGCCATCCAGAGCATAGCGGCTGCACCGTCATCGGCCTCGGCATCTATCGCGGTGACGAATTCCCCAATCTGGACGGGGTGTACTTCAGCGGTGACTACTGTTCGGGCAAGATTTGGGGCTTGATGCCCGATGAGGGCGGCGCGTGGCACTATGCGGAGGTGGTCGATACCAACCTTCAATTGACCGGGGCCGGGCAGGATGAAACCGGCACGATCTATGTCACAACCTGCCACTGCAACTATGGTGGGCCTGGTCCCTTGGACAACCCGCCGGGCGCGCTGTGGCGTATCGTGGCCGCGGACCAGGTGCCCGAAGGGGCAGAGACCGCTCTTACCCAGTAGCCTGCGCATAGACATGAAGGGACATCACACCTATGAAACAGCAATATATGGTTTGGATACTGCCCACATTGCTGGCGGGCGTGTTCTGGATAGCGGGAAAAGGGGACGCGGGCGTGGGTAAGGTCGCTGCGCAGCCGGTCAGCGCGGCTGCTTCGGCTCCGCTCGCGGCGAGCGAAATGGCGGGCGCAGCATTCCCCCAGCCGATCATCAATGTGCTGGTGGGGGGTGAGGATGTGCCTGGCTTCAGCAACGCCCTTTCGGTCGCACAGGTTGCTGCTGTCATGCCCGGCGAACCCGGCGCGTGGGACAACAGTGTGCGCGTTGCGTTGGCCGAGCCGGTGGGTCGGCTTCAGCAAGGAGGCGGCGCGGCATCTGGCGCGGAAGCCCCACAGCAAGCACCAGCCCAACAGGGGAGCGCGTCACAGCAGGCGAGCAATGTCATCACGCTTCGCATAGAGATTGTTATCGTGACTGAGGAATCTGGAGTCGCCCAGAGCGGCGACACAGGCGGCGCGGCCCCAACAGAAGCCGCAGGCGTGGGTCAGGCTGCGGGTGAAGGCGCAGCCGCGCAACCCCAAGCCACACCCACGGCAGAGGCTGCCCAGGCAACTCCTGCACCGGAGGCAGCGCCCCCTGGCGCGGAGGCTGCTCCAACCGCGTCCGCCACAGAGGGGGAGGGGGACATGCCTCCTCTGCCAGGTGGAGAAGGCGCAGCCGCAGCGGGCGAAGAGGCCGGTGGGGCATCCAGTGCGCCCCAGGGCGGCGAGCAAGATCTGCTGGCGATGGGCGAGTATCTCTACGGCACAACCTGTGCCAACTGTCACCAACTCAGCGGGCTGGGCAATACCGCGTATCCCCCGCTGAAGGGCAGCCCGCTTCTCATCGCCAATGATCCCACCGCGGCCATTCTCATGGTCTTGCAGGGCCGCGGCCATATGCCTGCCTTTGCCAACGCACTGACCGACCAGGAGATCGCCGCCATCCTTTCCCACGAGCGCACTGCATGGGGGAACAGCGCATCGGTCGTGCGCGCGGAGCAGGTGAGCCAGGCGCGGACAGAGAGCGAGGGACAGTCTAGCGACACCGGCGCAACCGAGCAGACTGAGCCAGGTCAGACAGAGCAAGGTCAGACTGAACAGGAGCAAACCGAACAGGGCCAAGCGGAAACCCCAGCCGAGGGACAGACTACAGACCCCCCACAGAGTGACGAACCGGCACAGCCTCAATCCACGGCTCAACCAGCACCGCAAGCCACCACCGAGAGCAACAGCGAGAGCAATACCCAGAGCAGCACAACAGGCGCATCTCCGGGCATGGTCATCCCAATCGAGATCCGTCTTGTCATGCAGCCGCCTTCAACCGCAGGGGAATAGTGGCCGCGTGCCCTGCCACACGCACATGTGGCAGGGCACGCGTTAATCTAAATCAACCGATCTGCAATCAGAATTCGTAGTCAATCCACCAGGTCAGCGTCTGGTCTTTGCCGACGCCGCGCTCGAGGTAGGGTTCCCATGAGAAGGTGTTGGGATTGCCCCAAATGGGGAAGAAGGCTGGAACATAGCTGCATGTGCCCGCCACCAGGCCGAGTTTGGGATGCTTTTGCAACACGACCAGGTTGGTTGTCGCGTTGTGGTCCAGCGCCAGGAAGTAGCCTTGGCTCCACGGCCAACCCTTGCGCGCGATGAAACCATTCTCCTGCAACACATAGCCGGGGTCGTCTATCGCGGCCACGGGCACGTTGAGCTTGAGCAATTCGTCGCCGTCTGGGTGGGGATAAAAGGGATGCGGATACCAGCGCACAGGCACGGGGCCGCCGCGATTGGTCAGGCGCGTATGCGAGCGCACAGTGCGCTGGGAAAGCGTGACCGTGCGCTCTAGCTCAACATGGAAATTGCCGACCTGGTGAGTTGTGCGCATGGTGATCGACGTGTCCTGCTGGGCCACATCCCAGGTGCAAAATTCCCGCACCTCCCGCGCGGCCAGGTCACAGATGCCGATGCCGAGGATCAGCGCCAGTGTGCCGGTCGCTGCCGGATCGCGCAGCGGGCTGAGGTGGAACGCGTCGGGGATGCCCTGTCCGTCGAACCAGTTGAAATCGTTGGGATAGGTTGGCCCCGACATGAGCGGGCCAAGTTTGGTGTCGGTGATCTGAAAGATGTAGCCGCCCGTGCAGTAGCGGGGGCCAAAGCGGTCTTGGTCGGCGATGGGATCAAGGATGCTGACTTCAAGCGCCTCATTTGCAAGCGTATACATAATCACTCCAGGGGTGGTGTGAGGTAGGGCGTGAGGTAGAAAGTGGATTGAGTATAATAGATCTCCAACGCGGGACGGAAAAACGATGCGGGTTCATGCACAGCCCAACCTTTTCAGGCGGATCCAGCTAGTCGCGGGCTGCTTGGCCCGCGGCTTCGTGCAACACCTGGCCGATGAACGCCTGCATCCGGTCGTAGTGGGAACCGGGCCAGTAGATCTGACCGCAGCCGCCACATCGACGAAAGTCGTGGAAGTAGCGCCGGGTCTTAGGCTCCAGTTGGTCAAAGACCTTGGCTTTGGCAACCGGCTCCAACGGTGTATTGCAGCGCAGGCAGCGCTGCCACGGCTCGACCTCATCCGTCAAGTCGTAACGGCGCAGGACCGAGATCAGTTGTTGTTTGGAATTGGTCTCGCGCAGGCAGAAGCCAAAGTCGACAATGCGCCGTTTGAGCAGACCGCGGTCGCGCGTCAGCAGCACCCGCCCTTCCTGGTGGGAGAGTTCGGCCAGGGTCTCATCCGCATAGTCATTGCGGTAGAGCGCATCAAAGCCCAACAGACGCAGATAGGCCGCCAAACGGCCCAAGTGGGTGTCCAGCACAAAACGCACCGGACGGGGCAGAGGCGGGCGCAGATTCACCCGATCCGGCTTGGGAATCCACGCCGAGACATCGATCTGATCGCCGTCCTGTAGCCCATAGTCAAACCCGACCATATGCCCGTTGGCTTTGATCTGATCGACCTCTGTATGGGGAACTCCTAGCGATTCCACCGCGTGCTTAACCGCGACATTGGCGTCCTTTCGCGCATCAAACCCATAGCGGATCGCCTCGCCCGGCTGATCCATGGGCAGAAAATAATCGAGATCGCCATGAAAACGGAAGATGGCGTGTGACATGAAAGCACCTTGAACCGGCTTCAGAAAGCCCCGTCTAGCCTACTGCGCGCTTCGCCGACCAGCATACATCTGATGCAACGTCGGGGCAAAGGCGTACAGCGGCGGCGTGCCCTGATCAGAATGAGCGGGATATTTCTAACGCAGATATTTCCACCACAGTGTTACAGTCACAGTGTTACAGACACGGTGTTACAGTACAATGTAACATGATAGTGTGGCATGATTAAGCGTGTTGTTCTGTGACGAGCGCATGAATAGAAGGGTTCATTAGATGGTTTCACGTCGTTCGACGCCGCTTCGAGCAGAAGATGTCGAACCGAGCCTGTGCACAATACACCAGCGGCTTGAAGTTCTAAGTCAGGTCCCCTTTTTTGCCGGGCTTTCACCTGAGGATATCGCGGCGATTAATCGTTTGTTTCGCGCGGAAGGCTATGTAGACGGCGAAACGATCTACCTCGCCGACGATCCGGCTACACGGCTGTATGTGGTGGCGACGGGCAAGGTGAAGATGCTGCGGCACACGCTGAGCGGGCAGGATGTGCTGTTGGACATTCTGGGGCCGGGCGAGTTCTTCGGCAGCCTGTCTATTTTGGGCGATGTCCAATATCCTGACACCGCGCAGGCCCACACTGCCTGCTGTGTTTTGGGCATTGGGGCGGAGGATTTCCAGGCGATTTTGCAGAACTACCCAATGGTTGCGACCGTGACGCTTACCATCATGGCGCAGCGGCTGCAAGCGGCCCACGAAACCATTCGCCAACTGAGTGCCTTTCCCGTTGCGCAGCGCATCGCGTCTGTCCTGTTGAAGCTGGCGGACAAGCTGGGTGAACAGAGCGCGGAGGGGCTGTTGATCCAAACGCCGCTTTCACGGCAAGACCTGGCAGACATGACCGGTACGACGCTGGAAACGGCGAGCCGGATCATGAGCGACTTTCAGAAACAAGGGCTGATCCGCAGCGGCCGCCAATGGGTTGCTATCGCCGACCCTGCTGCGCTCGCCGCCGCGGCCGCGGAAGCCTGACCAAGCAGTTAGCGCATAAACGTAATACGCGCAGGGCGTTATCGCAGCGATCCCTGGTCGAGTCACTAAGACTCGGTCAGGGATTTTTTATTTCGTGTACTTATTTGATCTAGATCATACAAGTGCAGCGCGCTTTCCTCTATCTTAGAGGCACAGTCGGATTGAATGATTAGCCTAACTAGCAAGGAAAGTGATTCAAATGAAAACCACATTACGCAGCAATGAACTGTCATGCCCCTCTTGTGTCGCCAAGATCGAAAAGGCGTTACAGCGGTTAGAAGGTGTTGAGTCGGCCAAGGTGCATTTTACCACTGGGCGCATTGTTGTTGAGCATGACCCTGACAAGACTCCTGCCGAAGAAGTGGTCAAAACCGTAGCGGCGACCGGCTATGCAGCCACCGTTGCACCATTCTAATGAGCTTAATGGGCCACAAGCCTAAACGGGCACGACAGTCCATATAACAGGCGATGCGGCAGCGATCCGCTGCCGCATCGATATTCAGAGATATTTACCGAGATCATTGCAAAGAGAAAGATAGAGGGTAGAGGCGGATGATGGCAGTGCGGAGCGTTCTCAATAATCCAATGAAGCGCCGCCAATGGCTGACGGCGAGCAGCGGCGCGTTGATTCTGGCAGGGCTGGCGGCTGGCTATTGGGCCGGGCTGCCGGGCCTTCGCGACCTGTTGATGGTGCTGGCTGCGCTGATCGCCGGTTCCGATATTGCCGCGCGCGCTTGGCACGCCCTGCGCAGCCGCCACATTAGCATTGAACTGCTGGTGACCATTGCCGCCACCGGCGCGCTCATCATCGGCGAGTTCTGGGAAGCGGCAGCCGTGACCTTTCTGTTCATGCTGGGCGCGTATCTGGAAGCACGCACGCTGAGCCGCACGCGTCAGACTGTGCAGCGCCTCTTGGACCTGGCCCCTACCACGGCAATCGTGCTGCGTGACGGTCGTCAGGTGACCGTGCTGCCCCACGAAGTCTTGCCCGATGAATCGGTGTTGGTGAAGCCTGGGGCCAAGCTGCCGGTGGACGGGGAAGTGATCGATGGTCGCGCCGCGGTTGACGAGAGCGCGGTCACTGGCGAGTCGATCCCAGTTGAAAAGACGCCTGGCGCGCCGGTCTACGCCGGAACCGTCAATCAGAGCGGCATGATGTTGGTGCGGGCAACGGGCATCGGCAGCGACACCACCCTGGCGCGCATTATCCGGCGCGTCGAGGAGGCGCAGGAGGAAAAAGCGCCGACGCAGCGCTTTATCGAGCGCTTTGCGCGCTGGTATACGCCCGCCATCATCGGGCTTGGCGTGGCTGCCTTCCTGTTCACCCGCGACATTGAGTTGGCGCTGACGCTGCTGGTCATCGGCTGTCCGGGCGCGCTGGTTATCTCCACGCCTGTTTCGATTGTGGCAGGGATTGGCCGCGCGGCCCAGCGAGGTATCCTGATGAAGGGCGGCGAACACCTGGAAAATGCGGGCAAGATCACCGCGCTGGCCTTGGACAAGACCGGCACGCTCACCGAGGGGCGTCCGCGGCTGACCGACATCGTTGTGCTGGAGCCGGTGCAGGTTCCAGCGGGAATGGCTGAGTCATCGGACTGGCAAGCAGCGCCGCACGGTCTAGCGGTCGCAGAGGCGGATCCAGCGGGATGGGCGCAGGACGAAGCAGAGGTGCTGCGGTGGGCAGCCATCGCAGAGGCAGGGTCCGAGCATCCCCTGGCCCGCCCGATCATGGCGGAAGCCGAGACGCTTGGGCTGATCCCCCACCCTGACACGTTTGACGCCTTCACCGGCCGCGGGGTGCGAGCGACGTATGAAGGACGCACGATTCATGTCGGCACGCAGACATTTATGCAGGAGCAGGGGATAGCGGTTGCGCCTGATGCAGCGGATCATCTGGCACGGCTGCACGCGGCGGGCAAGACGGCTGTTCTCGTAGCCCTGGATGATGTGGTAGTGGGTGTTCTGGGCATCGCAGACCCGCTGCGGAGTGAAGTGAAAGCGATGGCGCGCCAATTGGCCCAGGCAGGGCTGCAGCGCATTGTCATGCTCACCGGCGACAATCAGCGCACCGCCCGCGCCATTGCCGATGAGGCGGGCATTGCAGAAGTCTATGCAGAACTGCTGCCCGAAGATAAGCTGTCGCTTGTGCGGAAGCTGCAAGATGAGGGGCATGTGGTCGCCATGGTCGGCGACGGTATCAACGATGCACCGGCCCTGGCCGCGGCGGATGTGGGCATGGCAATGGGCGCGGCGGGAACCGATGTGGCGATTGAAACCGCGGACATCGCGTTGATGGCCGACGACCTGCGCAAAATTCCTGAAGCAATCGGCTTGTCGAAAAAGACCCTGCGCAACATACGACAAAATGTGGTGATCGCCTTGGTGACAGTCGTGGGGCTGCTGATCGGGGTGATGCTGCGCGAGGTAAACATGGCCGGGGGCATGTTGATTCACGAACTCTCTGTCTTGATCGTCATCCTGAACGGTATGCGTCTGTTGCGAGTCTAGCCTGCACCCGCGGTGCGAGAGGTTGCGAGATACATCAAGGGGGTCTCCTCTTGATGTATCTCTCTCTGTATCTGCAGAATGGGCTATAGTGGATTCAATGGCAGGTATCCATTGGGTAAGCTGACATCGAGAAAGAGGACAGTAGCGATAGGGAGAAATCAACATGGACAACCGCAACCTTGACCCGATGGACAGCGCAATGCGGAACAGTGTGTTTGCCCAAATACACGAGGGCATGGAAATCTACGATCGCAACGATAACCACATTGGCAAAGTAGATTTTGTTTATTTTGGTGCGTCAAGCAAGGAGCAA
>CAZZNG010000272.1:0-8012 GCA_964655505.1 uncultured Litorilinea sp. | reverse complement strand
CTGCTTGCGTCCTACCATGAGGCTGATTGGATTGACCGCACCTTGTATGCCACGGAAATGCGCAACTTGGAGCGATTTGGCTATGGCATCAAAGGCTTCACGCTCTCGATGATCGAGACGGCGATTGAACTAACCGAAGGGCGCATCAGCGGCACGGAGATTCAGGCCATTCTCAATCTGGGCAAGGAGATGTTGACCGCGCCGGTTGAACTGCTGCCCGATGTGGCAGAGGTGGTGGCTGGATTGGCCGAGACATACCCGCTGGTTCTCATCACCAAGGGCGATCTCTTTGACCAAGAGGCCAAACTTGCCCGCTCCGGCCTGGGTGAACACTTTCACCATGTCGAGATCGTCAGCCAGAAAGATGAGGCCGCCTACCGGTGGGTGTTGAGCAAGCTTGGCATTGAGCCAACGCACTTTGCCATGGTAGGCAATTCGCTGCGCTCGGACATTCTGCCGGTGCTGGAAGTCGGCGCACGCGCGGTGCATATCCCCTATGCCATTGTCTGGGAGCATGAGAACGCAGACGTGCCACAGGCCGACGGCTTCTACGCGCTCGACTCGATTGCCGAACTGCCCAACCTGCTGGCCCAGTGGTAGCGCCAGGAGTGGCGTAGCCATGCGGCGTCTGATCAGCTATCTTCTGGTGAGCGTGCAGTTCCTCTGTCTGCTCTATTTGGCTGTGACTGGACCGTGGATTGCGGACGGGTGGCTGTTGGTGTTGGAGGGGATCGGCCTCTTGTTGGGCCTGTGGGCCATCTTCGCCATGGGCGTCAGCCGCGTGCGCGTGCTGCCGGATGTGCGGCCCGGCGCGCAACTGGTCGAGCGTGGCCCCTATCGCTGGATTCGCCACCCCATGTATGCTGCGGTGTTGCTTGTGGCGCTGGCTTTGGTGCTGAATGCACCGTGGCCGGGACGCTGGGCCGCGCTGCTTGTGCTGGCGCTTGATCTGGTTGTGAAGCTGCACTATGAAGAAGGGCTGCTGGCTGCGGCCTTGCCCGGCTATGCCGCCTATCGGGCGCGCACCAAACGGCTCATCCCCTTTGTCTATTGACTGGCCTGTGGCGACTCAATCAATACTCAATCAATATCGTCTTAATCAATATTCAATCAATCCCAGTAACCGATACAGGGGCATCCCTCAAGAACCCTTGCAGAGAGGAAATGAACGATGAAGGTTCACGCGGTCATCTCCCGCGCGATTGACGAACTCACGGTGGAGGATGTGGAGTTGGAGGCCCCCCGTGCGGGCGAGGCGTTGGTGCGTATCCACGCCGCGGGGGTCTGCCATTCGGATTTGCACACCTATCGCGGGGAACTGCGCACCACGCCGCCGGTCGTCTTGGGGCATGAAGGAGCGGGGATCGTCGAGGCAGTCGGCCCCGGCGTGACGCGCGTCAAGCCAGGGGATCGAGTGATGATCAATTGGCTGCCTTCTTGCCTGGAATGTCCCTCTTGTCTGGCCGGACGGCCCACTCTCTGCGAACGCTTTCCCGCGACGACGATTCAGTCGCTCATGCCGGATGGCACGATGCGCCATACCACCCAGGACGGGCTGAAGCTCAAGCCGTATCTAAGCTCGGCGACCATGGCCGAGTACGCGGTCATTCACCAGAATGGGCTTGTGCCGATCCCCGACGATGTGCCCTTCGACGTGGCCGCGGTGATCGGCTGCGCGGTGATGACCGGCGTGGGGGCTGTGCTGAACACGGCGCAGATTGCACCGGGCAGCGCGGCAGTGGTGATCGGCTGTGGCGGCGTAGGCTTGAGCGCGCTGCTCGGCTGTGTATTGGCCGGGTGCGATCCGCTGATCGCGGTGGATGTGGTCCCGTCCAAACTGGACTTTGCGCGCGAACTGGGCGCAAGCCACACGATCAATGGCCGCGAGGAAGATGTGATCAAGCGACTGCGCGACATCACGCGCATCGGCCCGGATTATGCTTTCGACAGCGTGGGCGCGGCGGTGACGATCAAGCAGGCGTTGATGGGCGTGCGCGCGGGGGGCACCGCGGTCGTCATGGGCATGCACTCGCTCAAGGAGGAGGTGCCGATCTCCGCCGCGGCCTTGATCGCGCAGAATAAGCGGCTGTTGGGCTGTTTCGCGGGCCAATCACGCCCGCTGGTCGATCTGCCCAAGCTGATCTCGCTCTACCGCAGCGGCAAGCTGCCGGTGGACAAGCTCATCAGCCACCGCTATGCGCTGGACGAGGCGCAGCAAGCCTTTGCCGACCTGGAGGCAGGCAAGACCGCGCGCGGGGTGCTCATGCTGGACTAGCGCTGCTCGCTGTGAAAGACCATGCCGCCGACGGTGACAACCGATGTGTTGGTATCGTCGGCGGGACAGACATCGTAGCCCGCGGGAATGCCCACAACATCGCCCAACATTTGCAGCGTGAGGTAGATGGGCGTGACGCCGCAGACATTGTTGCCGTCTCTAACCGCACGAATTGCCTCGAAGAAACCTGTGGCATTGCCCCGGCTCAGATGGGCGAGCAGTTTCTCGTCCTCGGCCAACACTGCGGCCCGGCGTGTGGCGTCAAGCGGCTCCTGGCCGAAGGCGGAACCCACATGCGCCAAGTCGCCCGATGCGATGACCACCACCCGGCGGCCCGCGGTTTCCTGGCGCAGCGTGGCGACGACGCGATTGAGCAGCGCATCCTGGGCGGGATCGCTTTCGCCGTAGATGTGGGGGTACAGCCCGCCGCACAAGATTGGCACAATCTCGATGGGTTTGGTGATCCCGCTGCGGCGGCGCATGTGGTGCAGCCAGACGGCAACCAACTCCAGCGAGTGTTCGCCCCGGTGACGCAACTCCCCGGCGAACGCGGCGCTGGGGCCGATGGTTTCGGCCAGGCGATCCACAATATCGAACGCGGTGGGCAGCACGCCATAGGGGGTTGCGTAGTGCTGGCGGGTTAGGGTAAAGGTGTCGGTCCCGTAGTGGTCAGTGCCGAAGATGATGGCAAGGTCAGCATCGGCCAGGGTTGGGGCGGCCTGTTGCCAGACTTGCGCGTAGACATGGCCGCCGCGCGCATAGTCAATATGCGGACTCAACAGCCCGAAACTGTGCGCCGGTGTCAGCGATGGGATGGGCTGTGCCGGTCGCGGGGGGTTGGCTTCGGCCAAGTACGCTTCGAGCATGGCGTGCAGTTCGTCCGCGTCGTCCGGATAGCTCTGCCCGGCCAACAGGGGCGGGCGGCAGCGGGCTGCGCGATAGACCTGGCGCGCTTCTTCATAGGCGGCTTCGGCGCGTGGATTATCGAGCAGATAGGCTTCGTCGAGCGCAAGCAGCAACTGCTCCACCGTGTCGGCTCCAATCTGGAATCCATAGTGGGCCTGGAAAGCCTGGGCCATGCCGTTGGCCGAGTATTGGCCGTCGCAAAAGGCGAGCACCGCGGCCAGCGGCTGGGGAACGAGCAAGAGCTTGTCGCTCAGTTGCAGCGGGTCGCGCAGCATGATGTACTCGCGGCCGTTCTGCGTATGGCGACGAATGTCCAGGGCACGCAGCTTGGGGTTTTGGGTTTGTGAAAGGACTTGCATGAGAAGCAGGGACTCCATTACGGTGATGGTGAATGCCGCGATTTTATCCTAGCGACCGGCTCTGTCAAAATTGACCGCCGCGTTTTGTCGCAATGCAGTCATCATGCAGCCGGTGTGAGGGCTGGAAGCGTGGGCATTTGAGCGAGAAAGTGCAGGAGGAAACACATGGCCTATTATCTGGTACGCGCAACACCGCGCGCAGAGCGGATGGATGATTTAGCCGCCAAACTGGCGGCGGGCGCTTTCGTGGATATGCAGCCGTTTGGCCGCGCCTTGACGAAGGGGCTGCAAGGCGCGCGGCGGCTGCCCGATGGACGGGCGGCATGGGAAGAGGAAGATTACTGCTCGCCGCCGCTGGCAATGGAGCGGGCAGCGGTGTTGGATCACTACTTCAGCCAGATCGAGGTCGAGAAGGTGAGCGAGGATGCGGGCTGGAGCCGTATCGCCGATCTGCCGCCCTTGATTGCCCATCGAGATGGCTAGCAGCGCAAGGACACCCCGCATCCCTCCAGCGTAGCCCCATTTGGATCATCCAGGGATTCACCTTCCCGGACGCTCGAAGCGTCCGGGAAGATCACCCGGCTAATTCCTTAACCTTCACCCAGCGCCCCGGAAGGGTAGGCGTTCATGTCCGGCTACTGGCCGTAAACATGGGTGTAACGGTGATGCAGCTTGGCGACATCGGCTTGGGGGATGATGTCGGGCGTGCCAAGCTGGAGCGCCAGGTGAACCGTCTTGGCAACATCCTCGACCATCACCGCGGCCTTGACCGCGGCGCGCGCCGATTTGCCCACTGTAAAGACGCCATGATTCTTGAGCAGCACCGCGGCGCAGCTGCCGATATGCTCCACAACCTGTTGCCCGATCTCTTCACCGCCGATCAGCGCGAACCCGGCGCAGGGGATCTCCTGGCCGAATTCGTCGGCAATGGCCGTTAGGCAGACGGGGATGGGCTTGCCCACCGCGGCAAAGGCTGTGGCATAGGGCGAGTGGGTATGCACAATGCCGTTGATGTCCGGACGGTGGCGATAGATGTAGAGATGGCTGGCTGTGTCTGAGGAGGGCTTGAGGTCGCCCTCGACAACGTTGCCCTCTAGGTCAAGCACCACATGGTCCTCAGGGCGCAGTTCATCGTACATCACGCCGCTGGGCTTGATGACCACCAGGCCGCTTTCAGGGTCGCGCGCGCTGATGTTGCCCGACGTCCAGGTAACCAAACCGGCTTGCGGCAGCATCAAGTGCAACTTCCACACTTCTTGTTTGAGTGCTTCGAGCATCGTAGATTCACTCCCGTTGCTTAAGCGGCCCGCGCCGCGCGGCGCAACGCGCGCAGCCGCTTCATCACGTCATTTTCCCCGCGGCCAAAGTAGTCGTAGAGCGTGCTGTAGTCGGCATATAGTTGGTCGTAGACCGCGACATGTTCGGGGATGGGCCGGTAGACTTCATCCTTCAGTCCGCCCATCTTGGCCGCGGCGGCGTAGATGTCGGCGTAGCCGCCCGCGGCTTCCCCCGCGGCGACCGCGCCGTGCATGGCCGCGCCGAGCGCGCCGCCCAGCGCGCTCTGGATGATGCGAAATTCGCGGTTGGTCACGTCGGCATAGATCTGCATGAGCAGTTGATTGCGTTCGGGCAGCCCGCCCGCGGCCACGATGCGGTCCACCGCGACGCCGTTTTCGACAAAGGCTTCGATGATCTTGCGCGTGCCGAATGCCGTCGATTCGAGCAGGCAGCGGTAGATTTCGGGCGCGGTGGTGGCAATGGTTGCGCCGACCAGCAGCCCGCTCAACTCCACATCGACCAGCGTCGAGCGGTTGCCGTTCCACCAGTCGAGCGCCAGCAGGCCATGCTCGCCCGGCTTCTGCTTGGCGGCTTCCTCCTCCAACAACTTGTGCAGCGGGATGCCGCGCGCCTTGGCTGCATCGTGATACACCGGCGGCACGCCATGCTCCACAAACCAGGCAAAGATGTCGCCCACGCCGCTCTGTCCGGCTTCATAGCCGTAGTAGCCGGGGACGATGCCATCTTTGACGACACCGCACATCCCTTCGACCTCGACCCGTTCGCGGCCAAGCACCATATGGCAGTTGCTTGTGCCCATGATGATGGTCATGATGCCCGGCTCGACCGCTTGGGCCGCGGGCACGGTGGCATGCGCGTCCACATGGGCCGCGGCGACGGCTGTGCCGGGGCGCAGCCCTGTCCACGCAGCGGCCTCTTCGGTCAGGCCGCCGGCTTTTGCGCCCAGGGGCAGAATCTCACGCGACATTTTTGTGTCCACAATACTGGCCATGTCAGGGTGCAGCGCGGCGAAGTAGTCGCGGCTGGGGAACCCTTCTTCCCCCTGCCAGATGGCCTTATAGCCCGCGGTGCAGGCGTTGCGCGTCTCGCGGCCCGTAAGCTGCCAGATGACCCAGTCCGCGGCTTCGATCAAGCGATCAGCGGCATGGTAGATCTCGGGCGCTTCGTTGAGGATTTGCAGCGCCTTGCTGAAGAACCATTCGGACGAGATTTTGCCGCCATAGAGGTCAAGCCACGTTTCGCCCCGCTCGCGCGCGACTTGGTTGATGCGGTCGGCTTCGGGCTGGGCTGCGTGGTGCTTCCAAAGCTTGACCCAGGCGTGGGGCTGCTGCCGATATTCGGGCAGTTGGGACAGGGGCGTGCCGTCGGCCTTGACCGGCAGCATGGTGCAGGCTGTGAAGTCGATGCCGATGCCGATCACATCCGCGGGATCGACGCCGCTCTGTTTGAGCACAGCGGGCACAGTCTGCTTGATGACTTCGATGTAGTCATTGGGGTCTTGCAGCGCCCAATCGGGTTCAAGCCGGATGTTGCTGTCGGGCAGGGTTTCGTCGATGACGCCGTTTTTATAGTCGTGGACCGCGGTCGCGACCTCGCGCCCGTCCGCCACATCGACCAAGAGCGCGCGCCCGGATTCCGTGCCAAAGTCGATGCCAATTGCATATTTGGGACTCATCCTCATCTCCTCATTGTCTCTGGTTGTTGGATGATCGCCCGTGTGGGCCGCCTGCTAGGGGTTGCATAGGCTCTAGCGATGATGATAGACGTCCCATCCCTTGTATTTGACCAGCGCTTCATGAATGGCGGACGCGGTGCGCGCCGGGTTGACGCTGACATGGTGCTCGTAGCCGTTTTCACAGATGTATTGCAGCAGTTCTTGCAGCCGCGGAACCTTCACCACGCCATAGCCGCCAAAAGTGAGCAGCGGGTCGTCGGTGAATTCGCCCTCGCCCACATAGGCGCGCATCTTGCCGTCGAGATCATCGGTGCTGACGCGCAGATAGGTGAAGTCACGCGCGGCCACGCGGCCATAGATCGTGCCGTAGGTGTTCTCCGCGCCCACGGTTCCGGCGATGATCTCTTGGTATTGCATGGTGGGCGCTTCGCCAGGCTCCTGGCGGAAGATGTCCTTGGGCAGGTTGCTGCAATGGAAGACCACGCCCTTATCCGGGTCGTCGCCATAGTTGTTGTTCCAATCGACCAGCGCGCTGGGCAGTTGGCTGGCTTGGGCCAAGATGTACATTGCCACCGCGCCCATGGTATCGACTTCGCAGGCGCTGGGCATCAACTCATTGCTCATCATGCTCATCAGTGTGCAGGGCACGACGCCAAAGAACTCTTCCATGGCTGTCCAACACTGAATTGACGTGGCGTTGAGCCGGGCATCCTCGATCCAGCGGTCGACGGCGACGCCAAACTTTGCCATCTTGTCGAGCGATTCGGCAGGCACGTTGGTGGTCTGCACGTAATCATGGATCGCCTGCAGCTTGTTTTGCACCGCGGGGTCATCGCTGGAAAGGGCGTTGACCCACCCGAACAGTTCGAAGAGATCAAGGGTTTCGACCGAGATGCCGTGTTGTTCGAGCAACTTCTCGCTGTAGCGCACGGTGTTGAAGGCCGCGGGGCGCGCGCCCAGTGCGCCGATACGCAGCCCATTCAGGCTGCTGGTCACGCGGCAGGTGGCGATGAAGCGCGCCAGGTCTGCTTTGAATGAGTCCGAGGAGGGCGAAACCGTGTGCAGTGTGGTCAGCGTGAAGGGGATCTTGTATTGGCGCAGGTTGTTGCAGGTGGACATTTTGCCACAGAAGCTGTCGCGACGGTCGGCAATGGTCATGCTGTCGGCCTCGTCGGGGAAGGCGTGGATGAGCACCGGCACATTCAGCCCCGACCAGCGCAGCGAATTGGCGACGGCGCGTTCGTCGCCGAAGTTGGGCAGGGTGACAATGACGCCGTCGATTTCCTTGCGGTGCGCGTCGAACAACTCGGCACATTTGCGCGCGTCTTCCAGGCTTTCCACGCTGCCATAGGGGGTATCTTCCGGCCCCAGCGTGACCACATTCAGCCCGGCCTCTTGCAGCACTTGGATCATTTCGGCGCGGCCCGTCTCGCATAGGTGTCCAGGGAAGAAGCCGCGGTTGCCCGTGATCAAGCCGATGGTAACAGGTTTCATGCGA
>CAZZNG010000271.1:1944-8036 GCA_964655505.1 uncultured Litorilinea sp. | reverse complement strand
GAGGGTGGTGGGGCCAAGGGCATGGCCTTTGTCGGCGCGCTGCAAGAGTTTGTCGCTCGCGGCCATCACCAGGGGCGGCTGCTCGGCACATCCGCCGGAGCCGTGGCCGCGGTGCTGTTGGCCGCGGGCTACGATGAACACGAATTGCTGGCCGCGCTCGACGAAAAAGCGGAGGGGCGCTCGGTCTTTGCCGGGTTCCTGGGCGTGCCTGGCCCCTTTGGCGAAAAGGACGTGCAAGAGAGTGTGCTGCGCAACATCCTGCGCGAGGCAGACATTCCCCTGCTCCCCGAAGGCTTGGAAGCCCGCGTCGACGCCGCGCTGGTGGGCGCGCTGCTCAAACTGCCCCGCTTTCGCCATATCTTCTCCTTTGTCGAGCGGGGCGGCTGGTATACCGCGGATGCCTTTGGCGAGTGGCTCACCACCAAACTAAACAGCGGCACATTCAGCGGCCAGCCGCGGCAGTTCGGCGGCATGAGCCTGGCCGAATTCTACGCGGCCACCGGCGTGGACATGACCGTCGTCGCCTCCGACACCAGCGCCGCGCGCCTCTTGATCCTCAACCACCGCACCGCACCTGACTGCCCCGTCGTCTGGGCGGTACGCATGTCCATGAGCATTCCGCTGCTCTGGCAAGAAGTGGTGTGGCAGCCGGGTTGGGGTCCCTACCGCGGGGCCGCCATCGACGGTCACACGGTGGTTGACGGCGGCCTGCTGTCCAGCTTTCCGCTCGCGCTGCTGGTTTCCACCGACCCGACCGTGACCGCGGTGATGGGCAGCAAGCGCAGCCCCAATGTGATCGGCCTGTTGATCGACGAACTGCTCGACGTAGAAGGCGCAGACCCCGCCACGGCATCCATCGGCGCCAACGGCAGCAGCGGCACAGATAGCCCGGTTGCAGACGGCACAGCCCGCGGCAGCGCGCCCGCGGGCAGCCCCAGCGCAAGCGCCACCAGCAGCGGCTTTGACTTTAACCGGCTGCGTACCTTCCAGCGCGTGCATCGCCTGGTCAACACCATGACCCAGGCCCACGACAACGCCATCATCGAAGAGTTTGCCCAACTGGTCGTCCGGGTGCCCGCGCGCGGCTATAGCGCGATCGACTTCGACATGAGCGATGCGCGCCGCGACGCGCTGGTGCGCGCCGGGCGCAAGGCCATGGCCGATTACCTCAACCAGATCGAGACCGCGCCGCCCTCCTTTGACATCGCCGAAACCGCGCGCGCCGACGCCATTGCCGGTCGCATCGCCACGCGCATCCTGGCGGAGTAGGCGCTGCGTGCGCGGGCGAAGCTTCCGGGAAGATCGGTCCGGAGGGTTAAGGCGAGAAGTATATCTGACGAAAGAAACCACCCCATGAGCACACATGAGACACAAGAAGAGATCAGCGTCACCATTGCCCCGGTCGAACGACCGGCTCAATTCGACGCGCCGCAACTGAGCTTTCTCGTCGAGGTCGATACGTTTCTCTGGGTGAACCAGGCGCGCCACGCCTTTAACGTGACGGGCCAGGGGCTGGCCGCGGCAGTCCTCGATACCGGGCTGAACACCAAGCATGTGGACTTTGCAGGCCGCATCCCGGCCCAACGCAACTTCACGCCCGACAACGACGGCGACCCCGAAGATGCCAGCGACGGACAAGGCCACGGAACCAACGTCGCGGGCATCATCGGGGCCAATGGCGACCATATCGGCATCGCGCCGGGGGCCAACCTGATCCCGCTCAAAGTGCTGCCCAACGAGGGGGGCGGCGATTTTGTCTGGGTCGATCAAGCGCTGCAATGGGTCATCGACCACCGCGACGAGCACACCATCACAGCCGTCTGCATGTCCCTGGGCGACGGCGGCAACTACACCACAGACAGCTTTGGCTTCTTTGCGCGGCTGCGCCGCGACATCCAGAACAAGATCCGCAGGCTGCGCGACGCGCGCGTCGCGGTGGTGATCGCCGCGGGCAACGACTACTTTCGCCACCAGAGCCGCCAGGGCATGGGCTTTCCCGCCATCATCCGCGAGTGCGTCAGCGTCGGCGCGGTCTATGATGCGCACGAAGGCGGCTTCAGCTATGCCGACGGCGCGACCGCCACGTCCTCCAGGCCAGGGCAGATCACGCCCTTTTCCCAGCGGCTGCATGAAAGCGTCAGCGCCCAAACCTTTACCGACATCTTTGCCCCTGGCGCGCCCGTCACCTCGTCGGGCGTCAACGGCTCCCACGGCGAATCGATCCAGCATGGAACCAGCCAGGCCACGCCGGTGACGGTCGGGCTGCTCCTCTTGATGCAGGAATTTTACCGCCGCGCTACCGGCGAGTTGCCCCAAGTGGCCGACTTGGTGACCTGGCTGCGCCGGGGCGGCGTGACCATCCACGACGGCGACGACGAAGACGACAACGTACAGCACACCGGGCTGGACTTCACCCGCGCCGACGCGCTCTCGGGCCTGGATGCTGTGCGCCGCCACCTGCAAAAGCAGTGGTTGGAGGAGGCGCGTGTCCAGTAGCCGCGTGCCATGCCCATGCAGTCGCTAACCCGCACCCTGCCCACCCTTGCCCGCCGGGGCCGAGCCTGTTTGCTGGGCCGCCCCGACCCACAGCAAGACGCGTTCGTGGGGCTGGAGATCTGTCTGCGCGCCAACAGCCCCGGCGAAGGCTATCACGCCGACCTGGAGGTGACCGACTGGCGCGAATTCCCCGATCTGCCCGTCACCCTCGACCTGGTGGCGCTGCGCGCGCTCTCCGCCGATGTCAACGCCTACGGCATGGCCCTGGGCCAGGCGCTCTTTGCCGACCAAGCCTGCGGCGCGGCCTATAAAGAGACGTTGGCTGTTGCGCGCGCGGCCAACAAAGGGCTGCGCGTGCGCCTGGTGGTGGAGCCGCCCGAGCTGCAAGAAGTCCACTGGGAGCGCATCTATCACCCCTATGCAGGCACATGGCAGCCCCTGGGCAGCACAGCCGCCACCCCCTTCTCGCGCTATGTGGCCGTGCGCCAGTGGGATCGCCCCGCGCCCATCGCGACGCGACCTCTGCGCCTCCTGGTGGTCATCGCCTCACCCGATGACCTGGACACCTGGCAGCTAGACCCCATCGAGCCGGTCGAGCGAGAGGCGCTGCATACCCTGTTCGACGGTTTCACAACCGGCGGGCGGCATGAAGTCGAGCCGATCTACCTGGAGAGCGGCACAGCCCAGCCGCCCACGCTCAACGAGATCCGCCGCGTCTTGAGCGAAGGCTGCGACCTGGTCCACTTCCTCTGCCACGGCGGCAAAGTCGACCGCGGCACGGTTCTCTATCTGGAGGATGAGGCGGGCAAGGTCGATCCCGTCACCACGGGGCGCTTGGTCGAAGTGGTGCGTATGGCCGCCAGCCAACCGGCCTGCTGCTTCCTGGCCGCGTGCGAAAGCGCGGCCCGCAGCCGCCTGGATGCCTTCGCGCCGCTCGGCCCCGCGCTGGTGGATGCCGGGGGCGTGCATGCCACGGTCGCCATGACCGACCGCGTGGGCCTCTACACAGCCCAAGCCTTTGCCGGGCACTTCTACGCGCGGCTGCTGGCGCATGGGCTGGTGGACAGGGCCGTCAACGAAGCGCGTGCCCTGGTGCAAGACCAGTGGGATTGGGCTGTGCCCGTGCTCTTTATGCGCGTGCCCGACGGCAGGCTCTTGACCATGCGGCCGCCGGTCTGGTGTCGCACGCTGCGCGTGCTGCTGCTGGCGCTGCTGGTGATCGGCGTGACCACCGCGGCCGCCTATCCCCTGGCCCAGCCCTACCTCAATCCCACCCAGATGACCGGCGATTACCGCATCGCAGTGGCGGACTTCGGCCAGATTGACCCATCGGGCCGCGTGCGCGCTTCGCCCCTGGGCACAGCCTTGAGCCGCCTCGTCTTTGACAAGCTCAACAACGAATACGCGGCCAACTACGCGCAGGTCGCCGGACGCGACGCGCTCGACGTGCAGATTTGGCACGACAGCCTGGGGTCGGATGTGAAAAATGTCGTTTTCGGCGTCATGCGCGGCACAACGCCCGAAGCGCGCGCGGCCCGCGCCCGCCGCTTGGCAAAGCGCATCAACGCCAACATCGTCATCTATGGCAACCTGGCCCCCACCGGGCAGGACGCGCCCGAAGAAGGGCTGCAACTGGAGTTCTACAACAACAGCGAAACCTGGCAGGGCGAACCGGATGCGGTTACAGGCCGTCATCTGGTCGGCGAACCCATTGCGCTGCCCGTGGCCTATGAGACGGAACCGCTGGCGACCATCGACCTGCTCAACCCGCCGCTCAGTCTGCGCACCGCGGCCCTCTTTTGGATCACCGTGGCGCTGACCTATGACATCAACGGCAAGCAAGATCAGGCGCTGGCCGCGCTGCTCCAAGCCAAAGAACAGTTGGCCGGTTGGCGCGACGACGAAGGCCAGGCGCTGCTCGAATACTTCATTGGCCGCGAAGCTTACTGGCTGCGCGACTATGACACAGCCATTGCCGCGCTCAACGAGGCCATGCGCCTCAAGCCCGACTACGCCAACCCGCATATTACCCTCGGCGCGGTCTACTATGACCAAGCCCAACTCTTTTACACGCCCCAGCCCGTGCCCGAAGAGTTGGCCGCGTGCGTGCAAACTGATCACCTTGAGCGCGCCGCGCGCAGCCCCGAAGAAGCCATGCAACTGACCGACCAGGCCATCGACCTGCTGGACCAGGCCATCGCCATCGCGCCGGATTCGCCCTGGCCGCCCATTGCGTCGGTGGCCCACCTGGTGCAGGGCAACAACTACCGGCTCAAGGGGCAGATCTATCTGCTCGACGGCAATGCAGAGGCCGCCGCGCTCTGGTTCGACAGGGCGCTGGCCGCGCTGGACGAGGCCGGTCAGGTCTTTGCCGAGAGCGATCAAGACCAATACCTAGCCTGGACCCATCTCAGCACCGGCGCGACCTACTACCTGCAAGGCTTTGTCCATGTGGAGGCCGCGCGCCAGGCAGGCAGCGACGCCGCCAACCGCGCGGCCAGCCTGCGCCTGGCAGATGAACGTTTCAACCAAGCCGAAGCCGGGTTCCAACGCTGCATCGACGTGGCTCAGACTGTCTATGACCGGTCCTTCCGCACCGAAGTGCTCGACTGCGGCTGTCGCTACTATCTATCCCAAGTGCAACAAACCCAGGAGCAGATACAACAGGCGTCTGAAAATTAACGAAAAACGGATCTTCCGGGACGCTGGATGAAAGTTAGGCATCTCACTGCGAACATCCGGCAAGTTCACCCGCCGGAACCTTTGGAAGGAGAATCAGCCATGCGACTGCGAACGATGCGCGGCTTGGCCCTTGGCCTCGCCCTCACCGCGCTCTTGACCCTGCTGGGCGGCCTGGCGCTGGCGCAGGAGAGCCAGGGGCTGCGCTATGGGCAAACCATCGACGACGCGGTGACCACGCGCCTGGGCGATACGTGGACCTTCCAGGGCTGCGCGGGCGATGTGATCACCGTCACCATGCGCAGCACCGAGTTCGACACCTTCCTCGAACTCACCGGCCCATTGGGGCCTGACCCGTTGGTCGCCGACGACGGCGACGGCGGCGCAACCGACGCGCAGATCGCAGCCTTCCCCCTTGCGGCCAGCGGCCTCCACACCCTCACCGCCGCGGGCCGCACCATCCTCGAACGCGGCCCCTATTCGCTCACGCTCGAACTCTCCGGCACAACCCAACTGCCCGGCCCCACCCCCCTCTTGCTGGCCGCGGGCGTGCCCATGACCGGCAGCATCAACAGCCGCGTTGGCGATGAATGGCTCTTGCGCGGCTGCGCGGCCCAAGCCGTCACCCTCACGCTGCAAAGCGACGCCTTTGCCCCCTTCTTGGAACTGTACAGCCCCGACAGCCGCGAGCCGCTGACCGTGAGCGCGGTGGGGCCGGTGACCCGCGTCGCCCAGATCAACGCCTTCACGCTGCCGGAAACGACTTTCTATGTCGCGGTCGCCGCGGGACAAAGCGCCGCGGACCGCGGGCCTTACACCCTGACGCTGACCCTTGGCCCCTCGACCACGCTGACGAATACGCCGGTTGTCACCCAGACTGCCAGCACACCCCCGTCCGCCACGCCAACCGCAACCGG
>CAZZNG010000271.1:0-1844 GCA_964655505.1 uncultured Litorilinea sp. | reverse complement strand
CGGTTGTCACCCAGACTGCCAGCACACCCCCGTCCGCCACGCCAACCGCAACCGGCGCAGCAACGGCCACACCCACACTTACAGTCGAGCCGCGCTGCACAGTGGTGGGCAACGCGGTCAACTTGCGCAGCGGGCCAAGCACCGTCTTCAACCCGCCCCTTGTGCTGCTGCCTGCCGGTTCCCAACTGCGCCCCCTCACGCGCAACGAGGATGCCACCTGGATCGAAGTGCAAGCCGTGAGCGACGGGCGCATCGGCTGGAGCAGCGCGCTGCCCCAAGTCCTCGACTGCACCGTGGATATCCGCTTGCTGCCCCTGGGCCAGATCCCCCCCTTCCCCACTGCCACGCCCACAGCAACGCCAACCGCCACCCCAACGCCAACCGCCACGCCGACCCCATCCCCCACGCCCACACCTGATCTACCGCTGCCGGTGGGGGTCATCATCCGTTCGCCCGGCGGTGACGGCGACCTGGCGGGCAACCTCTACACCGACCCGCGCATCGTGAGCGGCTCGCTCGACGCGCGCGAGGAGCCGCCCACCTTCCGCGACTTCTTCTATCTGGAGGTCTACGCCTATGACCCCGCGGTCGGCAGCTACACCGGCGCGGGCATCGACAGCGTCGATTTTGAAATCTTCTGCCCCGATGGCAGTTCCTACACGCACACCGAAACCTCGCCGCGCTACTGCATCTTTGGCGGCGGCGAGCCGTCGTGCAATGTGCTGCGTCTGCGCAACGGCGCGACCCTGCCTGACTCAAGCTGCACCATTGAAAACAACTTCTATGACATCAACATCACCATCAACCCGGAAGATGAGGATCGCGACCAAGCCAACTGGAACCTGACGGTCGAGTTTGTGCCGCCGGGCACAGACCAACAACAAGAGCCGCCCACCCCCACGTTCACCCCGACGCCCGTCACCTCACAGCCCCCCGCGGACCTGGTTGCGGACATCGTGCGTACCGGCGTAGACGGGGCCGGTGACTTTGTGTCGGGCGCGCTGGCCTTCCAGGTGCTCGCCTATGACCCCAACGTGGGCAATGACGACGGCGACGGCATTGATTATGTCGATTTAGTGGTGGTCGGGCCGGATGGTGGCGTGGTCTATGCCAAGCGTGAGGAGACTGCGGCCTACTGCGCCTTTGGTGGCGGCGCGCCCTGCCAGCCGTGGGTCTTTGGGGACAATGACAGCAGTTGGCCCGGCAATGTGCCCTTCCAGCCAGGCCCGCATGTACTGCTGGCGCTTATACGCGCCGACGACGGCCGCGAGATCGTCATCCAGCAGAACATTACGATTGAGGAGTAGCGCAGGCGCTGCGCCTAGTGGTGGGAAGCGCGTTGAAGCGCGTTGGGCTAGCGCAACAGGCTTCAGCCTGTTTCCCAATACTAGCCTGGGGATTGATCCCCAGGCTGCCGACGATTACCACATGAACTGCTTAATACCCATCGCTCCCCCAGCCTGCCCCTACGTCGGCTCCACATGCACAGTCATGGTGACCGTGCGGCGGTTGGCGGGGTTCGCGCCATAGATCAGATCCACCGTAATATCCCCGGCTGTAGGCACTTTGGCCGGTGCGCGGAATTGCAGCTTGGCCGGGCGCTTGCCGGGGTTGAGCACGCGCACCGTGGCTGTGCCCGTTGCGTCCGCGGGCGGCGCGCCCACATTGATGCGTACCGGCTCAAAGGGCATCTCGAAATCCTCGGTCTTGTCCTCCTTCACCGGGCCAATCGCGCGCACCGGCAGCGCGTCGATGGTCAGGGTGAAGGTCTTGACCAAGTTGGTGAGTTGGTCCGCGGTCAGATCCATGCGGTTGAGCTGTCCCTCCCCGCGAAAGACAGGCGC
>CAZZNG010000270.1:1914-8100 GCA_964655505.1 uncultured Litorilinea sp. | reverse complement strand
AGGCGTAGCGCTGTTGGATCTGCGCCAACTGGGGACGGATGCGCCCCATGAACATATCGTCGGCCACAACCTCATAAGCCGCTTCCTCGGCTGCTCCTTTTTCGGTCGGGCGCAGGCCAAACTGCACATTGCCCACGCGCACGACAAAGGGCACGACCCCGGAAAAGCCACTCCACACATGCACAAAGCGGGCGTTTTCCTCATAGTTCAGCTTGAGGTCATCCAGCGCTTGCTTGATCAACTGCGGCTCGCGCAGCTGCGTCTGTACTTTCACGAATTTCGACATGGGTCGATCTCCTTCATCCCACCCAAAAAAAGCGACACTTTACGACCACGCGGATCGAGCGTGCGAATTGAGCCTAGGCCCCTGTCACGCCGTCCGTCTGTGCATAGGCTTCGGCCAGTAACTCCACCGTGTGACGGATCGGCAGCGGCTGGCCCAACTCGGCCAAATAGGTGCGGATTTGGGTCATGCAGCCGATATTGCCCGTGACCAGCATCTCCGCGCCGGTGCTAAGGATGTTCTGTGCTTTGCGCAGGCCAAGTTCGCGCGCGATCTCCGGCTGTTCCAAGTTGTACGTGCCCGCAGAACCGCAGCACAGTTCGCCATCGGGAATCTCCAGCAAGGTCACGCCTTCGATGCGCTGCAGCAGGCTGCGCGGCGGCGTGGTCACCCGCTGGGCATGGGCCAGGTGGCACGCGTCGTGATAGGCCACGCGCCGCGGCGCGCGCAGGGGCGGCGGGTCGATGATCCCCAACTGATCGAGAAAGACGGAGATGTCGCTTGTGCGGTGGGCGAAGGCTGTGGCGGCTTCCTCGTCATCCGTCCCGGCAAAGAGCAGGCTGTAGTCGTGAATGCCCGATCCGCACCCGGCTGCGTTGGTGATCACCGCGTCCACATCGGTTGGGAAGGCTGCCAAGTTGCGCCGCGCCAGGGCACGCGCCTGGCGCGCCTCGCCCGTGTGCAGCGCCAACGAACCGCAGCAGCCCTGATCGGGCGGGACCACCACCTCGACACCGTTACGCGTCAGCACGTCGATGGTCGCCTGGTTGATGCCAGGGGCCAAGACCTGCTGTACGCAGCCGGTCAGCAGGGCCACACGCGCGCGTCGTTGGCCGATGGCGGGATAGACCGCGGCAGGCTGCTCGAATGTGCCCACGTCTTCGGGCAGCAGGGAGAGCATGGCGTTGATCTTGGCAGGCAGATAACCGGCCAGCGGCTTGACCAGGTTGCCTGTCAGCGCGGCCAGCCGAAACACGCGCGGATAGGGCAGGGTCTGGTTGATCATCATGCGCGTGAGCCGGTCCAGGGGCGAGCGGCTGCGCTGTTCTTCGGCCTTGGCGCGGAAGGGCGCAAGCAAGTCGCCATATTCTACCCCCGAAGGGCAGGCTGTGACGCAGGCCATGCACCCCAGGCAGCGGTCGATGAAGGGCAGCATGTCGTCCAGCGCGAGATCCCCTTCGAGGGTCTCTTTCATCAAGAAGATCCGTCCGCGCGGGGAATCCATCTCCTCGCCCAGGACTTGATAGGTGGGGCAAGCGGCCAGACAGAAGCCACAGTGGACACAGTTTTCGACCGCTTTAGCCATGGCCGGTCCTTGCGGGCCGAGCGATTCAACCTCAATGGCGTGTTGCATGGTTATGCATCATACTCCAGGAAACGATGTTCAGGATCAAGCGCGGCGCGCAAGCGTGTGCGAAAGGCCGATGCCACCGGCTTGCCGATAAGCGGCTGGGTGGTTGCGCCGCGCAGCACCAGCCCGCTGAGGCTGTGCTGCTGCAAGATTAGGTCGAGATCCGCCACAGCGCCGGGCCAGCCGATCCACGCCTGTACACCACCGGCAATGTAGCGCCGGGCCGCGCCGCTCCCGGCTAGGTCAGCCTCCAGCTTCGGGATGTCGTGAACGGTCGTGGGCACTTTGACCAGGCTGCTATCGGGCTGCACCCAGGCAAAGGCGCTGCGTTCGCGCTGCTGCGCGGCGATTGCATCGCCCGGCGCTTCTTCACCCCCAACCAGGTCGATGATACGTTGGACGCGCGCGGCTAGCGCGTCCTGCGGCCCGCCGACTTGTGCCGCCAGCCGAAGCGTGTCGGTGGCATCGACGGTCAGATCAAGCACATCCAAATCCAGGTTGGTCGCCAATAGCTTGTGCAGCGCTTCAAGGGCCGCGTCCAGCGTATCAAACTCGGCCTGCCAACCGGCCAGCGCGGGCGGCGCGGGAAAGACTTTGAAACTTGCTTCGACCAAGACGCCGAGCCGTCCCATGCTGCCGATCATGAGCTTGGGCAGGTCGAACCCGGCTGCGTTCTTGACCACCTTGCCGCCGCCGCGCACCAGCGTGCCGCGGCCATCGACCATACGCACGCCAATCAAGAAGTCGCGCAGCCCCCCGAAACGGAAGCGACCCGACCCGCTCAACCCTGCGGCAATCGTGCCGCCCAGCGTCGCGCCCGCGTCGATGAAAGGCGGATCAAAGGGCAGATACTGCCCATGTTCGGTCAGCGCGGCCACAATCTCGGCCAGCGGTGTCCCTGCACGCGCGGTAAAGGTGTATTCGCCCGGCTCATATTCGAGGATGCCTGTCAGCTTGCGCAGATCCAGGCGCACGGCATCGCTCGCTTGACCATAGAGCGCGGGCTTGGTTCCCGCGCCCGTAGGCATGACCTTGCTGGCCGATTGCACCGCTGCTTGGACTTCTTCGACCGTCGTAGGGGCAAGCTGTGTAGGTGGGGATACGAGGGTGCTCATACGCGCGAAATTACTCCCTGGCGTTCCAACGGGTGAGGATGATGGGAGGCTGCGATTCCTGCGGTCGCTTGCTCGTCCGCGGGGAACATCTTGCCGCGGTTGGCAAGTTCCAATGGATCGACCTGGCGGCGAATAGCAGTCATCATCGCCATATCATCCTCGTTGAACATGGTCGTCATATACTGGCGCTTTTCCATGCCTACGCCATGCTCGCCGGTGATGGAGCCGCCAAGCTCGACGCACAGGTGGAGGATTTCACCCGCCAGCGCCTCGGCCTTTTCCAGCGCGCCCGGCGTGCGCCCATCGTAGAGAATGAGCGGGTGCAGGTTGCCGTCTCCTGCATGAAATACATTCGCCACGCGGATGCCGTACTCGCGGCTGAGGCGCTCGATGACGCCGAGTGCTTGGCCCAGCTTGCCGCGCGGCACCACGCCATCCTGCACAATGTAATCGGGGCTGAGCCGCCCCACAGCAGAGAATGCGCCCTTGCGTCCCTTCCAGATACGGGCGCGTTCCTGCTCATCGTGGGCCACGCGCACCTCCTGTGCGCCGGTTCGATTGATGACTTCGAGCAGTTGGGCGAATTCAGTTTCAACCTGGACCGCGTCCCCCTCTAGCTCGACAATCAACAGCGCGGCCGCGTCGCGCGGGTAGCCCGCGTGGACCGAGGCTTCGGCAGCTTCAATCGCCAGCTTGTCCATGATTTCCATCGCGCCGGGCAGCAAACCCGACGCCACCACCTGCGCCACGGCATCGCCCGCCGCGGCCAGGCTGTCATAGGAGGCCAGCACGGTTCGATAGCGTTCGGGCTTGGGCATGAGCCGCAGGGTGATCTCCAGCGCAATGCCGAACAATCCCTCACAGCCGACGAACATGCCGGTTAAATCAGGCCCGACTGTCTCCGCGCTGCTGCCGCCTAGGTGGACGATCTCGCCGTCTGGCAGCACGGCTTTGATGCCAAGCACATGGTTGCTGGTCATGCCATACTTGAGACAGTGCGCGCCGCCGGAGTTGAAGGCGACATTGCCGCCGATGGTGCAGATCAACTGGCTCGACGGGTCCGGCGCATAGTAGAGGCCATGAGGCGCGGCGGCTTTGGTCACGTTCAAATTCACCACGCCCGGCTCGACCACCGCGGTACGCGCCAGCGGGTCGAGCGAGATAATGCGATTGAGCCGGTTGAGAGCAATGACGATGCCGCCCGCAATGGGCAGCGAGCCGCCCGACAGGCTGGTTCCGCTGCCGCGCGCCACAAAGGGCGTGGCGTGGGCATGGCAGGCGCGCACGATGGCGATCACCTCTTCCTGGGTCTCGGCCAACACGACGGCTAGCGGTCGCGTGCGAAAGGCTGTGAGCGCGTCCGATTCGTAGGGGGCCAACTCTGCATCTTGGCGCAGCAGCCGCTCCGGTGGGACGATCTCGGCGAGTGCCTGAAGGATAGGGTATTCGCTCATAGTGCTAATAATCCGCTGATAAGGGTGATCGGCTTGAACATACTTTGATTGTAACGCACGCCGCCAAAACGGGCCAGCTACAGGGCGGATCTTCCGGGACGCTACGCCCATCTCGCGAGCAGATGGGCATTGAGCAATATGCCATCTCGCGAGCAGATGGGCATAAAGCTCCGAGCGTCCCGGCAGGTTAGGTGTCCCCGAATCCCTAAAGGCGTCTACTGCGATAGGGGCACGGTCGGCGTGGGCAGGGCCTCCAAGGGATCGGTCAAGGTGTCGGTCGTGGCGGATGTCACACCGAGCCGGGGCAGCAGGGCCATCACGTCCGGCGTGGTCGCCTCGTCGTCGATCCACTGCTGGATCGACCGGTTGATGGCCGCCACATCATATTGAAAATTGGCGTGGCCCTGCCAGGGGGATGCATAGGCGAGTGCATTGACAAAGGGCACATAGGCCGGGTGCGAACCGACCCAACTGGTCGCTTGCTCCAGCGAGAGCGGCATGATCTCCTCGATGGCTGCGTCCTGCGCCGCCCGGCTGAGTGCGGCGGCTAAGGCTTGGGCCGCGTCTGGGTTCTCGGCTGTTTGGCTCGTTACCCAACAGGAGACAAAGGCGGTGCTGCCGCGCCGCGCAGGCCCCGCGGGCAGTTCGACAACGCCATAATCCAGATCGGGAAACTCCGCGGCCAAATAGGGGATCAGCCAGTTGCCTTCGATGGTCATGGCCGCGCGGCCGCGGCCAAACGCCTCGCCGTTCCATGTGCTGTCCAACGTCACCGGCGTAACGGCAAAGCCCTGGTGGTAGAAATCCAAAAAGTACTCGATGGCCTGCAGCGCGTCCGCTCCCTCCCATACGTCCGGGTCGGTAGAGGCTTGCAGCAGGAATGGGTGGATGCGGCTGATGTCGGGTGCAACCACCATGCCATAAATGTCGAAATTGGCGTCGGTGGTCGCATCGGCAGCCGCGCGCAGATCGGCCCACCCCCATCCATTGGCCGGATAAGCGATCTCTGCGCGGTCGAAGAGGGCGGGATTGTAGAAAAGGGCCAAGGTCGCCACATTGCGCGGGTAGCAGTAGGGGGTGCCGTCCACAGCCAGCGCGTCGACCAGGTTCGGCGGCACATTGTCGCCTACTGGATAGGCTGCGGGGACGGGCGCAATGATCTGTTTGGCGACGAGCGACGCCAGTTCATTGGCCGCGGCCATAAACACGTCGGGCGGTTCGCCGTCCAGAAGGGCCTGTTCCAACTGCGCGGCATAATCCAGCGCGAGCGCGCCTTGGACGGGCCAATTTGGGTTGGCGGCCTCAAAAGAGGCAATCGCAGACTGGATGGCCGCGTTTTCGTCCTGGCTGCCGATGGGGCCGAGGACGGTAACCGGGCGTGGCGCGGGGGTGGGCGTTGTCTGCGCCTGGTTGAACGGCCAAAAGCGAGGGATTTCCACCTGGGGCATGCTGCACGCGGTCAGCATGCAGACAAGCCCCACACAAACAAAACGCGCCGGCCAGGACAATCGCATAGGCCGGCGCGCACGGTTGCGTCTAGCCGTCAGACTCGGCCACAAATTTCTCGTAATCTTCCGGCGACATAAGCGCGGCCAGTTCCGACTCCAGCGCGTCGGTCGGCTCGATCTTGAAAAACCAGGCATTATACGGCTCTTGGTTGACGATCTCCGGCGTTGATTCCAAATCGGTGTTGACTTCGATGATTTTGCCGCTGACCGGCGCGATGATATCTTCCGCGGCCTTCACCGATTCCACCACTGCGATCTCGCTGCCCGCGGTGACCTCGGCCCCTTCTTCGGGCAAGTCGACATAGACAACATCGCTCAACATATCCTGTGCCGCGTCGGTGATGCCGACGACCACGACGCCATCTTCGATGCGTACCCATTCGTGCGTCTTGGCATATTTGGCGTTCTTATCAAGTTGATAGGTTGCCATGATTGCTCCTGTTGAATGCTGCCCGTGGCAAGGGCTGGCTCATTT
>CAZZNG010000270.1:0-1814 GCA_964655505.1 uncultured Litorilinea sp. | reverse complement strand
AGGTTGCCATGATTGCTCCTGTTGAATGCTGCCCGTGGCAAGGGCTGGCTCATTTGTAGCGCGGTGTATAAAAAGGTCGCTTGACGACGCGGGCCTTTTTGGGCTGGCCGCGCACCAAGACGTCGATTTCAGTGCCAAGCTTGGTAAATTGGCGCGGGACATAGCCGAGGCCGAGGAACTTGTCCAGCGTCGGGCTTTTCATCCCCGTGGTGACATGGCCCACGACCTCGCCGCCGACAGCCAGCGGGTACTGCTCGCGGGGGACGGCGCGGTCGACCATTTCAAAGCCGATCAGAAGCCGCTCCGGCTGCTCCAGCTTCACCTTGAGCAGCGCGGCTCGGCCAATAAACTCCTTTTCCCAGGCGATCGCCCAACCTAGGCGCGCCTCCAGCGGATTCGTCTGCGCGCTGATCTCATGGCCGTAGAGCGGCAGCGAAGCCTCAAAGCGCAAGCTGTCACGCGCGGCCAATCCACACGGCAGCAGTCCATGGGCCTGCCCGCTTGTCAAAAGCGTGTTCCAGACCTCAGCCGCGCTTTCCGGCGGGATGTACAGCTCAAAGCCATCTTCACCGGTGTAGCCTGTGCGGCCGATGATCGCCTCATGGCCGAGAACTTGCGTTTCGAGCGCGTGGCGCGTTTTTAACGCTGCGAGATCGTCGGGGACATGGGGCTGGAGAATTGTCTGCGCGGCCGGGCCTTGCAGCGCCAGCATGTAATAGTCGTCGGATCGGTCGAGCAGCGATATGTCAAAGTCGCCGGCATGGGCTTCTAACCACGCCATGTCTTTGGCGCGATTGGCCGCGTTGACAACCACGAGCCAACGGTCGGCCAGCCGGTAGATGAAAATGTCGTCAACGATGGTTCCGTCGGCATAGGTCAAGAGGCTGTAGCGCGCCTCGTTGATCGCCATCGGCTCGATATCATTGACCTGCATCAATTGCAGAAAGGCTTCGGCATCCGGGCCGCGTACCTCGAACTGGCCCATGTGGTCGATGTCGAACAGCCCGGCAGCCGTGCGTACGGCCTGGTGTTCAGCGGTCGGTCCCGCCGAATACTGGACCGGCAGCTCCCAACCGGCAAATTCGACCATGCGCCCACCCAGACCGACATGGGTGTCATAGAGCAGTGTGCGAGGCAAGAGAGCATCCTTTCCAGGATTTTAAGCACAGGATTTTACAGCATTGGCTGGCGCGCACAGGATGTAGGTGCTGCGTCCGCGGTGCGGTGAAGACAACGGCACGCCATCTTGCGCCAGTATAGCAGCGCGCCCACTGCTTGGCAAAGCAAGTGGGCGAGAGGGACAGGCGCAATGGTCAGGCGGGCTACGATTCTTGATAGAGATTTCAGATAGGTTTCAGATAGACTAAGGTCGTGGACGCGGGGCAGAGGCGAGGGAAGAGCGTGCGGCTGTGGCCTGTGGGCGGGTCAAGCGTTGCCCGCTGCTGTTGCATAGTAGTGATGATGACGGTCGCTGGCCGCGTGCTGTGCCTCGGCGTCAAGCGCCAACTCGTCCGCGGCGCGCTGGCGCAGCAGTTCGTGGAAGGTATAGCGGCCTTTGGGATCCCAGCGCAAGAGCGATTTGTCGAGCAATGCGGCCAACATGGGCAAGGTTGCACCGGCCACATACTTGGCCGCGTGGCGATCAAAGCCGCTGCGAAACACAGAAAGCCGCTTGTACGCTTCTTTCTGTTGGACGTTGAGCAGTTGCCAAGCATGCTGCAACACGGCTTGCAGCTTTTGAGACTTGGGCGGCGCGTTGTGCTGCGCCGGTGTGAAAGATTCCAGGTCGCGGCGGACTTCCTGTGCAATGGCGT
>CAZZNG010000269.1:0-8140 GCA_964655505.1 uncultured Litorilinea sp. | reverse complement strand
GGCAGAACGATCTCTCTTTTGCACCTTATCTGATCCCGCCGCTCACCACAATTGCCCAGTCCGTGCGCGAAATGGGGACGAGCGCGATGGAAATTCTCCTGCAAAAGTTGGCCTGGTCCGATGGGCAACCGTGGATTCCGCAACAAGTGGTGCTGGAGCCAAAGCCTACGATACGTCTTTCGACGGCCCCTCCACGATCTCCATACATTGGGGAAAGCCAGTCTGTACTGAACAGCATGTGAAGTTCGAGAACTTCCACATGCAAACCACCAATACAACATAGCTTGCTACCTGAAGGGACATCTTCGTTCTGCCGTCCGCTTGCGTCTCTTTGCTCCCCAGAGAGATGGTGACCCATCGAGGTTTAGCGGTACAACAGCAAGAGGTGGCCCCTGGGCCTTAGCGAGAGCAAGGAGGCGCTGCGTTCCCCTATTGCACAGCCTTCTATTGCATAGCCTTCTATTGCATAGCCTTCACCTATCCCTCACTTTGTTCGACTTGGTGATTCGCAGTCCGTGCTGATTTTGGATGTCATTGTCTAAAGACCATCGTTACGAGGAGGAACATCATGATGCGTCGGACAGTCTCGCGTCGTACCTTCCTGCACCTCGGTACGGCAGCAAGCGCGGCAGTTGTACTAGCAGCGTGTGGACAGAACGCCCCCAACAGCAGTGAACCGGCCGCGGCAGCGAATGTCCCAGCCGCTGCGCCTGCCGAAGCAGCCGCCCGTACCGGCAGTGGGGGATACTATGAAGCCCCTATGCTGGCCGAACAGGTCGCCGCGGGCACATTGCCCCCCGTTGACCAGCGTTTGCCCGAAAATCCCTTTGTTGTTCAACCGCTAGAGAGTGTCGGCACCTATGGCGGCCAGTGGCGCACAGGCACGATTGAGCGCAACGGCAATGATCTGTTCCGCAACATTGGCTACGAACAGTTAATGCGTTACACCCCCACGTACGACGCGGTCATCCCCAACATTGCCGAGTCGGTTGAAGCCAGTGAGGATGGTAGAGAATACACCTTCACTTTGCGCGAAGGGCTGAAGTGGTCGGATGGCACACCCTTTACCACCGATGATGTGGTGTTCTGGTATGAAGATGTCCTGATGAACAGCGAAATCACACCCACGCCGCCCAGGCCCGCCTTCACCATCACCAAAGTGGACGACGTCACTTTCACATGGACTTTCGAAGAACCGAACGGCCTATTTCTCAAGGATGTCGCCCGGGTCAATAATGAGCGTGCCTGTATGCACCAGAAGGCGTACCTGTCGCAATTCCACCAAAAGTACAACACCACCAATCTGGACGAACTGATTGAGCAGCACGGACAGAATACCTGGGCAGATCTCTTCAACTTCATGCGCGAGGCACACAACAACCCCGATATACCGACGATGTGGCCGTGGAAGCTGCAGCAGGGCTTCGGCACCGGTCTGACTACCGTCACTGCGGAGCGCAATCCCTACTACTTCAAGGTAGATAGTGAGAACAACCAACTGCCGTACTTGGACACCTATGTTCTCGAATTAGCCACGGATGGCGAAGTCTTGCTCCTGAAGGCGCTCAACGGCGAACTCTCCTGGCAAGAGCAGTGGATCAATGCACCCAAGAACAAGTCAGTGCTCTTCGACAACCAGGAGGCAGGCGACTTCCACATATTCGACCTGACGCCGACCACGGTGAATTGTTTGAACATCATGTTCAACATGAACTGCACCGATCCGGTGATCCAGGAGATCGTACGCAATCGAGATTTCCGTATCGGCCTCTCCCACGCCATCAACCGGCAGGAACTGCTCGATGTGGTGTACTTGTCGCAGGGAACCATTGCACAAACCTCGCCTCGCCCAGAGTCGAAGTATTATCACGAGCGACTGGCAACCCAGTACTTGGAGTACAACCCTGATCTAGCCAACGAATACTTGGACAAGGCTTTTCCTGAAAAGGACAGCGAAGGTTTCCGCCTGGGGCCAGATGGCAACCGCATCTCCATCATCTTTGAGATCGACAGTGGCCGCACGACCTACATTGACTGCCTAGAGTTGATCAAGAAAACCTGGGCCGATGTGGGGGTCGAGATTAACGTAAAAACCATGGATCGCGCGCTTTGGGAGCAGCGCGTACGTGAAACCGATTTCGAGTTCCACGCCAGCGCCCATATCTTCGGCGGTGGGGCCGGCGATGCCGTGATTCTCGATCCGCGCTATTGGTTCCCGGCCAATACCGGCAGTTCATTCTGGGCCAAGAAGTGGGCCTACTGGTACGTTGACCGCGACAGTCCTCTGGCTGAGGAACCGCCGGAAGAGGTTCAGCAGCAAATGGCACTCTATGATGAAATCCGCGCAACCGCGGATGATGCCAAGCAACAGGACTTGCTGCGACAGATCCTCGATATCCAGGCTGACCTCTTCCCGGTGATGGGCGTCGCCTATGATGGCAACTTCTATGGCATCAGTCTGAACAGGCTGAAGAATACACCCATGAGCCTGCCGAGTTCGTGGGATTACCCAACCCCTGCTCCATCCAACCCGAACACTTGGTATCTTGCCTAGCAGGAGGCATTGTTCGTACGCCGGATGAGAAGAACCTCACGCAGAGACGCCGAGGCAGAGAGGACACGCCTTTGCAGTCTCGCTTCTCTGCGTGAGATGCTCGGCCTAACGTGGTTTCCACCCATGAGGCAACCATGCATGTCTCACACCACCACTGAGGGATTATTCTAAGGATCATGCCAAGTCATAGCTTACCCCAATTCCCCTATGGCGCTGTCTATTTTCGGAAATCAAATCCGCCCCGTGAAGACTGGGAGCGGGACTATGGAACCGCTTCAGAAGACGGCATGAATGCCTTTCGCCACTGGTTTATGTGGTCTGCCATCGAGATTGCTCCCGGCACTTATGACTGGGAGGAGTATGACAAGCAACTCGAACTGGCCGCTGCCAACGGCATGAAGACCATCATTGCCGAAATGATCACGGCAGCCCCGGAGTGGGCCTATCGCCGCTACGCACATGCCCGCTTGCTGACGCGCGAAGATCAGCCCATCACCTCGCAATACAGTGGCAGCGCAGCCATCGGTGGGTTCCCAGGGTTGTGCCTGGACAACGATGATTACAAGGAGTATGCCGAGGGATTCTTGCGTGCGCTGGCTACTCGCTATAAAGATCATCCGGGGTTGGGTGGCTATGACGTTTGGAACGAGTGCAATATCTCGCCGAATGTCTGCTACTGCCCCGGCACACAGGCCAAGTTTCGCCAATGGCTGAAGCGCAAGTATGGCGATCTGCGCACGCTCGGCAACGTCTGGCGGCGTTACAGCTTTGCCGAGTGGGACGATGTCACCCCGCCACGCACGCCCGGTCCCTATCCAGACACGCTCGACTGGCTACAATTCCGAATTGAAAACGCCCACGAATTGATGCGCTGGCGCGTGCAGACTATCCGCGACATTGATCCCAACTGCGCCATCACTGCCCACGGTCTTGCGATGAGTTTGGCAAGACTGCCCCAGGCAGTCACCGACGACTGGCGAGCCGCGGCTGAGGTAGAGAGCTACGGCGTGACTTGGGGATCGTCCCGTCATGGTGACGAGCCGTGGAAGCAAATGCAAGCGTTCGACCTGATCCGCGCCAGCAGTCGAGGCAAACCTTTCTGGCACACCGAAACCTATGCAGGGCCGCTGTGGATGGCTCCCCAGGTGCTGAACAAACCACGCAACGAAGGGCGCATCGCCTCGCCCGAAGATATTCGCTATTGGGACATGGTCAGCTATATGGCAGGCGCGACCGGCATGTTTTATTTGCGCTGGCGCCCCTTGCTCGATGGCCCGCTCTTTGGCGCATTCGGGGCGTACGGCATGGATGGCTCGCGCACCCCACGGTCTGAGATGGTGAGCAAAATCGGCAAATGGGCGACTGCGCCCGAACAGAGCCGCTTATGGCGATCACGTCCAATCCAGGGCGAAGTGGGCATTGTCGTCGTGCCGGAAACGCAACTTTTCATCTATGCGCAACAGCATAGCACGGACTTTTACACCCAATCCACACAGGGGGCTTATCGGGGCTTTTGGGAGAATAACATCCAGGCCGATTGGGTGCACATTGATGATATCGAGAGCGGCAACATTGAAAACGCCCTGGCATCCTATTCGCTGCTCTACTTGCCCATCCCTGTCATGTTGAGCGAGGCGACTGCCGACAAGTTACGCGCCTGGGTGCACGCAGGCGGCACATTGATTGCGGAGGGCTGCCCTGCCTACTTTGGTGATCGCGGGCATGTGGGCGTCATTCAGCCCAATTTTGGCCTAGATGAGCTATTTGGCGCGCGCGAATCCTATGTGGAATTCACCCCTGATCTGCTGACTGATTTGCGCCTCACGGTGAAGGGCTACCCTGTTTGGGGCGGGATCTTCATGCAAGCCTATACGCCAACGACCGGCACGGCGGTAGGGTGGTATGAGGACGGACAGGTCGCAGCCGTCGAAAACCGTTATGGACAAGGGCGCACGCTGCTGATTGGAACGATGGTAGGCGCGGGCCACGTAGCCCACCCCGGCAGCGACAGCACGCCGGCCCTTGCCACGCCCTTCTTTGCCAGCCTGCTTGCGTTTGGCGGCAAGACGCAGCATGTGACATGCAGCGACCGCCGCGTCAAAGCACGGCTGCATCATGGTGAAGGAGGTCTCTACCTATGGGTTGCCAACCCAACGCGCCAGCCGGTCCCTGTTGACGTCAGCGTGGGAGAAGCGTGGGGGCCGTTCTCGTCGGCGCGCACCCTTTGGGGGGCAGAGGCAGCGTGCTGCGATTCCACGGTTGCGTTAACAGCGCCCGCGCGTGACATGACCGTGCTGGAATTGGCCTAGTGAAGTTGACCCAGTGAAGTTGACCCAGTGAGTTGGTCGAGGCGCGACATGGGGCAAATAGCCTGCTTCGATAGGCTTCCGGTGGCTTCCATGACCCGATTCGATATGGGTTTCGATATGAATGAATAGATATGAATAGGTGAGGAACCAAAGGTGACTACAGTACCGCCTAAAGAGAACTGGTTCGACCGGCCTATGCGTTGGGCGCAGTTGACGCTGACTGAAACAGACCCGGCCCAATACGATGTGAATTTCTGGCTGGACTACTTCAAGCAAGCCCATTGTGATGCGGCGTGTCTGAGTGCGGGGGGCTGTGTCTGTTACTATCCGACACAAATCCCATTGCACTATCGCAGCCCGTGGATGGGCGACCGCGACCCGTTTGGCGAGCTTTATGAGGGCTGCCGCAAGTTGGGCATGAATGTCATTGCGCGCACTGACCCCCATGCAGTCCACCAGGATGTGTACGACGCGCACCCCGACTGGATCAAGGTAGGGGCAGACGGGCAGCCGGTGCGCCATTGGGCTGACCCTGATCTGTGGGTGACCTGTGCGCTTGGGCCATACAACTTTGAGTTTATGACTGAAGTGCACCGCGAGATCATGCAGTTGTATCCTGTCGATGGCATCTTCTCGAACCGCTGGGCAGGGCATGGCATCTGCTATTGTGAGCATTGCCAGCGCAACTTCAAGCAGGCAACCGGTTACGACCTGCCCCGATCCGGCAATGCCCCTGTGCGCTTTGATCTGCCGCGCGCACAAGAACCCGAGCAGGATGACCGCGCGATCAAGGCGTATATTGGTTGGTGGCAAGACCGGCTCTTTGAGCTGTGGGATCTGTGGGACTGCGAAATTCGTTCCATCCAGCCCCATGCGCGTTTTATTGCCAATTCGGGCGGCGCACACGGTATGCTCGACATGAAGCGCATCGCTGAACGGGCGGAGATCCTCTTTGCGGATCGCCAAGCACGGCGCGGTCTGCAGCCGAGTTGGGCAAACGGCAAAAACGGCAAGGAATACCGCTCAACGTTGGGGCGCAAGCCGATTGGCGGCATCTTCAGCATGGGGGTTGAGGAGCGCTACCGCTGGAAGGATTCAGTCCAGAACCCTGACGAAATTCGTCTCTTTGTGGCAGACGGCGTCGCCAATGGGCTGCGCCCCTGGTTCACAAAGTTTGGCGGCGTGATCTATGACCCGCGCTGGCTCAAGCCTGTCGCGGATATGTATGCTATGTACGCGCAATGGGAGCCATACCTGCGTAACGAGGCCCCCGTCGCGCGCGTGGCGCTCGTCTATTCGCAGCAAACCTGGAACTATTATGGCGGCGAGAAGGCGTCTGAGAAGGTAGGGGATCACTCCTTGGGCTTCTACCATGCGCTAGTCGAGGCGCGTATCCCCTTCGAGATGGTGCACGACGGCTTGTTGGACGAGGAACACACGCGCCCGTTCAAGACGCTGATCCTCCCAAACCTCGCCGCTCTATCCGACCAGCAGTGCCAACAACTACGCGAGTTCGTCCAGCGCGGCGGCAGCATTATCGCCACCCATGAGACCTCCCTCTATGATGAAATGGGCAATCAGCGCCCCGATTTTGGGTTGGCGGATCTCTTTGGTGTGCGCTATGCGGGCGGCATCGAAGGTCCCATGAAGAACTCGTATCTTGCCATCGAGCGCGACCCGCTCACGCGTGTCTTTCATCCGCTGGTTGCAGGGTTAGAGGATGCAGGGCGCATCATCAACGGTGTGCATCGCGTCAAGGTAGAGACAACCACCCCTTTGCCCTATGCTCCGCTCACGCTCATCCCCTCCTACCCCGACCTGCCGATGGAGATGGTTTGGCCGCGTGTCAACCAGACGGACATCCCCCAAGTCTATATGCGCCAGGTCGGCGAAGGGCGTGTAGTCTACTTCCCGTGGGATGTGGACCGTTCCTTCTGGGAAGTGTTGTGCATAGACCACGGTAAGCTGCTGATCAACGCGGTGGATTGGGCAACCAATGAAGAACGCCCAGTGACAGTGACCGGCCCAGGGGTGCTCGACGTGACGGTCTGGCAGCAGAAGCAGTCGATGACGGTACACCTGGTCAACCTGACCAACCCAATGATGATGAAAGGCCCGGTGCGCGAGTTGATCCCGGTGGGCGAACAGGTCGTGCGTCTGCTTGTGCCACAGGACAGGCCAATCGAGCGGGTGCATCTGTTGCGCGCAGGCATCACGCCAGAGGTACAGATGGAACCGGGCGCTATCACCGTGCGCGTCCCTTCGGTGCTAGAACATGAGGTCGTTGCAGTCGATTTCAGTTAGGCGTTCAGGTCACAAGCGCTGCAATACGAGTCAGGAGTAGGAGCGAACCATGCTGCGATATATAGTCTATCGCATCGTCTTGATGATTCCGACGGTATTCTTTATCTCGGTGATCAGCTTTATCATTATCCAACTCCCGCCAGGCGATTTTCTCACCAGCTATGTCGCAGGCATTACGGCGCGCGGCGAGTCGATTGACGAAGCCACCATCCAGGCACTACGCAATGCCTATGGGCTAGGGCAGCCGATGCATGTGCAATACATCAAGTGGATGTCCGGTGTGCTCCGTGGCGACTTCGGCCAGTCGTTCACATGGAATGTATCGGTTTCCAGCTTGATATGGGATCGCGTCTGGTTGACGATTGCTGTCTCGTTGGTGACGTTGATCGTGACTTGGGTTGTCGCGCTTCCCATCGGCATCTATTCAGCCGTCCGCCCCTACTCCATTCTCGATTACATCTTCACCTTTTTCGGGTTTGTCGGGGTTGCCATCCCCAGCTTCCTGCTGGCGCTCATTTTGCTAGTCACAGCCTTTGCCCAGTTTGGTATGAGCGTAGGCGGACTCTTTTCACCCGGTTTTGAAGAAGCGCCCTGGAGCTGGGCAAAGGTGATGGATTTGCTCCAACACATCTGGATTCCGGTGCTCGTATTGGGGTTGGGTGGCACGGCGAGCTTGATCCGCATTATGCGCGCCAACCTGCTCGACGAACTGCACAAGCCCTATGTCACCACGGCACGCCTCAAGGGGCAAAGCGAATTCACGCTGCTCATGCGCTATCCCGTGCGTGTGGCGCTCAACCCTTTTGTCAGTACAGCGGGCTGGATACTCCCGGAACTGGTTTCCGGCTCGACCATTGTCGCCGTTGTCTTGAGCTTGCCCTTGACTGGCCCCATGATGTTGCAAGCGCTCGTCTCACAAGATATGTACTTAGCAGGCTCAATGATCTTGATCCTGAGCGTCCTAACGGTCATC
>CAZZNG010000268.1:0-8209 GCA_964655505.1 uncultured Litorilinea sp. | reverse complement strand
GTCTCAACAACCAGCAGCGACAGTTGCTTTCCGCCCGCTATTCACCATGTTAAGATACCGTTCGGCTGGCTCGATACAGTCTCACAACGCATTCTTCATGTATCAAGCACGCCTGTCAAAGAATACCATCCCAGGCCAGATCTGTCAAATTCCACACCTACGTTTCTGCTTCAAGGTCTGTAGGCGTGACATCCAACTCCGGTTGGCGCGGCCCTTCTACCCACACTTGACCGTCAGACCAATTCTCCTGCTTCCAAATCGGCACAATCGCCTTCAGCCGCTCAATCGCATAGCGACAGGCTTCAAAACAGCCATCTCCCCGGTGCGGCGTAGCCACGGCAATCACAACGCTCGGCTCACCAATGTCACAGTGGCCGATACGATGCAAGATGCTGACCGCGCGCACCTTGGGCCACCGCTCGCGGATCTCCTCGGCAATCTGCGCCAGCTTGGCCTCCGCCATCTCTGCATAGGCCTCATAGACAAGAAAATCGGTCGAACGCGCCCCCTCGCCGGTCACGGTCTCACCGCGCACAATGCCCGCAAAGGTCGCAACCGCGCCACAGTCAGGCCGAGTCACCCGCCGCGCCACGTCGTCGAGCGACAGCGGCTCAGTCGTTATCTCAAACATCTTGCGTGTCGGCTCCTGGGGGTGGTCTTGCCCGCCCGAAACAGGCGGGAACAGTGCAACCTCGTCGCCTGGCTGCAAGATGCGATCCGGCTTTACATACTCTTGATTGACCGCTGCATAGATCGCGCGCCCGCGCCATTCCAGATTGCTCTGCCGATCAACCAAATGAGCCACCAAGTCTGCCACGCTCGCCTGCTGCGGCAGTTTCACCACCTGGTCGCCCCACCCGGCCTCCTGGCGCAGCGTCGCAAACAGCTTTACATGCACTTCCATCGTATCTATTCGTCTCGTTTCCAATCGCCCGACTTGCCGCCTTGTTTTTCCAACAGCCGCACATTGCCGATGACCATCTGCTTGTCGAGCGCCTTTGCCATATCATAGATCGTCAGCGCCGCCACACTGACCGCGGTCAGCGCTTCCATCTCGACGCCTGTTTGCCCCTGGCAGCGCACCGTCGCGGTAATCACCACGCGCGAGCCAGGCTCGTCAATCTCAAACTCAACCGCCACCTTGGTCAGCAGCAGCGTATGGCAAAGCGGGATCAGCTCAGGTGTCCGCTTGGCGGCCATAATCCCCGCAATGCGTGCAGCCGCTAACACATCCCCCTTGGGCACATCGCCCTCGCGGATGGCTGCCAGCGTAGCCGGATCCATGCGCACCTCGCCTTGGGCAACTGCCGTGCGCTGGGTGATGGCCTTGTCGCCGACATCGACCATGGCCGCATGGCCGTGCGCATCCAAATGTGTCAGCGAATCGCTCATACCAACTCTCCAATCACCAGTGCGCTCACCACCGTCCCCGCGGGCAGTTCACCTTGGCCGCGCGGCAGTTCCAAAAGGACATTGGCGGTACGCATACTGAGAAGGCGGCTGCTCGCCTGACGCCCCGTACTTTCAGCCCAGTAGCCGCCGCGTGAATCGTGCAGATCGCTGCGCCAGCTTGCCGTCGCCCGATGATATTCGGGCCGGTCCGGGTCTAATTTGAGCGTTTGCCCCAGCGTCACCTGCACATGCGACAGTTTAGGATGGGCGTGGCCTGCCATCTTGCGAATCGCGGGAACCACCAAGAGGTGAAACGTCACAATGCCGCTCACCGGATTGCCCGGCAAGCCAAAGATCAGCCGTCGCCGCCCGTGCACCTCCGCAGTAGCAAAGGTGCACGGCTTGCCCGGCTTCATCAACAGTCGGCCAAAGTGAACTTGCCCGGCCTCTTCCAAAAGCGGCTTAATCAGATCCAGCTCGCCCATCGACACGCCGCCCGTGCTGAGCAAAATGTCCGCTTCGGCCAGCCCACGGCGGATGCGCGCCTCGATATCTTGGCGCGTATCGCTCGCAATGCCCAGGTCAATCGGCTGCGCGCCCGCGCTGCGAACAGCAGCCAACAGCATGGGGCGGTTGGCATCGCGAATCTGGCCTGGCCCTGGCGCATCGCCAGCCTCTACCAGTTCATCCCCTGTCGAAAGCACAGCCACGCGCGGCTGTGCAACCACCTCGACTTGGCCCAAGCCTACTGTCGCCAGCAGGCCCAACTCAGCCGGACCCAGTTGGCTGCCCGCGGGCAGCACCGTCTGGCCCGCGGCCATGTCCACCCCCACCGGCCGCACACCATCGCCCGCCTGGACAGCCCGCGTCAACCGCACGCGCCGCGGGTCGCCGTCGCCGTCCACAGCCTGCGAGTCCTCCACCATTACCACCGCGTCCGCGCCATCGGGCAGCGGCGCGCCAGTGGTGATATAGGCCACGCTGCCGGGCGCGACCGAAAAGGTGGGCAGCCGTCCCGCGGTGGCTTCACCAATCACAGGATAAACGCCGGGGCCATCCGCGGCAACCACAGCAAAGCCATCGACAATCGACGCGCGGAAGGGCGGCAAAGGTTCTTGCGCCACCGCGTCGACCGCCAAGATACGCCCCAGGGCATCGTACAGCCCCACCGTCTCGGTAGAGAGCGGCTGCGTGTGCGCCAGGACGATCTCCAGTGCCTGGTCCACCGGCAGCATATCATATTCAGAACGAGTCATAAGCTCCGCGATCCTGTCACAGCCTTAGGTCAAGCCTCAAGAACCAGCTAAATGTCCGCGTCCACCGGCTCCGGAATACGCACCATCACTTCGCTGGCCCAAGCGAGCAGTTGTTCGTCGCGGCCAAATGCCCCCACCAGTTGCAGCCCCAGCGGCAGCCCATTGGCCGCGCCCCCCGCAGGCAGGGTCAGCGCAGGCATCCCCGCATGGGTCCACGGCAGATTCATGTTGGGGTCACCGGTGTAATCAAGCCCGCGCGGCGCAGGCCCAGTCGCAGCCGGACACACCCACAGATCGATCCCCGCTGCCGTCATGGTCTCTTCCAGTTCGGCGCGCAGCTTGGCCGGATGCTGTTGCAGTTCAGCCAACTCTGCATCGTCGACCGTCTGGCCCGTGCGCAGCGCCTCAACGGTGCGCGGTCGATAGGCGGCTTCATGCGCGGCGAAGATCTCGGCATGTTGGCGTGCAAACTCGCCAAAGACCAAGCGGCGATGCAGCGTGTTGAGTTCATCGATCTCGCGCAACGCCTCCACCCGCTTCACCGTACAGCCCGCCACCTGCAGCATCAACAGGATCTCTTCAAAAACCGCCAACGCTTCCGGTTCGGTCTGGGCCAGATAAGGGCCATCGGGCACGCCCAACACCGGCAGATCATGGGTGACGTCCACCGCGTTCCACTCACTACAGAGCACGCGCGCCGCAATGGTCATCCCCTCAATGTCTTGGGTGAAAAGGCCCACATGATCAATCGTAGGCGAGAAGTAAACCAATCCCTCGGTGGGGATCCGATTTAGCGTCGGCTTGAAGCCGACAATGCCACAGTAAGCCGCGGGACGGATCACAGAGCCAATCGTCTGTGTGCCCACCGCGAGATTGACCATGCCCGCCGCGACGGCTGCCGCCGAACCGCTGCTGGAACCGCCCGGCGTATGCTCAAGGTTATGGGGGTTGCGCGTCGGCCCCGGCTCCATATAAGCAAACTCCGTCGTTACCGTCTTGCCCGCAATCAACGCCCCTGCCTCGCGCAGCAAGCGAACGACTGCCGCTTCAGGCCCCGCGAAGAGTTCAGGCGGCACTTCGCTGCCCGCACGCGTCACAAAGCCATCCACATGGAACACATCCTTCACGCCCACCAGCGCGCCGAAAAGCGGCGGGTAATCATCGGGCGTTTGTGACTGCTCGCGCAGCAGCGCAGCCTCGGCGCGCAGCCTATGCAGCCGATCAGACTCCGGCAGCATGGCCTTTACTTCTGGATCAATATGGTCGATACGGCGACACATCTGCTCTAAATAGAGCGACATGCTGTGTTGGCCGCGCTGTAAAAGCTCAAGCTGCTGGCCCAATTCAGCCGGGTTAAGATAACTGGTTTTCATGGCCCTACGCGTCCTCTCCTACACTGCGTACTGCCGCCAATTGGCGCAGCCCATCTTCATCCAACGTCTCGACGCCAAGTTGCTGCGCCTTTGTCAATTTACTGCCGGCGTCTTCGCCCACCACCACATAGTCGGTCTTACTGCTGACAGAGCCAGTCACCCGGCCCCCGCGCTCCTCGATGAAGGTCTTGGCGTCATTACGGCTCAAGGTCGGCAGCGTGCCCGTGATCACAAAGGTCAACCCCTCAAATGGCCGGGGGAGGGCCGACGCCTCTTCTTCCGCCTCCGGGTCTGCAACGCGTACACCGGCATCGGCCAGCTTGCGCACCAGCGCACGGTTAGGCTCTAGGGCAAAATAATCGACAATGCTCTCGGCAATCCTGGGGCCAATCCCTTCGATCTGCGCCAGTTCCTCCTGGCTGGCCGCCATGAGCGCATCCAGCGAGTGGTAATGCGCCATCACGGTTTCGGCGACAACCGAGCCGACAAATCGAATCCCAAGCCCGGTCAACAGCCGCGCCACAGGTCGATCCTTACTCGCCTCGATACCGGCCATCAAATTCTCGATCCGCTTCTCTCCATACCCCTCTAGTTCGCGGATCTCGTCCCACGGCAAATAATAGATGTCGGCTAAGTCCTTAATATAGCCCAGGCGGACAAACAACTCAGCTTGCCTGATCCCAAAGCCGTCAATGTCCATTGCCCCGCGCCCGACAAAGTGCTCCACCATCCGCACCAACTGCGCCGGACACGCATTGTTCATGCAATAGGTCGCGGCCTCCCCCTCCAGCCGCACCAGCGGCTCACCACACACAGGGCAATTAGCGGGCATCTCCCACGGCACTTCGCTGCCATCCCGCACATCCGGCAGCGGACGCAGCACCTTGGGGATCACATCGCCCGCACGCATGACCAATACCTGATCACCGATGCGAATGTCAAGGTCACGAATATAATCCTCATTGTGCAGCGTCGCCTTGCTCACAGTAACGCCGCCGATCTGCACCGGCTCCAACACAGCATTGGGCGTAATCACCCCCGTCCGCCCTACGTTCACCACAATGTCGAGCAGTTTGGTCACCGCTTCCTGCCCGGCCCATTTATAGGCAATAGCCCAGCGTGGGTCTTTGCCGGTGTAGCCCAATCGCTGCTGCTGGGCGAGCGAATCAACCTTGATCACCACTCCGTCGACTTCATACGGCAGTTCGTGGCGCGTCTCACCCAGTGCAGCCACATGGCGAACCAGCGCCTCGAAGTCATCGTCGTCAAAGACAGCATAATCCGGGCAGACAGGCAGCCCCAGGGCATCCAGCATCGCCAGCGCGCCGCTGTGCGTCTCCGGCAGCGTCCCGCCCTCCACCACAAGCACCTGATAGACCCAAAGCTTGATGGGCCGGCCTGCTGTGATCCGGCTGTCCAGTTGGCGCAGACTGCCCGCGGCAAAGTTACGCGGATTGGCGAATGTGCGCCCCTCCTGCTCGATCTGACGCTGGTTGAATGCCTCGAAATCGGCCTTCTCCACATAGGCTTCCCCGCGCAGCACAAGCCGCGCAGGCGCTTCCGGTCCATCCGGCCTAGCGGGCAGGCGCAGCGGCAGAGAGCGCACCGTGCGTAAATTGGGTGTAATGGTCTCGCCGATTTCGCCGTTGCCGCGCGTCGCGCCCAGCACAAACCGCCCATTCTCATAGTGGAGCACAACCGTCAGCCCGTCAAACTTCGGTTCGACGACAAAGCGCAGCCGCGCCTGCTCCTCTTCGGGCAGCAGACGCTTGACCCGCTCGCGCCAAGCCCGCAGATCGTCCTCGCTGAACGCATTGGCAAGGCTCAACATCGGGACCGGGTGGCGCGTCTTTTCAAAGCGCTCCGACACGACGCCACCCACTCGGACGGTGGGGCTGTCCTCTGAATAGAGTTCAGGGTGCTCGGCCTCCAGCGCTTGCAGTTCGCGAAAAAGCGCGTCAAACTCTGCATCGCTGATCTCCGGATCATCGAGCAGGTAGTAACGATATTGGTGGTAACGGACTTTCTCACGCAGGCTTTGCACGCGCTCGCTCAACGTCTGCGCGTCCTCCATCTGCGCCGCTGTCTCATTCGTCATGTACGCCGCTCCACAAAAATCTCACCCAATCTGATCTCACGCAATGTCGAACCCATTCGATTGTTAGGGCACACGGCTGAGGCCGTCCGTAATCGCCCATCCGACAAGCCCATCGACGCTTCGCACGCGCACCCAGCCATAGCCCTCATTCTCTACCGGGTAGCTCTCATCCGATCCGCTCGGCTCAATCACCGTCATGGCAACGCCGAGATTGATCGTGTCGAGTACCAACGAATCCAGCGTCGTGTCCGCGTGTAGCGTCACCTGACCTTGCTCGTTGACCACCGAGTCGCCCACGGCAAAGGAGGGGGGCGGGCCGCTGCGCGTCGGCGTGGGGGAGGGAGTCGGCCGCGGCGTGCGGGTGGGCGTTGGCTCCGGTTCGGGTGTAGCCGCTTCGGCGCTCTGAGTCAGCGCATCAGTCTCTGTCAGGGTCTCATCCGCGCCGGTGGCTTCCTCTGTCATAGTGACATCGGTCGTAGTGACAGCGCCCGTATCCGTCAGCCCGTCCGCATCGGTCACAGCCGCGCTGTCGGTGAGTGGTTCCGTTCCGGTCAGACCCTCTGTTTCGGTCGCCCCGGATGTATCGGTTACGTCGGATGTATCAGTCAACGCCGCGGCCTCTGTCACGCCTTCCGTCTCCGTGAGCGGCATCGTGACCGTGACCAGGCTGGTCACATCCGGCTCGCCGCTAGCGGCTCCTGCATTCGACGCCGCATCTTGGCCGCTGCCCGCAGCAGTCGCAACCGCCATGCCGCCCACAATCGGCGTCATATTGACTTCCGCTTCCAAACTATCGCGCTGGTTGGAGCGCTCCAACCCCATTGCGACGGCGACCACGACGATCAATACAACCAGCCCCGCGGCAACCCATCCAAGCCAGGGCTGTGTGCTTTGGGTGGGCGTTCTGCGTGGATTACTGCCGTTTCCCCTGCCATTGCGTTTTTGCTGGGCCACAGTACAAACCTCGACACGTTAGTGGATGGATGATAGGTTGGCGAAGTTGCTGCGCGGTGCGCTAGGCTTTTCGTTTTCGGCCCTCTTTGGTCCGGCCGTCCTTGAGCAAGGCCAATACCCCGTCCAAGTCACGCGTATTGACCACATCCTTGGCCGTCACCCAGCCGCGCCGCGCCGTAGCAATGCCATAGGGCATGACCTCCATGTCGTCGACCGCATGGGCATCGCTGTTGATGGCGAGCAAACAGCCAAGTTCCACAGCCCGCCGCGCATAGACATCGTTGATATCCAAACGCGACGGATGCGCGTTGATCTCGACCACAGTCCCCGTCTCGATACAAGCCTGCAAGACCCGCTCGACATCCAACTCCGAAGGCGGCCGCGACCCGATCATGCGCCCAGTGGCGTGGCCGAGAATGTCCACATGGGGGTTGTGCACAGCTTTCAGACAGCGCTCGGTAATCGTCTCCCGATCTTGGCGCAGACCGCTGTGAATACTCGCCACGACCACATCCAACTCGGCCAGCACCTCGTCGGGCAAGCCCAACGACCCATCGGCCAGGATCTCGACTTCAGTGCCGCGCAGCAAGCGAAAATCGACGCCATCTGCTTCCCACTGCCGATTCAACGCAGCAATTACCTCAGCCTGCTCGGCAATGCGTTTGGCATCCAACCCGCCGACCATGCCCAGCCCCACGCTATGATCACACACAGCCCAATAGCGATAGCCGCGCTCTATCGCGGCCTGTGCCATTGCCTCAATCGATGCTGTGCCGTCGCTCCAGGTGGAGTGACCGTGCAATTCACCCCGGATATCTTCTATGACGATCAGAGCGGGCAGATCGTTCTGGCGCGCTGCGGCAATTTCGCCTCGATTTTGCCGCAGTTCGGGCGGCATCCACGCCAAACCCAGAAACTCGTACAGATCTGCCTCTTCGGCAAAGGTACGCAGTTCGCCTTCCGGCGCGTCGCCCGTACCCGTCGCGGCCAAGCCATATTCGTTGAGGCTCCAGCCCTGCTTGAGCGCCAATTCGCGCAGCGCGACATTGTGCTCCTTGTTGCCCGTGAAATACTGCAGCGCCGCGCCCCAATGGTCCGCCTCGACCACACGCAGATCAACCTGCAGCCCTGTGCCA
>CAZZNG010000267.1:0-8210 GCA_964655505.1 uncultured Litorilinea sp. | reverse complement strand
TGGAAGCCACGTCAGTGGCGTTGTTGGCGTTGTATACAGTGCAGCATGGGCCGCCACGACGGTTGGGCTTTGCAGGCCGCTGAAGTAACAGGAGGCGCAGGAATCAGTTCCTGCGCCTCTTGTATTATTCTCCGCGGTAGAGACAGGCTAGTAGCCCGGAATCGTGCTGGACGGGCCGAACAGCCAGCCGTACTTGTGATAGCCATACACGCGCCAGAATTGCGCGTAGGTGGCGGTCGTCTCAACCGTGCTTAGGACATAATCGCCATCGTCCGGCGGCAGGCCAAAGTAGTCGTTGATCGCCTCGCGCAGCCAAGAGAAGCTGGTAATCCCGTATACAAAGCTCCGATCCCACACGTACATCTGCGAGCCAGCATACTTGGGACGGCGAATGGGGTCGCCGTTCAGAAGGAAGCAGCCGTACGCAGGCTGGCCGGGGCCACCGACCGAGGTCTCGCGCAGAATGCCCGCGATCTCGTCGGCGCGGCTCTGCCAACTGCCAAGCACGTAGCGATAGCCCAGGAGCGTTGCCAAGATGCCCATCTGGTTGGTGCGAAGCGAACTTGCGCGCTGGTCGCGACCGATGATCGGCACTTGGAACATGCTGACGCCCACGTCGTTGTGATACCACTTGTTCCACACAAAGTTGGCAATGTCGAGGGGGGTGACCGTGCTGCCGCTTGGCCCACCCGGAACCCCCGCGGGCCACGGGTTGGCGTAACTGTGCCAGGGACTATCGTACTTGTTGAGGATGTGAATGGCCTGGGACATGAGGCCCAGCCCGTCTTGGCGCAAGATGGTCGTATAGAGCGTGGGCCAGGTGCAGACTTTGGAACGGTGGCTGAAGCCCCAGCCGTTGGCCTGCCCGCGCACACGGTCCATGATCCAGTCGTTGTCACAGCCGTCGTGATGCACGGTACAGTCATGGTAGGTAAATGACGGCCACGCAAACATGAAGTCGTCGGAAAGCGTTGTGCCTTCGTTAAACAGCGGCGCGTGGATGTCCATCTCCATGCCCGTAATCGGCCACTGGCGCACGCCCCAGTTATACAGCCGCGTTCTCGTCGCGCCCTGCATGAGCCGCATCGCCACCAAGTCTTCGGTACGCAGGAAATACTTGTTGCCGTTGGTCAAGAAGCCGCGCAGGTTGATACCGTCATCGTAGAGCGCCTTGATCCAACCTGCCGGTTGGGTGCGATGATCCGCGAAGAGTTGAATGTCCATCCAGTAGGCTTGGATGGGGTAGTTGCGCGTGTCCCCCGGTGGACGGCCATACCAGTAGAGGTAGATATCGGCCCACTGCGGGTCGGATGAATCAACCATGTATTGAACCTGAAACTCCAGGTTCGGCTGCCCATCCGCCCAGGGGCCGACAACGACCTGGGTGACACAGAGGTATTCGCTGCTGTGCAAGGTGGTCAGCGTCATCTGCGGCGAGCCGTTCTGATGCTGGTTGCCGCAGTGGTAGATGTAATCGCAATCGCCGTGATGCGCGCCCGGCACATGGTAGCCCGCGGGCACTTTGAGCGTTAGCGGAATGGCCGGATACATGGAGACGGCGCGCTGCTGGTTGGGGTCAGCCCCGTCCGGCGTGTCACGCACACGCATTGCCACCCAGTTGTAGGCTTTGATCGCCAGGCTCTGTACTTCGCTCTGGGTCGGGGTTGTCGGCATGGTTTCCATTCCCTCCAGATACAGGATGGTCGTTTGGCAAGTTTTGCCTGCAAGGCCAGTAATCAGTTCTCGGTGTCCGGCTCTGCGCCGTCCGGCAGCGGCACAAGCGTTGCGGCCAAATCCGCGGGCAGCAGGTCGCGGCTGTCAGCAGGGCGATTGGCGCGATGGCGCTCGCGCACTTCAGGCGGGAGCGGCACAATCTCGGGCTTGGCTGTTTGCTCGGCAGCGTTGACGGCTTCCGCCTGCGCTTTGCCGCAACCACAAGGCTTTCTCGACATGCGGCATCCTTTCTTGAGGTAAGATGAGAAGGTTATTTTGGTGATATCAATTCACCATCAGTAATTTTATCGAACAAATGAGCGAGTGTCAAGGACGGATGATTAGATAAGTTGGCGCACGCCAAAGGCATCGCCGCGCAGGTCGTAGGCCGTCCAGCCTTCCATGCGCCAGATGAAATAGGCGCTCTGCGCGGTCGGCGGCGCGGTGAAGGAGGCCGCCACCCGCGCCCAGATGCCGAACGTGCCGCGGAAGTATTCCACATCTTCGCGGATCAGGTTGCCAATGCCCCCCGCATCCGAGTACCACTGCACCACCAGCGCCACGTTGCCCGACGCCTGGCCCAACAGCCACGCCGCCGCCTCGTAGGTGACATTCGGCGAGACATTCACCCAGCGGGCGGTAGCCTGTTTGCGCGCCGCGCTGTGGGTCATGCGCAGCGACCGGCTGCCGCTGCGCGCTGGGCCGCTTGTCCAACTTGCGCCCGCTAGCGTCCAGTTGTCCGGCGCGCTGCCCCCGCTTTCGACCGACGGGTTGGCAAGCAGGTTCGCACCACCCACTTGCCGAAACTCAAAGTCATCGCCGTACACGTCGGTGCTGTCGCCTGCGGTGTTGCGAAAGAGCAGATCCGCCGACTGCGTGCCTGCCGGTGCGGAGAAGTCGCCCTGCACGCGCACGTAGCCGCTGGCATAGTCGAAGAGGCTTGTCAGCGGCAGCGCGGATTCTTGCAGCAGCGTGCCGCTTCCGCCCGCGCCGCTCCAGAAGCGGATGGTCAGTTCGGCAAACTGGTTGCCCGTGCCCTTGACATAGCCCCAGATGCGGTAGCGGCCAAAGGGCACGGCCGCGAAGGCATCGGCGCGCCAGGTGGCAAAGCTGCTGTTGATGCGTAGGGCTGCTGCGCCGTTGTAGACATCCACCGTCTCGACAAACGCGCCGTCTGCGGCTGTCCAGTGGGCCGGTGGATTGCCGTTGATGTCAGGGTTCGCCAGCCGTTCCAGGCTGATCTCCACGCCCGTGCGCGCTGCCCACGCCACGCGCGCCGGTGCGCTGACGTTCATGCCCGCGTCGATGGTGAAGTGGGTGGGGTCGATGGCCGAGATGTACGCCTGTCGCGCGTCGGCATGGTGGGGCGTGAGGTGGATGTGCAGCGGACGGTTTTCGAGGCCGTGGGGCACGACCACCGACGACTGGCCTGCCGGGATGTAGACCACGCCGCGGTTGGCAAAGAGCTTGCCGTCACGCGTGCCATCAATGTGACGCAGCAGGTCTAGGCCCATGCACTCGCCGTCGTCAATGTCGGCGTGGGCCACGCTGACGTTGTCGCTCACCGCGTCAATGCCGCCCGCGTCGATAGCAATCTTGTTGCTGTCCACAATGGTCAGGTTGTCAATCGAGATGTTCTTGTTTTTTCCGCGGCTGAAGCGCAGTTGCGCGATCTGGTTTTCCAACAGATACAGGCTGCCGATACTCACGCCCTCGACCCAGCCGTTGAAGTGGATGCCGTTGACCGCGTTGACCCAACAGAACGCCTGGTTGATACGCAGCCGCCGCGCCGAGCTTGCGGGCGACCCTTGAATCCAAATGCCCTCGCCGCTGCCTGCCGCCCAGATCGTGCCCACAAACAGACGCTGCACATGGTCGCCGATGTAGAGCGCGGCAAAGAAGGCGTTGTCACTCAACAACTGGTCGATCCAGACTTCGTACAGACCTTGCAGATCGACGTTGACGTTGCAGTCCAGCACCTCGACGCGGCCAAACATGATGCCGCCGAAGATGGTTCCCTGCGAGGGAAACAGACCGATCACCAGGCCCTGGCCTGTGGCCCATTCGGTGGTAGACGGCCCCTTGATGAAGACGTTGTTGAAGTAGTTGTCGCCCACTTCGGCCCAGATCGCCAGCCCTTGATGGCGGATGATCGCCATGTATAGATTCTCAAAGACGTTCTCAAAGCTGCGCCGCGCCTCGCCGGTGAAGGTCACGCCCTTGTAGTAGTCCCAGATGAGGATGTGCTGGAAGTAGCACGCTGCCACGCCATTGAGGTAAATCGCTTCGACCGTGCGGCTGTTGCGGTCGGTGTCTTCGATGTGCAGCGTGCCGTACACCTGCCACCAGTCAATCAACTCGGCGTAGATGATGCGGTTGTCGCCGGTCGGTCGGAAGACCGCGGCAAAGGGCAGATGCCACGACTGGCGCGGCAACGGCTGAAGCTGTGTGCCGATCCAGTAAGTGCCGGGCCGGAAGATCAGCACGCCGCCTATGCCTGCGGCGTTGATGGCCGCCTGGATCACCGCCGCGTGATTGGCGCCGGAAAAGGCGACCACGCCGTTTCTGCCGTTGACAGCACGGCACGCTGCGCCCTCGGTCTCAATGACGTAATCGGCCTGACCGGGCACAGTGATGCGGCCCTCGCCGATCCAGCGCAGCACGTAGGGCTTGAGTTGGCGCGCCAGGTCTGACGTGCGCTGCATTTAGCCCTCCCCGACGCGCGTCAAGTCCCACGGGCTGGGCACGCCGCGCGGTTCCGGCGTCAAGCGACCCCGTTCCACGTCGTATTCACCCGCTTCGAGAAAAAAGGGCGAGGGCTTGGCAAGGTAGGCCGTAGGCGCGGTCGGTGGGATCACGTCCCCCAGGTCGATCCAGCGCCCGACCGGGATCACGCCCGCGTCCAACGGCTGCCCCAGCCGGTCGGTGATCACGCCGTCTGTCGTGAGAGAATGGCGGACGCTGGTGGACGCAGGCTCGGCAACAACGCGCAGCAGCCGCTCCCGCGTGACTGTGGCCAGCAGCCGCTGCCCGCCAGCCACCCCGGCGCGCAGCAAGGTCTGGATGATGTCCAGCGCGGTGCTGTCGCCATCCTGGTATTCAGACACATGGATGCCGCTGGCGACTTGCAGGTCTGTGCCGGTGAAGAAGGCCCCGACCGCGGCAACGATGGCCGCGATCTGGGCGGTTGTCTCGACGCTGTTGGTCGCGCCGTTGGCGTAGTAGCGCCAGCGCAGGGTTTCCCACCAGCCGCGGCAGGTAAGGGTCGCCCGCAGCTTGTCGCTGCCTGCTACATCGGGCACGGGCAGCGGCAAGCGGTGCTGGGCCAACAGAATGTCGCGCGTGTTTTCGGCTTGGGCTGCGGTCGCGCCGTCCACGCTGGCGCGATGCTCTTTCACGCCGTATTCGGCGACCGACGCATCGTCCTGCGCCCATGCGGTTGTTTGGCGCGTGCCCACCGTCTGGCTGCCCGGCTCCACGTAGGAATAGACCACCGCCACGCGGTTGTACAGGGTGTCCAGCGACACGCCCACCTGGATCGCGCCGACCTGCACCGCGATTTCGGCCACATAGCCCCACCAGACGGGCCGCTGCAACGGGTTGCGAATCTCCACGCCATAGCGCAGCCAGCCGACCAGCCGCCACAGGTCCAGCGGCCTGCCCGTCACTTCGATCTCTGCCAGCACGGGGCCGCCCAACGCGGACCAACGGTAGCGTTTGGGCAGCACCGCAAGGCCCGGCGGTGTTGCCAGGCCGCGGCCCGTGCGATTGGTCCACACCACTTCCCAACTCATACGGTTAACCTGCGCGGTCGTACATGCACCTGCACGCTGAAGGTGCGGGCGATGTTCATGTTGCTGCCTTCATCCCACAGAAACATGAGCCGCTGCTGGGCATTGGGCCACAGATGCACCGGCTGGCCGAAAGCGTTGTAGATCGGAATCTGGTCGCCGTCCGGCTCCTGGCCGTACACAATGCCCGCGACGCCATCATCGACCACCGCGTCCCCCACGCTGATCTGATAGCCCAGTTGCTGAAGATGCCGCCACGAATCGAGCGCGGTCAACTGCACAAAGTCGAGTTCGACCGTGCCGCCGCCTGCCGAACGCAGCGAGAGGGCCAAGACCAGCGCCACCGAGCTATCCAGCGGCACAGGCGGTAGGTGCAGCAAGCCCAGATCGACCAACTGCGCGCCGCCAAGTTGTACTTCGTCCGCGCTTTCCAGTTCGGTGACGGGAATGTTGGGCGGGTAGCCGATCCAGGCGCGCGCAAAGATGTCGCTGGCCGGGGTCGAGGCAAAGCGAGCCAGCACCCGAAAGGCGTGCCCTTTGGCCGCGGCCAGACGGGCCGCATTGAGTGTCCAGCCGAAGCCAATGGTGTCACTGTCCCCGGCCCAGTTGACGCGGCGATAGCTGCCGTTGCTGGCACTGGTGTCGTTGATGTTGCTGCCTGCCAAGTGACTGCTCTCGGCTTCGACGATAGGATTCAACGCGCTGGGGCTGGCCTGCACGTTGTGACCGATGTAGAGGTTGCGTAGGCCATACGTCGCGCCACTGGTGTTCACCAGTTTGATGCGCGCCGGGGTCGGGATCACGCCGCCCACCGCGGACGCCCCAATGTCCACGTAGTTGTCGTGGCCGCTGCCTGCGTCATTGTGGTTGTAGACCGTCAGCCCGCCTGTCACGTTGTTGCCGTTGCCGTTGGATAGGGGCACGGCGCGTAAGGTGGTATCTTCCCAGAAGTAGCGCCGCTGCCAGATGAGCGTCACCTCGACCGCTCCGCCCAGCAGCCGTGGGCCGATGGGCACGTTCGACGGCCATTCCACGCGGCCGGTCAGAATTTCAGAGCGGTAGATGTCGCCGCTATCCTGGACACGAAACTCCAGATAGACCCGCTCGCTGGCCGGTCGCCGCGCGGCTGCCTCAACCGGAAAGAGCGCCTCCAGGGCGCGCACCTGGTTCAGAATGGCCGCGGCTGTGCCGGTGAGAATGACGCTGGCGCTCTCGGTCACATTGCGCCGCGCCAGGGCCGCCACATCGCCGCCGTCACGCAGGATGGAGGTGACAGCCTGCTCGTCGAGGTCAGGCGTGCGCGGCACGTAGGTGCAGCCTGCAATGGTTCCGCCGCCGCTGAGGGGGATCACGGTGCTGCCGCGTCGTAAACGGACCAACATGGTTAGCGCCCCCTCCGCTGCACGATCTGGGCCACACGGCGCGCCACGCTCTCTAAGTCCAGTTCGTTGTAGATGTGATAGTGGTTCTCCATGTGCATGGCATCGCCCACCATGCGCCGGGTCTCGTTGGCGTCGTAGACCCGCGCCCCGCGCGGCAGTTCGACCAGTTCCGGCCCGCGCTCGCCCACCAATGCCAAGCCGCCCGGCGCAAAGGCCGTGCCCGCGGCAAAGCCGGGAATCGAGGGCACCGAGAAGCCGCCGAAGGGATTGGGCACTTTGAGCGTGCCCAGCCAATCGACAAACCGCTGAATCGTGTCCCATAGCGTGTCGATGGCCGTCTTGATGGCTTCAACGGCACTCTGCAAGGCCGAAAAGGGGTTGGGCAGGGTAATGCCCTCTAGGAAGGTCTTGAAGCTGTTGATAGCGCCTTGCAGCGTTGTGGTCAGCCACGTTTGCAGCGTCTCAAAGACCTCGACGATGGCGTCAATGGCATCGGTGACAGTCGTCTCAATCGTCTCCCACGCCGTCTCAAAGGTGGTCTGCATGGCATCCAGCGCGGCGTCGACATCCACGCCCAAATCGTCCAGCGTGTTGACGACGGTGTCGAAGAGGATGGCAAAGACGTTCTTGACGACTGTTCCCAGATTGCGAACGGTGCCGACCACGTACTTGCCCATCGCGCCCGCGATGGTCTGCGCCGACTGCCAGGCGGTTTTCCAGTCGCCGCGCAAGAGCGCTGTGACCAGGTTGACCATCTCACGGATCACGGTTGCCAGCGTGTTGAGCGTCAAGGTCAGTTGCGCCACCACGCTTTCGACAAGCGGCGCAAGGTGGTTGAAGGACGCGGCCAGCAGGTTGACCGCGGTGACCGCCACCACGCCGAGCGTGCCTGCAATCAACTGGCCCAACAGGGTGAGGATCGGCTGCAGCGCGGTCCACACGTTCTGCACCGCGGCCAGCAGCCCCTGGAACGTTGGCCCCAACTGCCCGACGCCGGTCTGCAACGTGCGAAAGCTGTCGCGCAGCCGGTTTAGGGCCGGTTCGAGCAACTGCATGAGCGCAGCCCATGCGCTTTGGATGAGGGTACGCGCGCTGCCCACCACGCCAGGCAGGGCCGTCCAGACCGTGCTCCAAGTCGATTGCAGACCGGACAATGCTGTAGGCAGGTAGGCTGTGAGCCAATCCCGCATCTGCTGAAAGTGGGGCTGCATGGCGGCCCACACTGCCGCGGTCTTGTCGCGAATGCCGCCCAAGTTGCTGGCCCACGCCGCGGCCAGCCCTGCGACCGCCACCACAAGCAGACCGATGGGCGAAAGCAATGCGC
>CAZZNG010000266.1:0-8249 GCA_964655505.1 uncultured Litorilinea sp. | reverse complement strand
GTTTCCAATTCCTGTTCCAACTGCCGCTGCCGGTTGCTGATATAGACGACATAGGCTGTGACCACTACCCAGACGGCAATGAAGGCGGCTGCTAGGAAGAACATCTTACTCGATTTCCTCTCGTAGTTCGGCGATGCGGTCTTCGAGCCGCAACTGTCGCCAGCGGTAGAGCATCAACGACGCAAAAAGGAGGGTAAAGGCAATGGCTGCGATGCCCACTGTCTGGGTCATGGTCGGCCCAATGGCAAAGTCGCCCTGGCTATCCGCATTTTCGCCCGAAAAGACAACCGGATGGATCGAGCGGAACCAGCGCGCACTGTAGAAGGTGAGCGGCAGGCTCAAGAAGGCAAAGAGCGCGTAGATGCTGCCAAAGCGCGCGCGCGTTTCGCGGTTGTCGATCCCATTGCGAAAGAGCAGATAGGCGATATAGAGCAAGACGGTGATCGTCGCGGTCGTCAGGCGCGGATCCCATGTCCAGTAGGTGTTCCACGTCGGCTTGGCCCAAAAGATGCCGGTTAATATGGTGCCCAGGCCACATAGTGTCCCCACTTCGATGCTGGCTTGGGTCGCCCGATCCCAGTTCAAATTGCGAGTGAACAGGTAGCCGACGCTGCCTGCCAGCGAGACTGCATAGCCCGCCAGCGCACCAAAGTTACAGCCCATGTGCAGGTAGAAAATGCGCTGGGCAATCTGCTCGGTCCCGGCCAGGTTGGCGGCGGGCGGCGCGTAGATCAGCGCGCCCCACATCAGCGCGGCCATCCCAACGACCGCTGCAACGTTGAGGAGCAGCAAGAGCAGATGGCCCACACCGGCGGAAGCCGTTCGCTTGGCAACAAGTGTACTCACACTTCCTCCCAGATTAAGTCAAAGACCAAGAACGCGATGGTCATAAAGACCAGATCATAAGCCACAAGCATCCAAAGCCAACGCTGGAAGTCGTCCAGCGTGCGCCCGTCCAACACGGCTGCACAGAGGCCCACCCCGGCCATAAAGACAGGCACCATCACCGGCATGAGCAGGATCGGCAGCATACTCTCGCGGGCGCGGCTGCTGGCTGCCAGCGCGGCAAAGAGCGTGCCCACACTGACATAGCCCAGGCTGCCCAGCAAGACGCTGACAAGAATCCACGGATGCAGCACGTTCAGATCGAAGATGATCAAGATCACGGGCAGCAAGATGGCTTCTGTCGCCAACAAAAAGACCAGATGCGCCAGCGTCTTGCCAAAATAGATCGCGCTGCGATCCACCGGAGCCAGCAAGAGCGCGGCCAAACTGCCGCGATCCACCTCGGCCCCAAAGCTGCGATTCAGCCCCAAGACGCCGGTGAACAGGATCGCCACCCAGATCACCCCCGGCACGACCATTTTGGCCTCCGGCACGCGCAGATCAAAGGCCAGCCCGAAGATGAGTACGGCCAGCACGCCAAAGGCCGCCATGGTGCTGAACGTTTCTTTGGCGCGCAGTTCGGCGCGCAAATCCTTTTGCGCCACTGCCCAGACTTTGGACAGGTACGAGCCGATGCCGCCGCCGGTCGCCATTTCGACGGGCGACAGCTCTGCCTGGGCTGTTTGGGTAGTCGCCCTCTTTTCTTGTACAGGGACCGAAAGGCTCATACGTCCTCGCTGGCTTCAGCATATAGGCGGCGCAGCGCCGCGCCATCCAGCGCAGCGGTGGCCGCGGTATGGACTATTTTACCACGCGCCAAGAGGCAGACAGTATCGGCCCATTCAATCGCCCGGTCCAAATTATGCGTCGAAAGCAGAATGGCGCGGTTGTCCGCGCCCAGGGAGCGGATCAGATCGTGCAGCATCTGCGCGCTGGTCTGATCCAGCCCTGTATCCGGTTCGTCGAGCAGCAGCACGGGCGGGTTGTGCAAGATGGCGCGGCCAATGGCAAGCCGCTGGACCATGCCGCGGCTGTAGGTGCGAACCGGGTCGCGGCGGCGTGTCCACAGGTCTACGGCGCGCAGCACCTGCTCGATGCGCGCGGCCGGGCGGCGCAGGTCATACATGCGCGCAAAAAAGTTGAGATTTTCCTCCGCGGTCAGGTTGTCATAGAGTAGCGACGCGTGGCTGACCAGCCCCACATAGCGGCGCAGTTCGTGCCCCGCTGCGTGGAAGGTCACCCCACCCAGGCTGATCGTGCCGCGGTCGGGCTTGGAGAGGCCGCTGATCGTGCGCAGCAGCGTGGACTTGCCCGCGCCATTCGCGCCCAAAAGCGCCATGACCTGCCCGGCCTCGACCGTGAGGTCAACGCCACGCAGGACCGGCTTGCGGCCATATCGCTTGTAAATATTCTGGACGGTGATCAGCGCCGGTGGGGTCGAAGCTGTGGCGCTAGGCGGATTCGCCGCCTGTTCCTTCGAGGTCAGAGTCGCTGTTCCAGTCAACGTCGGTAGCCAGAATTTCTAAGGCTTTTTCAGCCAAAGGCGCCGGCACAAGCACAAGCGCCGCGGCCAGCGAACCAGTCGTCAACCCGTAGATCGGTCCCAACGCTTCGCCGCGGATCACGGCTGGGATGTCTTGGCTGTGCAGCCGTCCGGCCACGATCTCGGCTTCCATGCGATTGGCCGCTTCCCACACCACCACCGGCTCGCTGCTGATGCTGCCGCCTGTGGTGGTTTCGGTTTCGTTCTCTGTGCCGGACGCTGTTCCAGACGGTCCGGCGGCCTGCTGCGAACTGCGACGCTTGAACCAACCTGAAAGTGAATCTAAGTATGTGGTCATAGATTAACCGTTGAACAAAGCCTGTCACACGGTCTTTCGTCCCAAAAGGGCCGGACATTGATCCCATTCACACAGGGCGGCGCTCAACCCGCCGAAGCGATTTGACCGACAAAGGGGTTGTAAATGCGTTCCTCGCCGATCGTTGTTTCCGGCCCGTGGCCGGGATAGACAATCGTCTCATCCGGCAGCGTGAACAACTGCTCGCGGATGCTGCGCAGCAGCGTTTCGCCGTCGGCCAACGGCAGATCAAAGCGGCCAATACTGCCCCGAAACAGCGTGTCCCCACCAAAGACCTGGCCGCTGGCATGGTGGACGAAGATCACATGTCCCGGCGAGTGGCCTGGGGTAAAGCGCACCTCAAGCTCTTCTTGCCCAAACTTGATGATCTGACCATGCTCCAAGAACTCGTCTGGGTCTTCGACGGGGTCGACTTCCGAATCGAGCCACAATCGCACGCGGTCGGGTACATCGCGCAGGATAGGCAGATCCGCGGGATGCAGATAAAAGGGCGCGCCCGTGGCCTGGCGCAGCGCATCAACGGCCAACACATGATCGAAGTGGGCATGGGTGTTGAGGATCTTGGTGATCGTCAATCCCTCATCTTTGATGATCTTCAAAATGGCGCGCGCGTTGTCGCCGGGATCGATGACAACGCCTTCGTGGGTTGCTTCACAGCCCAAGATGTAGCAATTCTCCTGTAGCAGCCCCACGGTAATCCCGCGAACAATCATAGACACACAGTTTTCTAGAGCAAGTTTGAGGGCGAATCAGCCTCGCCGTCAACCCCTCGGCGATCAGGCAAATTCGACTTCTTGGTCTGTGGCTTCTTCCGTGCCGCACGGGCCGCCACAGAGCCAAGTGTTGCTCCATTGGGTCACCGCCGAGATCACCGGGCTGAGTTCGTGGCCCATCTGCGTCAGGCTGTACTCCACATGGGGCGGAATGGCGCTGACCTGGACTCGATGCACAAGCCCCTCTTCTTCCAACATCTTGAGACGGCTGCTCAAGGTGCTGGGGTTGACGCCGCCAAGCGCCTCCTGCAATTCGCAGAAGCGGCGCGACGGGTGGTCCAACAGCTCATGAACGATCTGAAGCGTCCACTTTTGGCCGATGATGCGCGCGGCTTCATCGACCGGGCAAAGAAATTGTTCGAGTGTCTCTGCGCCCGGCGCAGGTTGTAGCGCCTGACCCCGCCCTCGCTCTTTGGAGATCGGGTGACAATCTTCGACGTGTGACATGGCCTACCCTTTCACTCTCACGCGTACTCAGATTCATGCTATAACAAATATAGTGGGCTGTCAAACCAACCGCAAATCCACTGCCGTCAACTGCTGCTATCAACTGCTGCCGACAGGCTAGCGCGGGAGGCGCATCAACTCCAGCGACGTCTCCTCCACCGTCAGCACCGGCGCTTGGGCGCTGCCGTCGTAGAGCAGGTCGAATTCGCCGCGCACCAACTCGCCTGCCTGCCATGCGTGCGTGGGGTAGTTGCCCCCGGCCAGCGGCGCAGTCAGTGTCTGGCTGCCCAGTTGCAGAGTAAATTGCGCGTCGTCGGGCCAATCGTCGGGCAGTGGATCGGGCGCTTGCCAAAGGAAAGTAAAGTGGGCGATGTCGCCGGGGGACAGCGGCGTTTCGGGCGCATGGCTGAATGCCTTGCGATGCCCGGCATAACCCGCCAACATCACCGGCCCCAAGCGGGCGTTTGCATGGACCTGAATGGGCAGCACGTCCGCGGGGAGCGGGTCGGCTGGCCGTTCAACCTCTATTGTACCCAGTTCGAGCGCGTCACCGCTTGCCGTGGGCAGGCGCGTGCCGTCCGCGGAATTGTAGACCGCTACGATCAAGCGGTAGACGCCGGGCGGCGTGCCGGGTGGGATGGGCAAGCCGTGGTTATCCTGCACAGCCACACCGGGCGACCACTGGTCGGTCGGCTCAGAGCCGCCGGCTGGCTCGGCGTCGTGTTGGGCGATCACCTGGTTGCGCTCGTCGAGCAGTTGCAGCGTCACGACATATTTTTCGTTCAGCGGGGCCACGGTCTGCCAACGCAGTTCCACCAGCGCGGTTTGTCCCGCGGCAACCACCTGATGGCGCTCCGGCTGGCATTCGGCCAGCAGGCCAATCGCCGTGCCAAAGGTGGGGACCGGCTCCAAGTTGCGGCAGGTCAACTGATTGGGCAGCGCGTAGACCACGAAGCGCATGTTGCCCTGCCAACCGGCAAGCCCGCGAAAGGCGTGTTGATCGAGCCAGCGTTCCACAATACCACCCGGGTCGGCCTCATCCGTCGCCCAGTAGAGCGCGAAGACTTGACGCCGATCCGCGACGGCTTGCGCCAGCGCAGCCGTGGTCGCAGCGGGATCGGGCGGGCGTTGCGCGGGAAGGCCGAGGGTCGGCAGCCCTGGATCGTAGTAGCGCCAAACTTCTGCCTGCCCCGGCGCGTTGAGCAGCACCAGGTCTGTCTCCGGATCGCCCATGACGCGAATGTAATCGGCGACACCGGCATAGTTGTCGCGCACGTTGGGCAGCGAGTAATAGCCGGGCAGCACCAGCAGCGCCAGCGCCATGCCGCCCGCGGCCAGCAGCAGACTGCCAATGCGCGGGTAGGGCAGCAGCCACGCCGCGGCCGCGGTCAGCAGCACACAGGCCGGGGATGCCACCAGCAGGAACTTGAGAAAGGCATCGTTGAAAAGCCCCAGAGCGGCCATCATGCCAACCGGCGCGAGCAGCCAAAGCCCCAAGGTCACCCCTACAGGGCGGCGGATCAGCGCGGCCAGCCCCAAGAGCGGCAGCAGGCCAACCGCGGCCAGCCAAGGCCACAACGGTTGGGGCACTTCGCGCAGCGGCCCGTAGGCCAGCGTGCGCAGCGTCAACTGCAGCCCCATTGTCGCGGAGGTCACCTGGCCGCCGTGGGGCCAGTTCAGCACCCGCTCGACCGCGGTGCCCAGCCACGGCGCAAAGAGCAAGAGGATGGCGAGATTGGCAAGCGCGTAGCGGCCCAATGCCCAAGCTGCCGAGGCTGACCCGCGGCGCAGCCGTTCGCGCCAATGCCAGAGATAGGCCAGCCCTGCCGCGGCCAGTAAAATGGGGAAGCTGTAGTGGATCCAAAGGCCAAGCGCGCCGCACACGATGAACAGCGCCAGCGGTCGCCGGACGGATTGGCCCGTGCGTTCGCGCTCGAACCAGGCCAGCAGCGCCGAGAATAGTCCCGCGCCCACCAGCGCGAGCAGCATGTACATGCGCGCTTCTTGGCTGTAGTAGACCTGGAACGGGTTGACTGCCGCCAGCCACGCGGCGGGCAAGGCAAAGTCCGCGTGGAGTTGGGCGGTTTGGGCCACCTGACGCCCAATGATGTAGACCATCACCACCAGCAATACGCCTGCCAGCGCGGAAAAGCTGCGCATTCCTGCCGCGTCCACGCCAAAGAACGAGGTCCAGCCTTTGAGCAGCCAGTAGTAGCCCGGCGGGTGGATGTCCGCCGCGGCATGTTGCGCGATGGTGGCCCAGGGACGTTGGATCAGCGCCCAGGTGTTGCCCTCATCGCTCCACAGGCTGGACGCGGTCAGCAGCCCCAGCCGCAGCGTCGCGGCCGTAATCCCAATCACCCCCAGCAGGGCATAGTGGAGGATGCCGGGCCGCGCCACGGCGCGCGTCGTGAGCGCTTGGGGAATGACCACCGCGTCTTGATCATGAACTTGCTCATGTGATTGCTCATGAACTTGCTCATCGGTTTGATCACCGGCCTGATCACCTACGAGGCTCGTCATGGGCTGTCTCCACGCGGGTCCGTGTGCTGGTCGTCGAGCGATGCCGTGTAGGCGCGCATGGCCTCATAGACAGGCATGGGCGTGAAGTCGGGCGCGAGCAGGCGGAAATAGGCTTCAGGCTGCCCCGCTTGCTCCCATGCGTCGGTGGCGCGCTTCAGATACCAGGTCGAAGCCACGCCGATCCACGGCCAATCTTCGGCCACCCGCTCATAGGCCAGGGGCAGATAGCGAGCCTGCTGGGCCAAGCTGACGCGGCCATAGGGCGTGGGGATTTCCTCTGGCGCGGCGTTCCAGTTCATTTCCGAGATCCAAATGGGTTTGGCTGCGTCGCCGTTTTGCACCATGATGTCGCGGATGAAGAGGTGGTGGCTGATGTTGAGCACGCGCGGGTGCAGCCGCTGGTCGGTCGGCCCGCTCCACAAGCCATACCCCTGTACTGCCATGATGTCGAAATAGGGAGCGGCCCCGGCATCATACATGCGCTGGAGGAAGATCAGATCGCTCAGGCTGTTTTGGGTGGGGTCATCCAAGTCCGGCTGCAAGTTGATGGTCGCAGCCAGCGCGCCCGCGATGACGATGGCGTCGGGGTCTGCGGCGCGGGCTGCCTCTGCGCCTGCGCGCAGCAGATCGACATAACTTTCGGGGCTGATGGCGTACATGCCCCATTCGGGGTAGATGTTCGGCTCGTTCCAAATCTGATAGTAGCGGATGCGCCCGCGGTAGCGGCTGACGACCGCGGTCACATAGTCGGCAAAGTCCTGGATATCGTCCGGTGGGGCAAAGGTTCCGACCTCGTCGCCCCCGGCGCGTGTCCAGGCCGGTGGGTTGCTCAGGCGCACGATCAACTCCATGTCGTTGGCCTCGGCCAGTTCGACAATGGCGTCGTATTTCTCCCACGCTGAACGGTACGGCTCATGCCGCCGATCCTCGAAGTCGCCTTTGCCGTGAATTTCAATGTCCTCCCAGGGGAATTCCTGGCGCAGCCAATGATAGCCTGCGGCCGCGGCCATCTCAACGGCCAGGGCGCGCTTGGCTGGTTCGACCTCTTGCTCTAGAAAGACGTTGATGCCCAAGGGGTTGACATCGGTGTGGGCGATGGGCACGTCGCGCGCCAGATCCAAGCGCGGGCGCAGTTGATCCGACATCAAGTCGGTCAGCCCCTTCACTTGGGCAAAGAATTCTTCTTCGCCTGTGTGGGACCAAAGCCAACTGCGCGCCGGTGGCAGGCTGAGGATCAAAAGGGCCGACCCACCGACAACCAGCAGGCCGGCCCACAGGACCAGGGTTTGGCGCAGGGCCGTTTGAACCTTACGAGTCAAAGTCGATGACTGCCTGTTGACACTTTCCGTCGCCGGCTTCGCCGTCGGTGTGGACATTTGCAATCGCCGAGATACGCTGGCCGCCTCCGTCTACAATCCAGAAGAACCAGTTGCCTTCGCGCGGGCCGTCGTGCTGCAAGATATGCGAGTAATAGCCGGTGTCCCAATTGGGATACCCTTCATGCGGCCCCGAGGTGATGGTCGCAACAGGCGGACCGTCGGGCGCATAGCTAAAGGTGACTCGATAGCCGTTGACCGGCTGGCTGTTCTTGTAGACTGTGCCGTGCACATAGGTGACGCCCGCGTTGGGGTCACAGCGCTGCAAGAGCGCCCGGTTGAACTCATAATTTCCGCCGCCGGAAGGAGGCTGCTCCGCAGGCGGCTGTTCTTCGGGCGGTTGTTCAGGCGGCATGACTCGCACGCGCCACACGTCGTGACCATGG
>CAZZNG010000265.1:0-8261 GCA_964655505.1 uncultured Litorilinea sp. | reverse complement strand
CCTCATCCGCCGAGACCTCGCGATAGACAAAGGGATGCTTCCCCGCAATAATCTGGCGCATCCGCTTCTCGATCTGCTCCAGATCCTCCGGTGAAAAGGTGCGTGGCTTGCCCTGCTCATCCTTGCCCAGGTCGAAATCATAGTAAAAGCCCGTGTCGATGGGCGGCCCGATGGCGATCTTCGCATCGGGATAGAGTTCCAACACAGCCTCCGCCATCACATGCGCCGCGCTGTGGCGAATGCGGTAGAGGCGCTCCTTGTCTTCTTCCGAAAGCTCGCCCAGGGCCAGCCCCGGCTGCACTTGATCGCTCATACGATTTCCCCTCTCTCATCCAAATAAACTGCCCGTTCCCTCTCGCCCATAGCAGACGGTTCGGCACAGCCCTGATCTGTTCAGCCTCGCAACATCTATGCGAAGGCGCTATCCTTCGTTCAACCAGTCCGCGGCCCACCAGGTCAGCAGCAGCAAATGGCGCATCCCTTGTGCCAGCGGGCGTGTCTGAATCCATTCGCTCAGCCGGTGTGCATTGCCCCCCTCGGTCACGCCGATACAGACCGCGGGAATGCCCTGATGCAGCGGGATGTTGGCGTCGGTGCTGCTGATGCGCAGGTCCGGCATTCCCTCATAACCTGTATGGCGCAGGGTCGCCACAGCCGCCTTCACCAGCGGATGATCCGCGGGGATTTCACCTGGCGGGCGGTCGCCAATGGTCTCCACCTTGACACTCACCCCGCGGCGCAAAAGCTTGGTCGTCTGATAGCCCTGCGCGATCGCCAACACTTGCTCAATCATCGTTTGCAGCGCCTGCTGATCCTCGCTGCGCAGATCCAGTTCCAACCAGGCGTGCTGTGCAATGGAGTTGACCGACGTGCCGCCCCCCATCCGCCCGATGTTAAAGGTCGTGCGCGGCGATTCCGGCGGGCGCAAATGAGTCAACTGCGCCGCCAGCTGCACCAAGACATGCAGTGCACTGGCAGCGCCAAAATCACTCCAACTGTGTCCGCCCGGCGCTTCCACATGGATGCGAAAGCGGCGCGAGCCTAGCCCACGGTGTACAATGCGCCCCAACCCCATGCCCTCGATCACAATGCAGGCCCCGACCTCGTCGCCCAGCCGATCAAAGACGGCACGCATCCCCTTGAGATCGCCCAGCCCTTCTTCATTGGAGTTGGCGGCAAACCAAATATCGACCGGTGGCGTAGGCAGCGACTGCATGATCTCGGCCAGCGCCAACAGCGCGGCCACCCCCGTGGAATTGTCGCCGATCCCCGGCCCATAGATGCGCCCGGCCCCGTCATCACGCCGCACACTTAGATCAACATGACGTCCAAAGACCGTATCTGTGTGCGCGCTCACCAACAGGGCCGGAGCGCGCCGCGCCCCCGGCACACGACCGATCACATTGTGCAGCCTATCCCGCTCGACATCCTTGAGGCCCAGCGCGGCAAAGCGCTCGGCAACCCACTCGGCGCGCATCCCTTCATCGCCTGTGGGTGCGGGGATCTGCTGCACAGCCACACACAGATCGACCAAATCGGGCACAGACACAGGGGGCGATTCACACGCGGCCACAACAGCCGGATATTTTGCTAGACGATCCATTCGCGCTTGTTCTACCTCCTGTGCCAGTGCCGGCGAGCACCACCACCCGTTGCGCCAATAAAAAAAGCCGCATCCCCGCATGGGACGCAGCTTGCGCACGTGGTTCCACCCATGTTGCCCATCGGCGCACAGGTGCAACCCCGCGCAACCCGTCGATGGGCCACTCAACCTAGCCAGTAACGGAGCTACCCGGAAGGAACTACCCAAGCAGCCAACGCTGCCCTTCACCCCTTCGCTCCCAGGTGGTCTTCGGAAGGGCCATCCGCCGCAACTTCCAGCCAATTGATTGCGACTCTCTGGCGATGGCGGAGCTTCGTACTGCTCCTGGTCAACGCATTGATCTGATCAGTTGATTCAGACAGGGCGATTGCACCCCGGCCACGCGGACCTGCTGGTGAAATAGCCAACCGCCCGGCGGCTTGCCGGGCGGGAGTGGGAGATACTGGACTTGAACCAGTGACCTCTACGATGTCAACGTAGCGCTCTAGCCAGCTGAGCTAATCCCCCGTACTGAAGTATTCGAGAGTATAGCACGAGTTGCCGCTGAATTCAAATTTTCTAGTTGTTGAAAATATATCCTGTTGGACCGCTGCTCATGCTCGCCAACTCGTCCTGTGTCTCAAGCATGTGGCGCAACAGCAGCGTTTCGCACGACAAGAGATAGCGCTCTCGATCCAGCATCTCAGGAACCCCCATCAACTCCAACAGCGCTTGCTTGTCCTTGTTGTTGATCTGCAGCGCAATCGCCACCAGGAAAGCCAGCGTCGTCGGGTCTTCGGGCAGCCGGTCAAGCTTCAATTCAGTCTTGCTCGCCTTGCTCAACAACTCCACATACTCGATGATCTTCGGGCGCACCTTATAGCCCATCTCCAACGCGGCCCGTGTGCTGCCGTTGACAACCGGATAGAGCGCCACCTTAGCGGTCAGATAGCTGTGGCTGTCGTCCAACTCCAAAATGCGAAAACGCTGCGTCCCCACCACCGTGATGTTCAGGCGGCCATCGGGCTGGCGCTCCTTGCGAATGATGCGCGCCGCAGTGCCGATCTTATGCGGCACTGCCGTTCCGCCGACCTCGCTCCCTTCGGCGATCAACACCACGCCGAACGGAATGCGCTCTTCCAAACAGTGGTCGATCATCTCCCGATAGCGCGGTTCAAAGATGTGTAGCGGCAGCATCATGCCGGGAAAAAGCACCACATTTAATGGGAACAGCGGCATTTCCATAACTTCATTCCGTCGAATCCGTTGCTGCTGCCTTTGCCTGTCGGACAGCCAATCCTGCTTGTTCAAAATTACTCCTAATGGAACGGCTACTACGCTTCGCCACGCTCATATCAGTCTTCTATGCCAATCTTCTATCAATCTCTGCTTTGCCGCAGCAACCACGCACCCAAAGTGGGGAAAGCCGCAGCCTCTTTTTGCAGCCTCTTTTTATCGACTCCGCCTCATCTGCCCCTATTCGTCGGCATCCTCGCCGTCCACAGCGGCCAACGCAGCCGTATCGACCTTCATGATCTCGCGCATGACCGTGGTGGCAAACGCGCCTTTGGGCAGGCTAAAGCGCACCGTAACCCCCTCGCCGCCCGCGCTGGTCGTCACCTCGCAATCGGGCAGCAACAAGCGACCCAAGCGACGTGTCCCCTCGACGCGCGCCGCGTCGAGTTCGGCCAGGCCAGCAGGAGCATCGGCCAAAATGGCGGCCTCTAACTCACCAGCCTCGGCCTGGGCCGCCCACATCTTGCTGCCATACATGGGCGCGGTAAAACTGATTTCGTGGGCTTGGTAGCGCGGTTGCTCTTCAATCAGATTTTCAACTTGGAACATGCCGCCGGTGGCATACTTCTTGGCGACGTCGCCCAACAAGAGGCGGTCAAACGCCCCTATCTCGACCCGCCGCGCTAGGTAGCGGTTGCATAGATAACTCTGATACGCGGAAATTAAGAAGCGTCGCAGCCAGCGGCTCTTGCGCTCGCCCTCCCCGCGCAAAACCGCCAACCCCTGCCGTACATTGCTGCCCGAAGTGCCAAACCGCTGTGGGCCAAAATAGTTGGGCAGTCCCGATTGGCGCAGCTGCGCCACAATCTTGTTAGCCTGGGCTGCTGCCACGGCTGCGTCCCCCGGCAGGTCGCGCACAGTAATGGTAAAGCGATTGCCCAGTAGATGCCCTGGGCGCAGCTTGTTGCGGTGGAACTTGGCCCAGTGAACCTCCACCGGCAGCTCGGCGCGAATGCGCGCCACCGCTTCCTCGGCAAACGCCTCAGGCTGGAATCCCACATTCAAGCTGAAGGTCTGGGTGGTGCGCGCGGCCTTGTCCTTCATGCCCGCAAAGCTGACGGCTCCTCGCCCCAGCCCAAAGAGCCGCTCCAATTGCGCCTGGATCTCTTTGGTCGTATAGCCCACCTTGGTCAGATTCACATAAAGATGCTGACCTTCACCTAGCGCCTCATACAGCGGGATCTCCTCGACAACAAAATCGTCAGGCGTCGCGCGCAACGACCCGCCAATTCCGGTCAATTCCTTTGTAATGTACGGCAGATTAAAATCTAATGAGTAGTCTAACATGAGGGTATCCCTCCGGCAGGAAGATGGGTTCCAATAAAAGAGGGCGGCTTGTGCAGAACATCACACAGCCATGCCCTCGCAGAAGGTCTAGGTTGGCCGAACCACCTGAAAATCTAACGCAGCAGCAACCACAGCATCAACTGCAGCATCAACGCCATCAATCGTTGGCGAACATCATGCTATAACAGAAGGGCGTTCCCGTTTGGGCCACAAAACGAAAGCCCGCGGCCTCGGCCCAGCCGCGCACGACACGCGCCGGTGCATAGGCCGGGTCGGGCAGTTCTTCGCTGATCGCCAAGCGGCCGCCTGGCTTCAGAATACGGCGCACTTCCTCCAGCCCCAGCACGCGTGCGGGCACCTGCGCCGCCACTGCCACCATGACCGCCACATCCACCGACTCATCGGCAATCGGCATATCGTGAATGCCTGCGTGGTGATAGGTCACCCGATCGCGCAGCCCTTGCGCCTCGACGCGCTGCTTGGTCGCTTCGAGCATGGGCGCTTGAATATCCACCGCATGCACTCGGCCCTGCTGGCCCACCATGCGCGCCATTTCGACCGTGAACAGTCCCGTGCCACAGCCCAAGTCTGCCACGGTCATGCCGCCAAACAGCCCAAAAAGCCCCAACAGCTCGCCGGGGTTGCGATAGCGCAGCCGCAGCGGATGGTCGAGCCACGTCGCCGCCTGGTGCGGCATTGGGCGCGGCGTGCGCCAAACACCGGCGCGCAACACCACCTGTGACGCGACCATCGCGCCCGCGCCCGCGGCAAGCCCTTGCCCGGCACGCCGCGCCAGCGTCCGCGCGACCGTCGCTGCCACCCCCGTCACCGCGCCCGCGGCAATCGTTGGAATAGACATTTACGCTACACTTCCTTGCATGTTGGGTTGTGGCGCGGGCGGGAAACGCACCGTCAACACGCCATCGGCAAAGACAGCGCCGCCCGCAGCGCGCTGGGCCAGCACCGATGGCAGCAAAAACTCGCGCTTGAAGTTGCCAATACTAATATAGAGTTCATCACCCCGCTTGGTCAACCGCACCTTGTCCAGTTCAACATTGGGCAGTGGAACCTTCAACACAAAGTCGTCGCCCTCTTCGACAATCTCCTGCGCTCGGCCCACAAACATCACCTCGCCCGGGTCGCGTTCGCCAAAGAGCCGCGCCGCCAGCGCGTCCAGCCGCTCCAGCCCCACCATCTCCACATCGAACCAGCCGGATCGCAGCAGCGGCAGCGGGCTGAAGTCCCGTTCGATCTCGCCCAAATAGCGCGCCTGGATCGCTTGCAACCGCTGCAAATAGGGATCTTCACTGGGCGTTTGCACCCACGCCTCGCCGCGTCCATCGCTCTCAATGCCCGGCAAAATGCGGTTGACGATCACACCATCCACCGGATAGCCGAACAGCGACAGATAGGTTACCGCGCGCGCCCCTTCCTTCACGACCATCTTCTCCGGGTTGAGCACGACTCGATAGCTGGTCACCGTGGGATCGAGCAGCACCTTTTGCAGCTCCTTGACCCCCTTGACCAAATTGTCCAGCCCATGAAACGGGTCTTTTTCCGGCATCACGCGGCGGATCAGCCCGCTCGCCATGCGCAGCGTCGTATCCCCCAGACCGGTAATGCGCCCCACATACCACTGGAAGCTCTCCGGCACAGTCAACAGCCGGATCGTCTCGCCCGTTGGCGCGGCATCTACGATCACTCGGTCAAACTCGCCCATCATGGCCTGGCGATGGATATGGAGCAGGCTCACCACCTCTTCCATGCCCGGAATGATCGCCATCTCCTCAGCCACAGCCTTGCTCATCCCCTGGCGGCGCAGCAAATTGCCCACATACGACTGCATATCGCCCCAGTGGTGGCGAATCTCCTCCAGCACATTGATCTCCTGGGCAAAGAGATTGTCGGCCACCTCCGTGGGCTGCCCGCTCAAACGCACATCCAAGCTATCACCCAAGCTGTGCGCAATATCCGTGCTTACCACCAACGTGCGCTTGCCCAACTGCGCGCTGCGCAGCGCCGAAGCCGCCGCGACGGTGGTCTTGCCCACGCCGCCTTTACCAAGATACAATACGATCCGCATCGTTTATAATTCCTCTATCTGCATGCGCATCTCTGCATGCTTACCACCATATCACAACCAGGTCACAACCTTATCGCGGCCATGCCCCAGCGCAGGGCAGACTATTCATCCCCCCGCGCAGCCGGGGCCGCGCTCCCCAGCGCCATCCGCAGCACAACAACCAAGAGCAGCCCAAACAGCAACAGCGCGGCCAAAAGCCATGCCGCGCCGCGACGGCTCGCGCCATACCAGCCGCGCACCCGCCACCAGACCCAGGGCGCTTGCAGCAGGGCACGCCAGCGCGCCTGCGGCTCATAGCCGACCTGCACCAAATAGCGCCCCATGCCGTTGTCCGGACTCCACACCACAATATAGCAGTGCCCGCCCACCAGCGTGCGCACATCGACAATCGGCCCGCTGTAGTAGAGCGCGCCGGTCAGCCAATCCTTCACCGGTGTGATCAACTCCTCCGGCGGCAAGATCGTGACCGCGCTGTAGCCTGCGGGCAGCGCAATCGGCAGTTCCACCCTGGATGCATGATAGGGCAGGCTCTGGGCCACCACAGCCACCGCGGGGGTCAGCGCGCGGCCCGTCTGCAGACAGGGCGTCAGCACATGAACACGCAGCCGCGCCCCTGCCGGACAGTCGGCCCGGTAGACGTGCACCTGGCCCGGCAGATCGATCTGATTGAAGATCAACTGCTTGCGGTGCAGGTCGTGCAAGACCTGGCTCGACGCGGCCGTACTGCCCGGTTGGGCCGGAAAGCGAACCCGGCTGCGCGCCCAGTCAGCACGACGCACAGCCCTGCGCCGCAGATGGCTGCGCCCGTTATTCAATAGCTCCGGCAAGGCCGAACTCGCCTGCGACTGCGATGACTCAATCGCCATAGACACGTCCTCTAGATCTAAAACACCTGAACAGACAATCCCGCTCAAGAGATTGACCGACAGTCTAACAGGAGCCTGCCACCGGCGTCAATCGGGGGCTAAATCACCCGCTTAAATGCCCGCTCCAATGGGGCCGCGCGCCCTATCTTAGACCTCAACACGTATCAATACGAAGGAATCATTGCACCTGTCGCGGGCCGTTTTGCCAGGCCGCGCCCTTTGATTTACCATATCCGCCATGGAACCACACGCAGAGGATGGCACAATGGCCGACGCTCGCCCTACGATTTCACTCGTCGTGCCTATATGGAATGAAGAACAAGTCATCCCAGAGCTTTATCGCCGGGTGGTGGATGTCATGGGCCAAACCGGCGAAAGCTGGGAATTGGTCTGCGTCAATGACGGCTCCACCGACGCGTCGCTCTCCCTGCTGCTCGATCTCCACGCGCGCGACCGCCGCGTCAAGGTGCTGGATTTCAGCCGCAACTTCGGCCACCAGATCGCCATTACCGCAGGAACCGACTTCGCCCAGGGCGATGCCGTCATCGTCATGGACGCGGACCTGCAAGACCCGCCGGAGGTCATCCTGCGCATGTTGGAAAAATGGCGCGAAGGCTACGAGGTCGTCTACGCGGTGCGCGCCTCGCGCGAGGGCGAAACCGCGTTCAAACTCTTCACAGCCAGCATCTTTTACCGCCTGCTCCAGCGCATCACCGATATTCACATCCCGCTCGACACAGGCGACTTTCGGCTGATGGACCGTCGCGTCGTCCTCGCCATGCGCCGCCTGCGCGAGCAGCATCGCTTCATGCGCGGCCTGAGCAGCTGGGTCGGCTTCCGCCAGATCGGCATCGAGTATGAGCGCGCCGAACGCTATGCAGGCGAAACCAAATATCCGCTGCGCAAAATGGTCAAACTGGCAACCTCGGCCATCACCGGCTTCAGCTATGTGCCCCTGCAACTGGCGACCTATACAGGCTTTGGTCTAGCAACCATCAGCCTGATCGGCATCATCATCACCATTGTCCTGCGTCTGTCGGGCAGCAGCTTCTTTCTGGGCCAGGCGACCACCCTGGTCAGCGTGCTCTTCCTGGGGGGCGTGCAGCTTATCTTCCTGGGCATCATCGGCGAGTACTTGGGCCGCATC
>CAZZNG010000264.1:0-8277 GCA_964655505.1 uncultured Litorilinea sp. | reverse complement strand
AAGCCGTTCGGGTCGTTGGGGTAGAACTGGGCGTAATAGGAACAACTGGCCTCATTCAAGATGAAGTTGTGAAAGGCCCACGCATCGACCGGCATCTTCTCGCGGTAGAGTTCGAAGTAGTTGAGCAAGACCTGATCCAAATACTCCAGCCGGAGGGGGGTGGGCTGCACAATGGACCCGGCCACGATCTTGGCCGATGGATCGCGCTCTTTGATCAGGTAATAGAGGTCGTGATAGGCGCGTGCATAGGCGCGCGGTTCCATATCATCCTGAAATTGTAGGCGATCCGGCTCGTTGCCGATGAACCAGTAGGTGCTGGGGTTGTTGTCGATCACCGCGTAGAGCTGGGCCAAAGAGGTCGGCTCACGGCTGCCAAAGACTGAATAGGCATAGCCGTCCTCGCCGATCTGCTCCAGCCGGATCATGGGGTAGTAGTGCATGCTGCCCGGCGCATTGGGGTTTTGGGTCGCTTGATAGTCCACATACCAACCAATGCGTAAGGGTTCAATTGGGTAGGACCGGGGCGCGCCGTTGACGCCAAAGCGACAAAGCGGTGCATCGCCGTTGGTGAGCAGCGGCAGGAAGTTTAATGTCGATTGGGCCAGGGCCGCCCGCGGCAACAGCCACAGCGCAATGGCAGCGGCGGCAAACGATAGGATGCAGACTCGTTTTAAACGCATTGACTCCTCACAGCTTGTGTATACAGATGGCCCGCTGTCGTAGTTCCCTCGAGGGGAAGACGCGCGACAACGGGCCTTTGCTCTTCCGGTTCAGCTATGTGAGCAACTGTGGACGGATGCGTGCGGACAATCTAGTCCATCACGATATAGATAGGATCGCTGCCGACCTGGATTCGTACTTTGTTGTCGGTCGTGCCGTCATCGGCGTCGTTTTTCTCGTCGATCTGCACGCCGCGTTTGTTGTAGATGGTCGCCTTTTTCCCCTCAGCCATCATAACCGTGCTGTCGTTGCCTGCGACGGAATTGGTCCAGGCCACGTAAAAGCGCTTCTTGGTCACTGGATCGCGGAAGAGATAGGCTTCCAACTCATCGCCGTCACCGACGCCGCTGTGGGTGCCCACAAATTCGGCATAGCCCATGCGGCGGCGGTACTCGTCAAAGACACGGAATGATGGTTTCTCTTGGACTGTAGGCCCGTTGGTGAAGAGGCCGGTGTCATACGGATAACCATCTAGACCGGGGGCAGATGGCTGCGGGTTGACGAGCGTCCACCAGATCACCACTTCCACGTTATGGGCCAGGGCCTGGGTCATCAACTGGACCAAGTAGCGGCCTTGCAGGTCGTCGTTGCTGGGGTACATATCGTTGGCGTCGCTGTGCCACCCCAGTTCGGTGATGACCATGGGCTTGTCTGCCAGGCCATATTCGCCCAACTTGGCGCGGATGTCCTGGATCTTTTCCACCAGGCCGGTTGATTGGTCCTCGCTCCAACTGCGGCAGTTCTCGGGGAAGGGGTAGCAATGGAAGTTCATGTAATCGAAGTAGTTGCCGCCGCCATTCGCCAAGACGTTGTCGAGGAAGTTGCGGTCGAAATGGCCTCTGGTTCGGCCTCCCTCTTCCCGGTAGAACCATTCATAGGCAATGCCGCCCATAACAACCTGTGCGTTGGGGTTGGCCTGCTTGACGCGGGGATAGACGGTCTTGAGCATTTCGGCGTAGCGCGCGCCGTTGTTGCCCCAGCCAAAGTATGTGCCGTCCGCGGTCACAAAGTCAGGTTCGTTGTAGAACTCAAACATTTCGACCACAGCGCCGTTGGGCGCATCGTTGATCCCGTCGCCGTCATAGCGTTCGACCACGGCTGCCACATAATCGGCGTAATCCTCCAGCATGGTCTGCTTGATGGGCGCGCGCGAGCCGCTTGTGGTGGCCCAATCTGCTGTGCCCTCCAGCGTGAGGATCACATTCATACAGCCGTCCGTCGCTGCAGCAACGGCTCTGTCAGCCTCTTTCCACACAAATTTGCCTGGTTCCGGCTGCACGTTGCGCCATTCAATGGCGACACGCAGCCAGGACGCTTGCGATTGACGCAGGGCAGGGAAAAAGGGCGAGGAAGCGCCGGTGTTGCCGTACATCTGCACGCCGATCGGCATACCGGGGTCTTTTTGTCCCAAGCAGGCATCCCGGCTCGTCGTGGGGACATAGAGCTTGTGGGCGTCCGCGGCTGGCGCCACGGTTTCGGTTGTCTCCGCGAGGTTCGCATCGGGCGACGCTTGCGCGGCAGCAGGCGTAACCGTGGTCAGCACCAGGGCAATGACCAGCGTGGCGGCCCGCGCCCAGGCGCGCAGCGTGCGCCTAGATCGAGCGGTACGGTGATGGGTTGCTGTTGTTTCTTCTGTCTTGTGTTGCAGTTCCATGTAGAATTTTCCACCAAATTACAAACAGAGACCAGCCCAACGACGGGCTGATCCAACCGAGAATTATTGCGCGGCTTCAGGCGGCGCAGGTGTCTCCAGAGCGGGTGTCTCTATAAATGGGAAATAGAGATTATAGATATAGGGCGGCGTCAGTTCATAGAGCATGTTGCGCCCCGCGTCCGCTATCCAGATATGCTGATTGGGGGTTAGGGTAATGCCCCACGGCTCGCCCGCGGGATTGGCTAGATGGGCCGGTTCGCGCTTGACGACCTCGAAACCGTTGAGCAGTTGAATGCGCCCGGCTGTGCCGGTTGCGCTCTCTGTCACCCACACTTCGCGCCGGTCGGTCGAATCAAAGACGATCAACTTGGCAGGTCGGCTGTCGGACGTGGGCGTGTTATACCAGATCCAACTGCTGACCGTGGTCGGGCTATAGCGCCCGACGCGGCTCGCATCAATCGCCGTTACCCACGGTCGCCCGTCTGAATCGAGCGCGATGCCGTGGGGGCCAGGTTCGCCGGTGGGAATGGTGAAGAAGCGATCCGTCACTGAGTTGTAGATGCCGACGAGATTGGCCTGGGGCATGGTGAACCAGATGGCACGGCTGTCTTGGTAGACCAGATCTTCTACTTGAGGGGTCGCCGATAGATCATCCGGGAAGAGATATTCGACAAAGGTCGTCGTGGCCGGGTCAAAGCTGGCGATGCGCGCATTGTTGAGCGCCAGCCAGACTTGCCCGCCTCCAAAGTGGATGCCGGTGGGCATGGCGTCAGCCGAGGGAATGGTGAAAAACTGAACCTCGCGCGTGTTGATGTCCATGCGCCCCAGCGCATTGGCCCCGTGCAGCGAGAACCAAATCGCGCCGTCGCCAAAGTCAATGTCATAGGGTTCGCTGTTGGCGGGGAAGCTGTAGAACTCCACCTGATAGACGATCAGCGGATCGTTCACACCCGATGTGATGGTGACAACGCCGATGCCGTTCGATGCGGGCGCGGTGAACCAGATGCGGCCTGCACCGTCAGCCACTAGGTTGCGCGGGTCATTGGGCACGGCGTATTCAAAGCCAAAGCCGTTGTTGATGGCATTGAGGCCGGCGACGGTGTTGACGTCTACTTGGGGGGTGGTGACCTGCGGCGTAATGGCTTGGGGCGTCGCCTGCGCGTGGGCAGTCTGGGCGGTTGCGGCCCAGAACGCCACCAACAGGGCCAAACCCAGCAGCCGCAGGCCAAGCCGGATCAGCGGGCCGCGGCCATCATCGCTGTAACCAGAGCGATCTGTTTGCATGATCGGTTGGGAGATTTGTTGAGCAGTCTGCATAGGTGCGCTCCTGGACATCAAGTCCACCAATCGGCAGCCGGTTGTACGGTGCATCAACGCGCGGCAGGCATTGACTCGGAAACGGGGTGCTCCCGGCGTCGTTCAATCAACATCTGATACGTGCCCACGATGACCTGCCCGGCTTGCTCCCAGCTAAATTGCTGAATGGCGCGCTGGCGCAGACGTGGGCCGAGACTGTGAACGTGCGCTGCTTGCGCGGCGGGCGGGAAAAGGGCGTGCATTAACTTGGCTGCCAAACTCTCAACATTCCCGCGCTCGGCCAGCAGCCCATCTTGCCCCAGATATTCGCGGGCTACCGGGGTATCAAAGGCCACGGTGGGCAGCCCCGCGGCCATGTAGTTTAGCAATTTGCCCGCGCTTTCGGTCACACTGAGCTTGGGGGCGACGGCAACATCGCCCAAGGCAACATAGCGCGGGGCCGCGTCATAGGGGACACGCCCCGTAAAGGTGACGGCATGGGCGATGCCCAACTCGACGGCCCGCCGCCGGTAATGCTCCACACCAGGGAAGCCCATTAACAAGAGATATACGTCAGGGTGTTGGGCCAAGATACGTTGCATTGCTTCCAGCAGCAGACTGGTTCCCTGGTATTCGGCCAAAAGGCCGAGATAGACAATCAGCTTGTGACCATCGGGAACACCCAGGCTGCGGCGCAGCGCCAACATCTCATCGGGCGGGAAGTCGGAAGCAGGCCGCCATGCATCGGCATTGACACAATCGGGCAGCGGGTAGATCTGTTCTTCGCTACAGTCGAACTCATCACACAAGAGGCGCTTGGCGTGGCTCGAACTGGTAAAGATCACCTGCGAGGTGCGGTCGATCCAGCGCTCAAGCCGCCGCAAGGGACGATAGAATGGGCTTGTGCGGCGCAGAAAGTGGTGGTCGAGCATCTCCTCGGTCAAACTGCCCTGGAAGTCAAAGACCACGGGCAGGCGAAAGATGCGCCCTAGGACATGGGCGATCAGCGCGCCCTCATGCAGATGGGCGTGGATGACCTGATAGTGGCCGCGCGCCAGCAATTCCAGCGTCTTGACCCCCAACAGCGCGTCAAATGCAATCTTGTGGCGGCTGGAACCCACCTCGTAATGCTGTCGCCACGGAATCGGCAGCGTGCGGCGGATGTCGATCCCCGCGACATTGGAGCCGTTGTGATAGGTGACGATGGTCACCTGATGCCCCATCTTTTGCAGGACGCGCGCTTCTTCCAGGATGCGCACATGACATCCATAGTCCGCGAAAAAGCTAGTGGGCGCGATCATCAAGACGCGATATGACGCAGATGAATCTGCTGGAAAATTGCGCTGCGTGAGGATAGAGGATTGGTCCTGGGGGGCTTCTGGCGACAGAGACTGTGTTGAGTGCATAAGAATATGATTGCTCTGTGGCAAGCAGACTGGTGCCGCTGCAACTTGGGCAGGGACAACTTGCAGACCACAGAAACCGATTATAACGGAGCGCCCACAGCCAAGCAAATCAGCCAAGCAGATTAGTCTGTGGATTGGCGCAACGCTTTGCGCAGCGTCTGCCAGTCTTGGCGGGTGAGCAGGCCAAACGGCTGCAGCGCCAGCACAAAGATCAGCAGCGCAACGGCCCCACGCAGCCACCACACGAGGGGCAGCCACAAACTCGTTGCCATTGTAACCGCAACCAACGGCAGCAGCCGCATCAGTTGGGAGGCAAAACGTATTTTATAACGTGTTTGGTTCCGCGCCAGGGCAAGCCCCAATGCCGTCCCCCCGATCTGGGCCAAGAGTGTGGCCCAGGCCGCGCCCGGCGCGCCTGCCCAACGCGCCAACAGCGGCAGCAGCACCACGACCCCGGCAATGGTGGCGAGGGTGACGCCCAGCGCGGCGCGGGTCTGCCCGGCAATGATGAACTGGGTTGAAAGATAGAACTGGATCACCAGCAGCGGCAGCACCCAGATCAGCCAGGCCAGCGTCTGCGCGCCCGCGGCTGCATCGGGCGAGGTGTCCGCGCCGTAGATCAAAGCAAGCAGGTCGCCCGCGATGCCGCTGGTGACCGCGGCGACAGCCAGCGTGGCGAGCAGCCCGAAGCGCAAAGTGTCCTGGCCGAGCCGTGCTGCTTGGGCTGGTGCATGCTGCGTCAGCCGCGCCAGCGTGGGATAGAGCGCGCGCCAGACGCTCTGCACCAGCTTGACGCCGACGCGCACCAAGTTATAGGCCGCGCTGTAAAGCCCTGTCAGGCGTGGATCGCCCAGGAGACTGAGCAATAAAATATCGAGCCGCTGGAGCAGGGTGTCGGCCAGGCTCAACCCAAAGAGGGCGATCGCCTGCCGCGCCATCTGCCACAGCGACAGCGTGACGCGCGCTTGGGGACCGGCCATCAGCCGGCTGCGCTGCAGCAGGCCCAGCGCCACCAGGACGGAGAGCGCCTGCGCGGCCACGACCACAGCCAACAGGTGGGCCACTGTGCCTGCGCGCGCCACGACGAAAAGGCTCGCCAGCAAAATAAGCCCGTTGGTGGCTATTTCGACGATGAGCAGCAGATCGAGCCGTTCGCCCGCTTGGAAGATTGTGCCCGCGGCCGAGGCGACGGCAAAGAAGGGCAGCGATAGGCCGACCAGGAAGATGGCTTGGCGCGTGGCGAGCGGATAGGGGAGAATGGCGGTTAGGCCCGTGAGCGCAAGCCAGACCAGCGCGGCCGCGATCCACTGCAGCGCCAGGCTGCGCCGGAAATAGGCGCGGCGATAGGTGGGGCGATGCGCGATCTCGCGCACGATCCAGAGCGGCAGACCCGCTTCGCACAGGACTTGGCTGATGTTGAGATAGGCCATCGCCACGGTATACTGCCCCAGCACATCCAACCCAAGCCGCCGCGCAACCACCAGTTGGATAAGAAAGCTGACGACGATGCGGCCCAGGTTGGCCGCGGCCAGCGCGCCGGTATTGACGACGACGCGACGGCCCAAGGGGACACTGCTTGCAGGCGGTTCGCCCGATGGCGTACCCATTGCGCGGCTAGCGGGGCGGCCTGCCGGTGAGGAGGAAGCGCAGGAGCCGCCGCGGGTGATAGAGCCGATGACGCCAAACAACCCAGGCCAGCGCTAGCAGCCCGCCAATCTCCCACACCCACAGTTCAGGGCGGCGCGTGAAGGCGTGGACATAGGCGCGGCCCATCTCGGTTTGTTCAGACCCTTTTTTGCGCCAAACATGGAAGCGCCAGCCGCGCAGCGGCCAATAGAAGGTGTCGGGGTAGAACCAGATGCGGTCTAGCACAGCATGGCCGAGCCAGGCCAGGCCATAGACAGACCCTTTGGGCCACAGCCGCAGCGTGAGCAGCGCCACTGCTAAATAGGCCAAGAGCGTATGGGCAAAGAGGACGGCAGACCGATACTTGGGGTAAAAATGCATCGCGGCCAGCGGCTTATCGACAAGATCGCTGCCCATTGCGGCCAGCGCCACGCCGCGATAGTCAGCCTGGGGCGCAGCGTTCAGCGTATCTTGGGCGACCGTGAGGGCCAGCCAAGTGTAGGCAACATGGCTTGTGGGTAACAAGGAACACTCCGCAATCTAGCAGGAATTTAGCAGCAATTGGGTCGCTGGAACAGAAGCGTCACGCGCCCCGTTCTTCGCGCACATAGGGTTGGCCCAGGGCCGCGGGCGCGCCCGCGCGGCGGCGCATGGCCTCGCGCGAGCCGATCACCAAGACGATCACGGTGAAGAGATAGGGCAGCATATTGGTGAAGTAGCCCCAGGCTGGGTTGCGCAGAAAGAAGCCCACGTTTTGCAGGTCGAGCGGCAGGCGGCGAATGGCCCCGAAGAGGTACGCGCCCGCGGCCGCGCCGAGTGGGTTCCAGCGGGCGAAGATGACCAGGCCCACCGCGATCCAGCCCTGTCCGGAGGTGATGCCTTCGATCCAGCGCGGATTGAGCGCCAGGCTCAAGGTCGCGCCGCCGACACCGGCCAGCAGCCCGCCCAACATGACATAAAAGTAGCGCAGGGCAAAGACGTTGATGCCCTGCACGTCCGCCGCGGCGGGATACTCGCCCACCGCGCGCAGCGACAGGCCGGGCCGCGTGCGATAGATGTAGAACCAACTCACTGGAACCAGCAGAAAGCCGATGTAGACGATCACATTGTGGTCAAAGAGGATCGGCCCGACGACCGGCAGCGTCGCCAAGCCGGGGATGGGCAGGTTGGGCAAGCGCGGCGCTTGCGGAATGTTGACCAGCGGCGCGCCCATGACCGCGCTCAAGCCGGTGCCGACAAACGTGAGCGCCAAACCGCTCACCACCTGATCCGCGCCCAGGGTGACGGTGATAAAGGCGTGCAGCAGCGCCAGCAGCATCCCGGCCCCCGCGGCCGCGGCCAGCCCGATCCACGGGTTGCCTGTGCTATAGGCCACGCCATAGGCTGTCATCGCGCCCATGAGCATCATCCCCTCCACGCCCAGGTTGAGCACCCCGGCACGTTCGGCGAAGATTTCGCCAATGGTGGCAAAGAGGATCGAAGTGCCTGCGCGAATACCGGAGGCAAGTAGGTTGACGATCAGCGCAAATTCCATGCAGTCTGCCTTGTTGATTATTCTCGAAATGACGCCTACAC
>CAZZNG010000263.1:0-8318 GCA_964655505.1 uncultured Litorilinea sp. | reverse complement strand
GACAAAGCTCATCTCCAGGTCAAGCTGGGTGAACTCCGGCTGGCGGTCGGCGCGCAAGTCTTCGTCGCGGAAGCAGCGCGCAATCTGGAAGTAACGCTCGATGCCCGCGACCATCAACAACTGCTTAAGCTGTTGGGGGCTTTGGGGCAGCGCGTAAAATTCGTGCGGATGCAGGCGGCTGGGCACGACAAAGTCGCGCGCGCCCTCCGGCGTGCTCTTGAGCAAGATCGGCGTTTCGATCTCTAGGAAGTCGCGCGCCGACAAGTATTCGCGGATGAAACGGACGATCTGATGGCGCAGCACCAAGTTATTCATCATGCGCGGGCGGCGCAGGTCCAAATAGCGATATTTCAGACGCAGCGCCTCATCCACATCGTCGGCGTTGCCGCTGATATAGAAGGGAGGCGTCTTGGCCGAACTGAGGATCGTCACCTCGTCGGTAATGACCTCGATAGCGCCTGTGGCGAGATTGGGGTTTTCAAACCCCTCTGGGCGGGCACGCACGACCCCTGATATCTGCAAAACATATTCATTGCGCGCCTGGTCGGCAATGGCGTGGGCTTCGGGCGCGGTTTCAGAGTCCATGGTCACCTGGGTCAAGCCAAAGCGGTCGCGCAGGTCGATAAAGATCAGCCCGCCATGATCGCGGCGGCGGTTGACCCACCCGGCCAGTGTCACGCGCTCGCCGACCTGGTCAAGAGTCAATTCACCGCATGTGTGCGTTTTCAACATACCAATTATTCCTTTGGGACGTCCTGGATGGATGCGCGCGGCAACAAAGCCACCAACACGCTGCGTCATCTGCTATTTTCGGCATTCTGCTATTTTTCAGCATTATAGTGCCCGTGCGAACAAGGTGCAATTGTAACCGGGCCAAACAGTGTAGCAAGAAAAACAGCGTAGCGAAAACAGCGCAGCAAGAAAAAGGAAGCGTTGCATGTTGCCGATAATTTGGTCTGCGTTGCGCCGCGCGGTACAATACTCGTTATGCCTTTAACCATTCATGCTGCTTGGATTCGTGTGGATGATTCGGGATCAGACGGCCAACTCTTTCTGTGGGCCGAAGATCCCGACCTCGTCGGTAAGACTCTACAGCCGGCGTTTGCCTCATCGACAGACAGTTCATCGGGCGCCTCGGCTATTCGTACCGCTCACGGTGGTGCTCACAGTGCTGGCGCTCGCGCTGCGCCTTTCAATAGAACTACTGCCATTGTATCGGGCGCGGCAGTCGGTGGGCCTACGTCTGCAGCGCAACCGCGCGCCGGCCGCGCTGGCGCGGGACGTCACCGCTTACCCAAAATCCCGTCACATCCCGGCCAGATTTCGCTCGGCCAGCTACGCGCGCTGCTGACCGCGCCGCCCATCCGCTTGGCTCCCGGCGACCTACAGCTTGTCAATGCAACGGTTTGGCTGCCGACTCGCCAAGGCGTGCCCCTGGCCCGCCGCAGTGTCTTTCAAAGCAGCGCCGGGCGCAACGGCAACGGCCATCCCGGCCGCGTCAATCCCAACGAGCCGGAAGTAACGCTCGCGCCGTGGCAAGTCACCGGGCTGGCATTGGAGCCGCTGCAAGCCCTCTACCTACTGAGCCAGTTGGGTCGCGAGTCGCTGCAATTGGGCGGCGAGTTGAGCCAGCGCGTGCGGTTGAGCAATGACCTGCTCTTTTGGAGCAACGCGGCCAAATTCGCGCTGGAACTGCTTGTGGGCCAGCATTATCTGCCGAGCCTGCGCGCGGATCACACCGGGCGGCTTGACGCGGTGTGGCAGCCCATCTTGCTCGATACGCGCATCGAACAGCGCCGCGAGCAGTTGGTGCAGTTGATGCCGCCCATCTGCCGCGCCTACAACATCGATTCGCCCGACGCGGCCCCACCACCGGCCACACTGACCGAGCATTTCGTTGCTACGCTGGTGGATACCGCGGTGCGCCACTGGGGCGCGGCATTGGCCCCAGAGCCGAGTTTCACCCCGGCCCAGCACTGGCTCTATAAATTGCTTTCGCCCCAGCCGCAATTGAACCTGCCGCCGCAGCCCGCGCATGAACTCTATCAAGAGTGGCAGCAATGGACCGAGCAGCTGTTCGTCGTGCGCGATGCCAACTTCCGCATCTGCTTTGTCCTGACCGCGCCGGGCGACCCCGACGATAGCGCCGGGCATGAGGCAAATGGCGCTGACGCGCAATCGTGGACGCTGGCCTATTACCTCCAGGCGCGCGACAACCCCAATCTCATGGTGGCCGCGCGCGAAGTCTGGCACGCGCCCAACAATTCCGTGCGCGTCGGCAGCCGCCATGTAGACCAGCCGCAGGAACGGCTGCTTGCCGGTCTTGGCGTTGCCAGCCGCCTGTTTGCGCCCATCGAGCGCAGCCTGCGCAACCCGCGGCCAGAGCTTTGCCTGCTCACAACCGACGAGGCCTATCAGTTCCTGCGCGAGATCGGCCCCCTGCTCGAAAGCAGCGGCTTTGGCGTGATCCTGCCCGACTGGTGGCAGAGCGACCGGCGTATGCGCCTGGGTCTGCGTCTGCGCCTGAGCAGCAGCGAACATGAGGAGTTGAGCGAGCTTGATCTGAGCGATGGCCGCACGACGCCCGGCTTGAACCTGGGCAGTTTGATCAACTACAACTGGGATCTGGTTCTCGGCGGCGAATCGCTCTCCGAATCCGAATTCGAGCAGTTGACAGCCATGCGCACGCCTTTGCTGCGCGTGGCCGGGCGCTGGGTCGAACTGGAGCCGCATCAAGTTGATGTTGCCAAACGCTTCTTGAGCAGCCAGCGCCCAGGCGGAACCATGACGCTGCTGCAAGCCATCCGGCTGGCGCAGGAGTATCAATCGCAGCGTGAGCCGCTCGCCGCGGACACCGAAGCCCAGCCCGCGGAAGAGCCGCTGCTGCCCGACGAGATCGCGCCGCCCGGCGGCGCGGCCCAAGTGCTTCCGCTCGACGCGGTCATGGTCAGCGGGTGGCTGGAGGTCGCGCTCGACCGGCTGCGTGGGCAGCAGCCCCCCCAGAGCATTGACGAACCCGCGGGCTTCACAGGCGAACTGCGCCCCTATCAACGCCGCGGCGTCGGCTGGCTGAACTATCTGCGCAATCTGGGCTTGGGCGCGTGTCTGGCCGACGACATGGGCTTGGGCAAGACCGTCCAAGCCATTGCCCTGCTGCTCCATGTGCGCAATGAGGCCGCGCAGCGCAACGGCGAAGGCTCGCGGCTGCAGCCGACGCTCTTGATCTGCCCCACCAGCGTCGTCGCCAACTGGCGGCGCGAGATTGAACGCTTCGCGCCCTCCATGCGTGCGCTGGTTCATCATGGCAATAACCGGCTAACGGGCGACGACTTTGACCAAGCCGTGCGCGAAGTCGATCTGATCATCACCACCTATGGCACAGCGCGCCGCGACGTGGACCTGCTCGAAGGATATGTCTGGAGCGACTTGATCCTGGATGAAGCCCAGAACATCAAGACGCCCAGCGCCAAGCAGACCCAAGCCGTGCGGCGGCTGCGCGCCGGAAACCGCATCGCGCTGACCGGCACGCCGGTAGAAAATCGCCTGTCGGAGTTGTGGAGCATCATGGAGTTCCTCAACCCCGGCTACCTGGGACGGCATGAACAGTTCCGCCAACGCTACATCGTGCCCATCGAACGCTACAACGACAGTGAGCGCACCGACGAATTGCGCCGACTCGTCCAGCCGTTCTTGCTGCGCCGGCTCAAATCCGACCCGACGATCATCTCCGACCTGCCAGAGAAGAACGAGATGGTGGTCTACTGCTCGCTCACGCGCGAACAGGCCGCGCTGTATGAATCGGTGGTGCAACAGTCGCTGGCCGAACTCAGCCGCTCGGACGGCATCCAGCGCCGCGGCTTGGTGCTGGCCCTGCTGACCAAGCTCAAGCAGATCACCAACCATCCGGCCCACTATCTCAAGGAGACGGGGCCTCTGCCTGGGCGCAGCGGCAAGCTCAACCGTTTGACCGAAATGCTGGATGAAGCCGTGGCTGTGGGCGACCGCGCGCTGATCTTCACCCAGTTCGTCGAGATGGGCCATCTGCTCCAGCAGCATCTGACCGAAGTATTGGGCGTCGAGACGCTCTTCCTGCACGGCAGCACGCCCGCCGCGCAGCGCGACAAACTCGTCCAGCTGTTCCAAAGCGAGGACGGTCCGCCCATCTTCGTGCTCAGCCTGCGCGCGGGCGGCTCCGGGCTGAACCTGACCCGCGCCAACCATGTCTTTCACTATGATCGATGGTGGAATCCTGCCGTTGAGAACCAAGCGACTGACCGTGCTTTCCGCATCGGCCAGCAGCGCAATGTGCAGGTGCATAAGTTCGTGGTGGCGGGCACGCTCGAAGAGCGCATTAACGACCTGATCGAAAGCAAACAAGCACTGGCCCAATCTATCGTCGGCAGCGGCGAAGATTGGCTGACCGAGTTGGATACCGAGCAACTGCGTGATCTCTTGATGCTGCGCTACGACGCAATCGAGGACGAGTAGGGGAAGCCAAGAGCATCATGATCCGTACCACCGTGGTAGGCAGTTGGCCGGTGGATCCGCGCTTTGCGGACGCAATGCAACAGTACCACACCGGCGCTTATCCTACCGCCAAGGCCGAACAGCTTCTCTCCCAAGTGGCGCAAATTGCCATTGAGCAGCAGCGCGCCTGCGGCCTCGACGAGATCACCGGCGGCGAGACATCCGCCGATACGTTCATTCTGCAATTCCCCAAATATCTCGCCGGGATCGAGCCGACTGCCGATCAGGGTGCTTGGGGCGGGCGCGGGAGCTATGTTGTCACCGGCCCGCTGCGCGCGCCGCAGGGTCTCGGCATCGCCGCGGCCTACCGGCGGGAACGCGCCATCGATCCAAGTATCGGCAAGGTCACAATTCCTGGCCCGTCCGAAATCACCATGATGATCGAGACGGAATCTGACGCGGCTCGCGCTGCGCTGTGGTCAGAGGCCATTGAGTTAATCCGGGCTGAAATCCGTGAGTGTGTGGCGCTGGGCGCGACCGATATTCAACTAGACCTGCCCCATGTGGCGATGGGGCTAGTCGATGCCGATGCATTGTGGCCTGTCGAGCGCGCGGTTGAAGTTGTGGGTCAAATCTTCGAAAATATTACCGGCATTCACCGCAGCATCCACTTTTGCTATGGCGATTTCCAGGCGCAAAGCTGGACGCAAAACCGAGCCTTTCAGCCGTTGCTGCCCGCCATTCAGGCCCTAGAAAGGCTTGTGGATCGGGTGGTCTTGGAGTTCTCGCTGCCGGAGCAGTGGGCAGATCGCGCCCTGTTGGCCGATGTGCCTGAAACGTTGGAGGTTGCCGCAGGCATCGTGGATGTCAAATCGCCTGTGGTGGAGTCAACGGCGGAACTCGAAGCGAAGATCGAGCAGTTGCTCAACTATGTACCCGATGACAGATTGCTCATCTGCCCTTCGTGCGGCTTTGGGCGCAGAAACACAGCGCTTGCTATTGATAAATCCAGTGTCATGGTGCGCGCTGTACATCATATGAACGGCAATTCAAGCAACGGCAATTGATGTAAACGGCAAATGAGCAGCAGGTTTGAACCTAGCCGGATACGGTAGATATAGATTGGCAAAGCAGTACAGATAATGGCAAAACAACAACGCTCACAACCAGACGGTGAAGCTTGGGCACGGCGCTGGCGCAGTTGGCTGCGCACGCTTGGGCTGGCGGGCGCGCCTGCCGCACGAGTCAGCGTCAAGCGCCTGGAAGTCCACCCTAGCCGCATCACTGCCACGGCGCAGGCCGCGGGCGCGCCGCCCTGTGAAGTGGAAATTCGCTTCACCCCCTGGAGCGATGAGGAATGGCAGCATGTAGTGGACGCGCTAAGCAGCCAGGCGCTCTTTGCGGCCCAACTGCTGGCGGGCGACTTGCCCCCCGATCTAGAGCGCACGCTGGCCGAGGCCGGGGTCGAACTGCTGCCGCAGAGCGTCGCCGAAATCGAGCATGAATGCAGTTGTGACCCGGACCTGGTGCGCCCGTGCGACCATTTGGCCGCGGTCTATGCCGGGCTGGGCGATCTGTTGATCGATGATCCGTGGCTGCTCTTTCGCCTGCGCGGCCGCGATCAGCAAGGACTCCTGCGCGGCCTGCGCACGCAGCGCAGCCGCAGCGACGGCAGCACGCGCGCGTCCCATCTGGCCCAGCCGCAAGGTCAGCGCAATGGCGACGTCGGCTTCTATCGCGCCGCCAATATGCAAGACGCCACAGCCGATGAAAACGGCGTGGCGTCGCTCGAATCTCAGATAGATCAATATTGGGGAAGCATTAAATCGCTGGAAGACTTCCGGCCCCACATCATGCTGCCCACGGTCGAGTTGGTGCTGCTGCGCCGCTTGGGGCCGCCTCCGTTGGGCGATGCGGGCGCGGACACCTATGATCAACTGGCCGCGCTCTATCGCCGCATCAGCCGCTTGGCCTATGATTTCGCCTATGCGAGCCAGAGCGAGGAAAACGGCGACGAGCGCGCCTAGCGTACACGGATGCCGCTGGAACGCCGCCCCGTCTAAGCAGCAGCGGCTTGCTTGGTCGGGCGGCGCATAAAGAAGCTCACCACGGCCAACGCAAACGGCAGCAGCGCCAGCAAATTTAACGCCAAGTTATATTCGCCCAGCAGATCACGCGCCAGCCCCATCGGCAGCGGCCCCAACGCCGACGAGGCGACCATCACCGTCGACGAAATGCCGGTGATGCTGCCCAGGTGCAGCCGCCCAAAATAGGTCGCCAGCGCCACCGTATTGATGGTGCGTTGCAGCCCCATCAGCCCGCCCAGCACAGCCCCATACAAGATCGCCACGGCCACACCGGTCAGCGCCTGCGCCATCACCAGCGCCAACACTTGCAGCAGCAACGCCGTCGCCAATAAAAAGCGCACCGGCATCCGGTCGATCAAGATCCCACTCGCCAAGTTAAAGATCGCCGAGGTAAAGGCAATCGGGACAAAGACCGCGGCGGCCGCGTCCGTCGACAGCGCATTGTCGGCAAAGATGCCGACCATGTGAAAGGTCAAGCCGGTGGAGAGCATGGAAAGCGACGCCATGCCCAAGACAATGATCCAGAATGCAGCCGTGCGCACTGCTTCGGACGGCGTCCAATTCTCCTCTTTGTGGTCAGTATCGGTAACATGGCTCGCCTGACTATCCTTAGCGGCAGCAGGCGCATTTCCGGCTGCTACTGCCGTCGCCACGGGCTTGGCGGCCCGCCCCCCGTCGGGACGCAGCCCATAGCGCTCCGGGCGCTCGCGATAGAGCAGCATCCCCAACGGCGTCATCACACAGAGCAGCGCCAGCCCCAGAATGACATAGGTCATGCGCCAACCCACCTGTGGGATCAGCCAGTTGATCAAGTTGGGGAACATGCCCACGCCCAGCAGCGCCGTCGCCACCCCAGCAATACCGTTCATCATCCCGCGGCGGCGCATCCACCACTGATTGATGACATAGGTGCTCACCAGGCCCAAACTGCCCTGGCCCAACATGCGCACAGCCACAAAACCGATCAACAGCATCCACCCGGCCTGCACAAAGCTCATATAGATGCAGGCCACCCCAAAAAGACCGGCGATGATCCCCACCATCAAGCGCGGGCTGCGCCGGTCCACCTGTCGCCCCACAAAAGGAAGGGCAAAGCTGCCGAGCAGCGTCCCCACCGCGTAGAAGCTGCTGACCACACTGCGGCTGATGCCCAAATCGGCGATGAAATGCTCGATGAAGATGGAGATTGCATAAGTCTGGCCGGGGCTGGTCATGATCTGCCCAAAGGTGCAGGCCGCCAGGACCACCCAGCCATAGAAGAAAGGGACGCGTTCAATGATGCGGCTGGTTCGAATTGTACCGGCTTCACTCGCCGCGGTATGCAACATAAAGGCTCATTTCTAGCAGAGATGCCGCGTGCCCAGCGTCTCGTCGTTTGCGAAGGCAAACCGGCGCGCACGGCTGTCCAGGTTTAAAGAGCGCCAACCAAAAAAACCGGCTGGCTGTCGAGCGACAGATAGCCGGCTTCTTTTATCTCCAACACGGACCATGGATACAAGCAAGATCACGCAGTGAATAGGGTTGGCAAAAGAGCACCCCGAGTGCGGCGCACTCGGGGCGTCGTGGTATCCCAGAGAGGATTTGAACCTCTGACCTCTGCCTCCGCAGGGCAGCGCTCTATCCACTGAGCTACTGGGACACGGTATTTCATTGTTCGTGGCGTACTGTTCGCCCACGCTTCAACAGCGGCTAGTATACCACGAGCCACGGCAACGACCAAGAAATCGGGCCGAGAAAATCAGGCGGGGAGGGAGGGATTTGAAC
>CAZZNG010000262.1:0-8329 GCA_964655505.1 uncultured Litorilinea sp. | reverse complement strand
TAATCCTGACCAACCTCCTGATAGGTTGAGACCAGTCTGATCTTCCGGGACGCAACGCCCATCTCACGAGCAGATGGGCATGAAGCAACATGCCATCTTGTGAGCAGATGGGCATGAAGCAACATGCCATCTTGTGAGCAGATGGGCATGAAGCTCTGAGCGTCCGGGAAGGTTATTCCGCGCTGTCAGTGCCCGCGGCCTCCAGGCTGGGCAGCGCCGCGTAGTACGCATGGCCCGCACACGCACGGCACAGGGTCGAGCCTGCCTGCTGCACCTGGCGGCCATTGAGAATCTCCTCGCCACAGCGGTCGCACACCACGCGCATCCCCGGCTGACCAATCAGCCAGGCCAACGACGTGGTCAGCCTGACCGGCTGCGCCGTAAAGAGATCGGCAGGGGCCATGCGCTGATAGCCGAGCAGCATGGCTTCCCAGCGGTTGGCTGCATCGGGCGCGTAGCGCGGGGCCGCTTGGCGCACGTCGGCACGCGGCGCAAGGCGCACGGCGCGGCTGAGTTGGGTATCGACAAAGACCGCGGCCACCTTGCCATAGTCCTCGACGCGCATCGTGCGCCGCCCCACCCAACAGTTGGTCGCCACCGACACCCCATCGGTAAAGCAGCCGTCTGTTTCGACAATCGTCAGCAGCCGCTTGTCGTGTTGGGGCAGCGCCAGGCCCAGCAGTTCCCCCGCGCGCCGTCCCATCTGCACGCCCAGCACTTGGCGCGGGCAGAGATGGTGGTGGCGCGCAGCCGACGCATCGAGCAGTTCTTGTAGAGAAGGCATCCCCATCTCCTACCAGCGGCCCAGGTGGTCGCGGATCAGCGCGGCCACGCGCGTGCGCGCCAGCTTGGACTTATCGGGTTGATCGACCAGCAGCGTCTTGGTCAGCCCAAAGGAGAGCCGCTGTTCGGGGTCGGCAAAGCCGATGGAGCCGCCCAGCCCCGTATGGCCGAACTCGCCGCCGCGCCGCCCCATCTCGCTTTCCGCGCCGTCGCCCACGTCGCCGCCCAGTTGATAGCCCAGGCTCTTGCGGATGCGCCGCCCCGCCACAATATCATACGCGTCGGTTTGCAGTTCGCGCATGCAGTCGATGCGCTCCGGCGAGAGGATCCGCACCCCGTCCAGTTGGCCGCGCTCGGCCAGCATGGCATAGTGGCGGGCAATCGCACGCGCGTTCATCAGCCCCCCGGCCCCTGGAATCACAGCGCAGCGCACGTCGGGCCGGTTCATCACCTCCGCGTTGGTGATGGACGCGGGCGTGACGCGCGGCCCCAACTCCGTGACGGGCGGCGCGGGCTGCGCGGCAGGCCCATGCACCAGCGTCGCCACAGATGCGCCACCAGTGGGCGCACCCTCTGTGGGGAAGTCCGGCGGCAGACCGAGATAAAAGCCCGTAATGCCCAACGGCGCGCACAGTTCTTCCTGCACAAAGCGCTCGATGGGCCTGCCATCGGCGCGGCGCACAATCTCGCCCACCAGCCAGCCAAACGTCCATGCGTGATAGCCGGTCTGGGTTCCCGGCGGCCAAAGGGGCGGCATCGCGGCCAGCGCAGCGCACATCGCCTCCCAGTCGCAGAGCATCGCGGGCGTCACCGCGTCGGGCATGGCGGGCAGCCCCGCGCTGTGGGTCAGCACATGGCGCACCGTGACCCCGGCCTTGCCGTTGGCCGCAAATTCGGGCCAATAGGTCGCCACCGGCGCGTCGTAGTCCACCGCGCCTCGGTCGGCCAGAATGTGCAGACAGGTCGCGGCCCAGCCTTTGGTCGTGCTCCAGGAGGTAAAGAGCGTGTCGCCCGTCACGGGCGCTTGTGTCTCGCTGTCCGCGACCCCGGCCCACGCGTCGACTGCCAACACGCCGTCCACATACGCGGCTGCCTGCAAGCCCACTTCCTCGCCGGAGGCCACCAATTCATCCAGCAACTGTTGCACAGCGTCATTCACATCGCGCAGCATCGTCTATCCGATCTATCTGTGTCTAACTGATCGATGGGAGAATCTTCCCAAGCCTAACCTTTGCGGACGCTCGAAGCCGGTCGACAAATTCATGGGGGAATCCGGCTTGCGGCGCAGGCTCAAGCCTACGCCGAGTGGTGGGAAACGTGCTCAAGCACGTTTTCTCTGGTGAACAGGCTTTGAGCCTGTTTCCCACCACTAGCCTGGGGATTCGATCCCCAGGCGACCAGCGATCACCCTGTTCATTTCTGCAAATTCACAGGAATCCCCCAGCGGTTTGCGGTTCGCAAAATCAAACACGGTCATGGCGTTGAGTATAGCGGCGCGCCCCCCTCCTGGCAAGCAGCCTTCGTCAGAGCCTATTGGCCGAAATAGCGTGATCCAGCGCGGCGAGAACATGCTATAATCGACAAGTGCCCCAACCGTTCCCCCCGGCCATTCCCCACGCTGCAGCAATCGACCGTGCAATGATGCTTGAGTGGCATCACAAAGGAGGCCCGCTGTGTCCACACGCGACGATTTGCCCCGCGACAATTTGACCGGTGACGATATGATGGAGCGGATTCCGGTGTACTGCGCGCTGTGCGTCTCGCGCTGCGGCGCGATAGCGGTCGTGGATCAGGGCCGCTTTGTCGCCTTGGAGCCTGACCCTTCCCACCCCACCGGCCAAGCCCTGTGCGCCAAGGGACGCGCCGCGCCCGAACTGGTCTATCACCCCGACCGGCTGCTCTATCCACTCAAACGCACGCGGCCCAAAGGCGATCCAGACCCCGGCTGGCAGCGCATCAGTTGGGCTGAAGCGTTGGACCTGACCGCGAGCAACCTACGCGGCTTGGCCGCGCAATATGGCCCGCAAAGCGTGGTCTTTACCTCCGCCTCTCCCTCCACCTCGGCCTCTGTCGACGCCCTCCCCTGGATCGAGCGCCTCATGCACGCCTTTGGCAGCCCCAATTTTTCCGTCTCCATGGAACTGTGCGGCTGGGGCCGCTACCTCGCGCCGATCTACACCTTTGGCGCGAGCGTGCCCGGCAGCTACATGCCCGATCTGGACCATGCAGGCTGCATTCTCTTTTGGGGCTACAACCCCACCGTGGCCCGGCTCGCCCATGCCGTATCGACTGGGACCGCGCTGAAACGGGGCGCACGCCTGATCGTGGTTGACCCGCGGCGCGCGGGCCTGGCCGGTCGCGCCGACCTCTGGCTCCAGGTGCGCCCCGGCACAGACGGCGCGCTCGCGCTCGCCATCGCCCATGTGATGATCGAGCGCGGTTGGTATGACCGGGACTTTGTGGCGGAGTGGACCAACGGGCCGCTGCTGGTACGCGACGACAATGGCCGCCTGCTCACCGAGCGCGATCTGGCTGTCGGCGGCAGCCCCCAGCGCTATGTCGCTTGGCACGCGGCGCAGCACGCGCCTATTGTCTACGATCCAGCCCTGGGGCGCTATGCAGCGGATCCGTCCGACTTGGCCCTCTTTGGCGAGGTCGCGATCAAGACGCCCGCGGGCACGCTGCGCTGTCGCCCGGCCTTTGACCTGGTGGCCGACCTCTGCCGCCGCAGCCGCCCCGACATCGCGGCCCCGATCTGCGGCGTTGCGCCGGAGCAGATCGAAGCCGCCGCGCACATGTTGTGGCACGCGCGGCCTGTCGCCTACTACGCGTGGAGCGGCGTCGAGCAGCAGACAAGCGCCACCCACATCGCGCGCGCCATCGGCCAACTGTACGCCCTGACCGGCAGCTTTGACCGCCCCGGCGGCAACGTGCTCTTTGCCGCGCCGCCCACAGCCAACGTCAGCGGCCTGGAGTTGATCGCGCCGGAGCCGCCGCCCGCGCTGGGCTATGCCGCGCGGCCGCTTGGCCCTGCACGCTGGCAGCATGTCACAAGCGACGAGATCTACCGCGGTATTTTAGAGGCGCAGCCCTACCCGGTGCGCGGGATGGTCGGCTTTGGCGCCAACCTGCTGGTGGCCCATGCCGACGGTCGCCGCGGCCGCGACGCGCTGGCCGCGCTGGATTTCTATGTCCACGCCGACCTGTTCATGTCCCCCACAGCGGAATTGGCCGATGTGGTCTTGCCCGTCGCCAGCGCGTTCGAGCGCGAGGCGCTCAAGCCCGGCTTCGAGGTGAGCGAAGACGCGCAGTCGCTGGTGCAGCTGCGCCGCCGCGTGGTCGAGCCGCGCGGCGAGGCCCGTTCCGACATGCAGATCGTCTTTGATCTGGCGACCCGCCTGGGCGTGGGCAGCCATTTCTGGGAGGGGGACATGGAGGCGGCCTACCGCCATCAGCTTGCCCCTTCCGGCCTCTCGCTGGAGGAACTGCGCGCCCACCCGCAAGGCGTGCGCGTGCCGCTGCAGACCCGCTATCGCAAATTCGCCGAGGTTGATGAGGCTGCCGGGGGAGCCGAGGGTGTGGAGCAGACCGGCGGCATCCCCCGCGGCTTTGCCACGCCCAGCCGCAAGATCGAACTCTATTCAGAGACGCTGCTGGCCCAGGGCTATGCGCCTCTGCCCGAATACGAGGAGCCGCTGGTCAGCCCGCGCTCGCGGCCCGATTGGGCCGAACGCTACCCCCTAATCTTCACCTGTGCCAAGCACGCGCTTTTCTGCGAGAGCCAGCACCGCGGCCTGCCCAGTCTGCGGCGGCACGCGCCCGACCCGGAGGTCGAAATCCACCCCGCGGACGCGGCCGAGCGGGGCATCGCCGCGGGCGATTGGGTGCGCATCGAGACGCCCGGCGGCAGCGTGGTCGCGCGTGCCCGGCTCAACAGCGGCTTGGCGCGGCAGGTTGTCTGCGGGCAACATGGTTGGTGGGAAGCCTGCGGGGCCATCGGCGTGCCCGGCTACGACCCCTTTGGCCCAGAGGGGGCCAACCTCAACATCATCATCGGCAATGACGCCATCGACCCCATCAGCGGCTCTGTGCCCCACCGCGCCTATCTCTGCCAGATCCACCGCGTCGCGCAGGATTGAGCGGCCCAATCTTCCCGGAAGCTCGCAGCTTCCGGGAAGGTGAATCAAGATCACCCTCACAGATGCACCACCTCTAGACCCAGATCCGCGAACGCCTGGGCAACCAGCGAGCGGTGGCACGCGTCGGGCGTGGCTTCCACACAGAAAAAGACAACATTCTGCACACCCGCGGGCAACTCATCCAGAAAGGCCTGCGCTGAAAAGTGGGACAGGATCTCGGCGCGGTAGGCAGCAACAAACGCAGGGTCAAGCTCGGTGCGCTTGCGCCGGGCGATGTGGTGGGCCTTGTCGCTGGCGGCTTGCGCCTGGAGCATGGCCTGGGTGGGGGCCAGTTCGGGCAGATGGCGATAGGCAATGCCCATCTCGTCCAGCCGCGCTTGCAGCCGCAGGCTGTTGGCAAAGGCATACTCGCGCCCACGCACGCCGCGGCGTCGGCGGATGTCACAGAACAGATCGACGTTGGCCGCCTTGAGCCTGCCGAAGAATTCGTCTTCGGATAGCCCATAGACGCCAATGGTCAGGATGCGGGGTGATCTCATCGAACAGTAGAAGGTTGTCCCGTGCTGCGCAGCAGGCGCGTCAAGTGGCGCAGGAGGCCGGTGAAGGTGGCGATCCACGCCAGCAGCGCCAGGAAGATGAAGCCGCGCGGGATGACCATCAGAATGGGCATTTCCAGCGCTTCGGACAAGCGAATGGTGCAGGTGGTGAACATGCCCAAGGGAAAGACCATGCCCCAATATTGCGCGTCATAGGCAAAGGGAAAGCGCCGGATCGCGTGCCGCCAGACGCCCAAGAGCAGCAGCAGGGGGATCCACCAGCAAGCCGTGGACCAAAAGAAGAGCGTGAAGCCTTTGAGAAAGGGCGTGAGTTCGGCCAGGAGCGGCGACGTGTCCGCATGGGTGATCAGGGTCGCGCCGGACAGCGTCGTGATCGCCACCGCGCCCATGTTGATCCAATAGGGCGCGGCCAGGGTCGCAGGCGAGAAGGTGAAGAAGGTAAAGCGATAGAAGATCAGGCTGATGATGATCAGGTAGAGCATACAGCCCAGGAGAAAAAGGCAGAGGGTGGCGAAGATCAGAAAGTCATGCCACGCACCCCAGCGCGGGGCCATCAGCACACCCAGGGACGAGAGCGCTTGGATCGACACCACCGACAGCATCCACGTCCCGTTGATCCCCTCCTCCAACTTCGGCTTGGGCGAGCGCACCGTGACCGCGGCCAAAAACGTATACATAATCGGCAGCCATAGAACGAGCGCCCACAGCCACAGCCCTTCGGCCACGATGGGCGCGTCCGCCACGATGATCAACTGGTTGCCCAGGACACAGGTCGCGGCCACCAGCGTAAAAAAGCCCGGCCCGCGGCCATGGTCCAGCAGATCCGCCCACACCTGGGGCCAGTAAAAAAGCACGCGCGCCACGGTCAGCGCCCACAGCACCCCGTAGGCGACCAGGTTGATCACCAGCAAGACCTGCGCCAGCAGATGCGCCCCCAGCAGGTCGCTAGCGATCGAGACAATGCCCGTTGCCATCACCAACGAGAAATAGCCGGGGAAGAAACCGGCTATCTCCTGCCGGATCGTCTGCTGCATCATTCGCTGCCCAATCTAACTGGTCAACTTAACAGGTCAGTCTAAGCGTTCAAGATACCAGAGCAGACCCACATTCAGCCCCAGGCAGACCAGGCTCGCCAGGGCCGCGGGCCAAAGGACCGTGGTGTCGCCGCCCAAGTAGGCGTTCATGGTCGCCGTAAACAACCACAGTTGCAGAACGATGATGATCAGCACCAGCGAAAGAATGCCGGTGATGATGGTCATGCGCTGGCTGCGCGAGAAGCGCGAACGATGGCTCATGGCAAATCGCCTCCCTATCCCCTGTGCTCCCGCTTCAGCCCGAACCCGGCAAGTTGCTCAATGGCGCGGTCTTGCCCGTGGCATAGAGCGTGCCGTCGCGGATCTCCAGCGTAATGCGCGCCAGCGGGCGCTGCGGCGGGCCGGAAATCGGATGCCCGGTGGCAAGGTCAAAGTTGCCTTCGTGACAGGGACAGTGCAGCGTGCCCTGTTCGAGCAGGGGAATGACCGGGCAGAGCAGATGGGTGCAGAGTTGGTCATAGGCCACAAAGTCGGATTCGCCCGTCCGCACCAAGATACAGGGGTCATTCTCACCCGGATAGGCAAAGATCTGGCTGCCGCCGACGGGCAGGCTGTCCACCGCGCCAATGGCGACAATGGGCGGCGCGCCGCGCGCGGCACGCCAGCGATTTTGCAGCAGGATCCAGAACTGGCCCACGGTAAAGGCCAGGCTGGTCAGCACCATGAAGCGCGTGAAGTCGCGCCGCGAGATGTATTCATCCTGGGGCCAGTCGATGGGGAAATCACGCCGCCAGCGCGGCTGCGGGCCGTCCACCCGGCCATCCGGCGGGACACTGACGCGCTCGCCTTCCGGTATGCTCATGCTGTACCCTCCTGGGCTGCCACAAACGCATCCCAATCCATGTTCGCCATCTCTAACAGGATCGATTGGCCGATGGGCGGGTCGTTGATGGCGTCGGTGACATCCACATAGTTGGTCGGTTCTTCCAGCGGGATCATGATGTGGACCTTGGTGGTGATGGTCTGCTCGCCGAATTGAAAGACATTGGTCGGCCGCGAGCGCGGGCGCATCCGCTCGATCTCTTCGCGCGTGCCAAAGAACAGGGCTTGGCTGGGGCAGACGCTGGCGCACATGGGCTTGAGGCCGACCGAGGTGCGGTCATAGCACATGTCGCACTTCATCATCAGGTTCATGCCCGTGTTCATCTTGGGCACGCCAAAGGGACAGGCCAAGACACAGTTGTTGCACGCGATGCAGCGGGCCTTGCGCGCGGTCTGCACCACGCCGTCGCCCATGCGCTTGATCGCGTCCGCGGGGCAGACCTCGGCGCAAGTGGGCGAATCGCAGTGCATACAGACCATGGGCACGGTCTGGGTCGACAGCGGACGGTCGATAAAATCAAGCTGGATCATCGAATAGCCCTTGTGGGTGTCGCATTCGGTGCAGGCTTGAACACACGCCTGGCAGCCGATGCAGCGACCAGGGTCCACAAAGAACTCTAAATGCTGGGGAACTGGCAAAGGTGAACCTCCTTTGGCTCTGGCTTACCGCAGGCCTGATCTTCCGGGACGCTGGATGCATGTTGAGATATTAGCTAGGTGATCTGCCGGGACGCTTACGCCGCCGTTGCCTCAAGTGGCAACTGTAGCCAAACAAGTGGCGGCGAGAGAGTATATGAGCGTCCCGCAAGGTGAATCCCCGTGAATTTGTAGGAATTAATCGGGTAATCGCTGGTCGCCTGGGGATCGAATCCCCAGGCAAGTGGTGGGAAACAGGCTAAAGGCCTGTTCACCAGAGAAAACGTGCTTGAGCACG
>CAZZNG010000261.1:0-8396 GCA_964655505.1 uncultured Litorilinea sp. | reverse complement strand
CCCATCTGCTCGCGAGATGGGCATGAAGCGCGCAGCTTCCGGGAAGTTTGCAGGAGGAGGTGTCTAACGCCTATCCTAAATTCCGGGAAGATCACGTCTATACATTGCAAACGATTGAGCTTGATTGCTGATGGTAAATCTGATTGTTGTATCGCTGTGGGCTATCCTGCGCCCGGCCCGGCTCACCGACAACCGCAGCCTGGCCGGGTTGAGCGCGGCGGTTATTCTCGTCTGGACCGGCATCGCCAACTTGCCCGATGGGCGGCTGCATGTCTATTTTCTGGATGTGGGCCAGGGCGACGGGATTTTGCTCCAGACGCCGAGCGGCCGCCAGGTTTTGATCGACGGCGGCACCAGCAGCCAGCGGCTTTTGACCCAACTGGGCGAGGTCATGCCCTTTTGGGATCGCACGCTGGATGTGTTGCTGCTCACCCATCCCGACCGGGATCACATGGGCGCGCAGGTGGGCTTGACGGAGCGTTACCGCATCGACCTGGCGCTGAACACCCAGGACAGCCAGGCGCATCCAGACGCCGAGGCATGGCGCGCCGGGCTGATCGAGGCGTATGTGCCGATTCAGCAGATGTGGCAGGGCGGCTGGCTTGACCTGGGGGATGGGGTCGCGCTGTGGGTGCTTTGGCCGCCCGATGAGCCGATCCGGGGGCCGGACGCGGACAATGAAAACTCGCTGGTGACCAAGCTGGTCTACGGCGACTTTAGCGTGCTGCTCACCGGCGACGCGGGGTTGGTGAGCGAAGCCGAATGGCTGGCGCAGGGGCTGCCCCTGGACGCGACGGTGCTCAAAGTGGGCCATCACGGCAGCGCCAACAGCACAGGCAGCGCCCTGGTTGAAGCGGTTGACCCAACCTACGCGGTGATCCAGGTCGGGCGCAACAACTACGGCCATCCTACCGGCGTGGTATTGGAGGCGCTGGCCGGACGAACGATCCTGCGCAACGACGCGGACGGTCGCGTCCACATCATCAGCGACGGCGAACAGGTGTGGGTCAGGACGGTCCCCTCAAACAATTAACGATCCACCAAGCACTTGGCAATTGACAAGCCAGGGCCATGTACGTAGGATGCAGAGGCCCAATGCGCCCCCGCGCGCCCAAGACAACAGGAGAAATCATCTGTGACTCCCCTACGCTTTGCAATCTTCGGCACTGGCTTCTGGTCTCGCTTTCAACTGGCTGCGTGGCAGCAATTGGAGGGTGTCGAGTGTGTGGCGCTGTACAACCGTACCGTTGCCAAAGCCGACGCGCTGGCCCAGGCATTTGGCGTGCCCGCGGTCTATGGCGATCCAGAGGAACTGCTCGACAAGGAGCGGCTTGATTTCATCGATATCATCACGGATGTGGACACCCACAGCCAATTTGTCCACATGGCCGCGCAGCGAGGGCTGCCGGTGATCTGCCAAAAGCCCATGGCCCCGACGCTGGCCGAGGCGGAACAGATGGTTGCCGCGTGCCGCGCCGCGGGCGTGCCCTTCTTCATTCACGAAAATTGGCGCTGGCAGCGGCCCATCCGCGAATTTCACAAGCTGTTGAACGAGGGGCGGATCGGCACACCCTTTCGCGCGCGCATCCACTACGTGAGCAGCTTCCCTGTCTTTGCCAATCAGCCCTTCCTGCGCGAGTTGGATCAGTTCATCCTCACCGACATCGGCAGCCATATTCTCGACGTGGCGCGCTTCCTCTTTGGCGAGGCCCAAACGCTCTATTGCCAGACGCACCATGTCTTTCGCGATCTGAAACAAGAGCCGGTCAAGGGCGAGGACGTGGCGACGGTCATGCTCAAGACCGACCGGGGCATGACCGTTACCGGTGAAATGAGCTACGCCAGCCGCACCGAGATCGAACGCTTCCCCGAAACCTATCTCTACGTGGAAGGGTCGGAAGGTTTCCTCGAACTGGGGCCGGACTACTGGCTGCGTCTGACCACCGAGAAGGAAACCTGCTCGCGCCGGGTTCCGCCGCCGCTCTATCCCTGGGCAGACCCGGCCTATGCGCTGATCCATGCCAGCATCGTGCCCTGCAACGCCAATCTGCTGGCCGCGCTGCGCGGAGAAGGCCAGGCCGAAACCACCGGCGAGGACAACCTCAAGACCCTGAAGCTGGTCTTTGGCGCGTACGCGTCCGCGGCCACAGGGCAAGTGGTGCATCCATAGGGATATTCACAGTGACATCCACAGTGACATCCACAGTGACATCCACAGTGAGCGCAGGGCCTACCCGTCTCTAGAAAGCACGCATGGAGAGCAACGCCGAGCATCGCATCCTGGCGACCTACCAAATCGAAACCAGCCACCCACTAGAGCAAGCGGTCGCGGCCATGGCAGGGGAGCAGTCGTCAGGAACCTTTGTGCCCGTCCCCGGCGAGACTGACGAACTGCGCACCCTGCATGGAGCGCAGGTAGTACGCATGACCGAATTGGAGCCGGTAGATCTGCCGAGCTTGCCCGGTTCGAAGCCGCCCAAAACAGACGGGCCGCTCGTCTACCGCCGCGCCGAGGTCGTGCTGTCGTTCCCTTATATCAACGTGGGGTCGTCGCTGCCGCTGCTCATGTCAACCGTGGCCGGGAACCTGTTCGAGTTGAGCCAGTTTTCCGGGCTGCGCCTGGTGGATCTGGAACTGCCCGCGCCCTTTGCCGCGGCCTACCCCGGCCCCCAGTTTGGCATTGAGGGGACGCGGCAGCTTGCCGGTGTCGATGATCGCCCGCTGATCGGGACCATCATCAAGCCCAGCGTGGGGCTTTCCCCCGATGCAACCGCGCAACTGGTCAAGACGCTGATCGAGGCCGGGCTGGATTTCATCAAAGATGACGAGTTGATCGCCAACCCGCCCTATTCGCCCCTGGTTGAGCGCGTCCAGGCTGTGCAGCGCGTGATCAACGACCACGCCGAGCGCACCGGCAAGCGCGTCCTCTATGCCTACAACATCAGCGGCGACCTGGACGAGATGCGCCGCGGCCACGACGCGGTTTTGCAGGCGGGCGGTAGCTGCGTCATGGTCAGCGTGATCGCGGTCGGGCTGAGCGGTGTGGTCGCGCTGCGCCAGCACAGCCAACTGCCCATCCACGCCCATCGCAACAGTTGGGGCGCGCTGACGCGCCATCCGTGGCTGGGCTTCGACTTCCGCGCCTATCAGAAGTTTTGGCGGCTGGCCGGGGTGGATCACCTGCACGTCAACGGCATCCGCAACAAATTCAGCGAATCGGACGAATCTGTGATCGCGTCTGCGCGTGAATGTCTGACCCCCATGTTGGGCGGCTACACGGTCATGCCCGTCTTTTCGTCGGGCCAGACCGCGGCGCAAGCGCCGGATACTTACCGCAGCCTGGGCAGCGTGGACCTCATGTACCTGGCGGGTGGCGGCATCATGGCCCATCCGGGTGGCCCCGCGGCGGGCGTCGCCAGCCTGATCGAAGCGTGGGAGGCAGCCGTGCAAGGCATCGACCTGGCCGACTATGCCCGTTCGCACCGCGCGCTGCGCGAGGCGCTGGAAACGGTCGCCAGGCGATGAGTAACAACCTGCTCCTAACCTTTTACGGCGACGACTTCACCGGCTCGACCGACTCGATGGAGGCGCTGACCTTTGGCGGGGTGCGCGTCGCGCTTTTCCTTGTGCCGCCCGAACCCCATCACCTGCAAGGCCGCTTTGCCCACCTGGACGCGTTGGGCATTGCCGGGGCCAGCCGTTCCATGAGTCCGGCGCAGATGGAAGCGGAACTGCGCCCCAAATTCGAGCATCTGCGCCGCCTGGGCGCGCCCCTGGTGCACTACAAGACCTGTTCGACCTTTGACTCGTCGCCAGAGGTGGGCAGCATTGGCTGTGCCACCGAGATCGGCCAATCAGTCTTTCGCAGCCCCTACGTGCCGATGGTGGTCGGCGCGCCGATCCTGCGCCGCTATGTGGCCTTTGCCAACCTCTTTGCCACCGTCGATGGCACTACCTACCGGCTCGACCGTCACCCCACCATGAGCCGCCACCCAGTCACGCCCATGAACGAGAGCGACCTGCGGCTGCACCTGGCGCGGCAGACCCAGGGCGTCATTTGCTCGTTCGACCTGTTGGCGCTGGCGGGCAGCGATGACGAGGTGGATGCGCGGCTGGCCGCGCTGCTGGCCGAACAGCCGGACGTGGTGCTTTTTGATACACTGGACGATACGCACCTGCGCCAGATTGGGCGGCTGCTCTGGCGCGCCGCGCAGGCGCGCACGGGCGATGCACCGCTCTATGTGGTCGGCTCGTCGGGGGTGGAGTACGCGCTCATCCGCCACTGGCAGGCCACGGGCGCGGTGAACGAATCGCCCGCGCTGCCGTCGTTGGGGCCGGTGGATCAGCTTGTGGTCGTGTCGGGCAGCGGCTCGCCCACCACCGCGCAGCAGATCACCTGGGCCGAGCACAACGGCTTTGTGACGATTCGGCTGGACAGCCTGGCGCTGATCGACCCCGCGACAGCAGAGGCCGAATCGAATCGAGCTGTGGCCGCGGGGTTGGCTGCGCTGGGAGCGGGCCACAGCGTTGTCCTCTACAACGCGCGAGGGCCGGATGATCCCGCCATTGCCGCGACCCGGGCCAGGGGCGTTGAGCTAGGCATGGCCGCGGGGCAGGTGGGGCCGCGCCTGGCCGAGATGCAGGGGCAGATCCTGCGTACGCTGCTGGTGGAGACAGGGCTGCGCCGCGCCTGCATTGCAGGCGGCGACACATGCAGCCATGCCACGCCCGCGCTGGGCATCTACGCGCTGGAGGCAGTGGTCCCCATTGCACCGGGCGGGCCGCTCTGCCGCGCGGCCGCGGACGACCCGCGCATGGACGGGCTTGAAATCACGCTTAAGGGAGGACAGGTGGGCCAAGCCGACTACTTTGGCCGCATCCGCGCGGGAAAGTAGCATCTTTGTCAGCACAAGACTTGCCGCATACGCTTCCGGGAAGATCAAACCGGCGATTCACTCTCATTCACCTTTTCTAGATCGATTTCTAGATCGATCCAACTCAGCAGGAGATAGATAGATGACCACAAAAATTGCTCTGATGGGCGCTGGCGGCAAGATGGGCTGCCGCATCACCGACAATATCAAGGACATGGCCGAATACGAGGTGCGCTATGTCGAAGTGAGCGAAGCGGGGCGGGCGCGTCTGGCCGAGCGCGGGCTGAGTGTAACGCCCGAAGACGAGGCTGTCGCCGACGCCGACGTGGTGATTCTGGCTGTGCCCGATGTCTTGATCGGCAAGATTGCCCAGACCCTAGTGCCCAAGGTGAAGCCGGGCGCGATGGTGATGACGCTCGATCCCGCCGCGGCCTATGCCGGAGAACTGCCCCAACGAGACGATATTGTCTATTTCCTGGCCCACCCGTGCCACCCGCCGCTCTTCAACGACGAGACGACCGAGGAAGCGCGCACCGACTGGTTCGGCGGCATCCACGCCAAGCAGCATATTGTCTGCGCGCTGCACAGCGGCCCGGAAGAAGCCTATGCCCGCGGCGAAGCCATTGCACGCGCCATCTACGCGCCGGTAATGAACGCGCACCGCATCACCACCGAACAGATGGCGCTGCTCGAACCCGCGCTGGTCGAGACGCTTTCCGCCACCTGCATCGCGGTGATCAAAGAGGGGATGGACGAGATTGTGCGGATGGGCGTGCCCGAAGAAGCCGCCTGGGACTTCCTCTCCGGCCATATGCGTATTGAGGTCGCCATCATCTTTGGCATGGCTGGCTTCCCTTTCTCGGATGGGGCCAAACTCGCCATTGCCAAGGCCAAGGACCGCATCTTCCGGCCCGACTGGAAAGAAAACGTCTTTGACCTTGCCAACGTGAAAAAGAGCGTGCAGGAGATCACCGAGGGTTAAACACACCGGGTGGGCAAACACACGTAAACACACTGAAAGGATACGCAATGGCGCAGGTCTACACTGCCGTCGTGGTGGGTGCAGGGTCCGGCGGCAACCTCAGCATGGCGGCATTGGCCGCTTCGCCGCGCTTCCGGCTGGCTGGCGTGGCCGACATGGACCCGGCTGCGCGCGCCGCGGCCCAAGAACGCTATCCGGGGATCGCCACCTTTGAGTCAGCCGAAGCGCTCTTTGCCAATGTGCCGTGCGACGTGGTCTGTGTGAGCACCTGGCCGCCTTCCCACTGGCCCATCACGCGCGCCGCGCTGGAACTGCCGCTGTCCGGTATCCTGGTCGAAAAGCCCCTGGGCGACACCGCGGCGGCAGGCAGCCAGATCCTGCAAACGGTCAAGGCCAAGGGCATTCCCCTGGCTGTGCCGCATGGTCTGCTGGTGGTGGATCATGGCCGCGAGATTCTGCGCTTGGTGCAGAGTGGGGCGATTGGCGCGTTGAAGCTGGTGGAGATCCAGTGCCGCGGGTGGGACATCATCAACGCGGGGATCCACTGGCTCAACTTCTTTGTGACGCTGGTGGGCCAGGAGCCAGTTGACTATGTGATGGCCGCGTGCGACGCCAGCACGCGCACCTATCGCGATGGCATGCAGGTGGAAACCAACGCGGTCACCTATGCCCAGACACGCAGCGGCGTGCGCGTGGTGATGAACACGGGCGATACCACCAAACTCTCCGAGCCTGACTGCGCTACCCTCTTCCGGCTGGTCGGAACCCAGGGCACGCTGGATTTCTACGGCTGGACGCCGCGCTACCGGCTGCTCAACGCCGAGCATCCCACCGGAAAAATGGTGGAGATCACGCCGGGGCCGCGTTCGGCCCATCAGCGCCATCTGGAGCATCTAGCCGATCAGATGGACACAGGGGTTGCGGACTATGCCGTCGCCGAAAGCTCGCAGATGGCGCTAGAGTTGTGCGAAGCGGCCTACCTCTCCTGCCGCTATCACTGTCCGGTCACTTTCCCCCTGTCCGAATTCACGCCGCCCGCCCCCGTAGACTGGACACCCGGCCTGCCCTATGCAGGCACAGGTGGCGGCCGCGATGGACGCAAACTGCCGCTTGAGGCGGCTTAAAGGTTGATCCGCTCAGGCGCACGCGTGCTGCTGGCTTACAGACCGGCTTGGTTCAGTTCGTCTTGCAGCGCGCGCAAACTCTTCAAGTGGCTGCGGAGACCGGCGATCAGTTCATCCCAGCCGGACGGATCGCCCATGCGTTGGTACATGTCGCGCACGTCGACCAGGAGTTGGGCGGCTTGGGCATAGCTGTCGCGCTTGCGCTGGTTGATCAAGTCGCGCGCCGCGCGCATGTAAATGGGGATCGCTCGCTCTGGCAGGACGTGTCGCGTCTGTTGCGCCACTTCAAATTCCAGATGCTGATACCCATAGCCGTAGACGCTGGACTGCTTGATCTTAGACAACATTTCCCAGGCAAGCGTCCATTCTTGATCATGTAGGTGGGCCTGGATGAGCAGATCCAGGCGTTCCTGTTTTGCCAACAGCGCCTGGATCTGGGGCCGGATCGTATCCCAAGTGCCGAGTTGTTGCGCGGTGGCCGCGAGCGCGGTGTAGCGATCCATGCTTGGGCTTAATTGCATTTGTCGGAGCCGCCACTCCAACAGCTTGGCATGGTCGCCCCGCTGTGCGTAGTGGTTGATCAGCCAGTCGGCTAAATGCCAGTCGTACTGGCCGCGCAGCCGCTTTTCCGCAATCGCCACCGCGGCTTCACGTTGGCCGTTTTGGCTGAGGAGACTCAGCGCATGGATCAAGTTGCCGCTGTCGTGTATCTGTTCGGCCACGATATCGAGCGCCTCGTCCACGCGCTGTATGGACAAGAGCAATTCGACTTGGCGGTTGTGTAGGCCCGCTGCACGCAGCCGCGCCAAGGTCACTTCGGGGTCGGTCTCGTCGAGCCGATCCAATTCCATTTGGAGTTCTTCAAGGGCTTCGTCCCACCAATCGCCCGAGCCGGTATCGTTCGCGCCTTCGCTTGCCGCCGCCAACTGTTGCCGAACGTAGGGAATATCTTGCTGGGTGATGACGCCCAGCAGAAGGGGCTGAACCCCCTCGTCGTACCCTCCTATTCCGCCGTACTCCATATCCCAGAAATACGCGCCCAGTAAGGCATCCAGCACACGACGGCGCAGCGCATCATGTGCGCCCAGGCGGACGTGGTCGACTGTATTATCCAAACGGGCAAAGACCTCGTTGATTGCGGCCACATACTCGTCGTCGTCTGGAAAGTCGTGGGCATTGCACTCTTCAAGGATGAGGCAGTAAACAGCGATGGCGTGTGGATAGTCTCCTCGTCTGGCGAACTCGTCGCCGATTTCGGTGATCTCGTATACCTTATCTGCCGCCGCTGACTCCCCCCATTCATCATCCCAATCGCTGCCTACCGCCAAGGCGGCGCTCAACTCGCGGCGCAGCGCGGTTTCCTCCAGGCCGTGATCCCCTTCGACGACCTCGCGCACGGTGGGCCGGTCGACAATC
>CAZZNG010000260.1:6405-8490 GCA_964655505.1 uncultured Litorilinea sp. | reverse complement strand
TCGCGAGATGGAATGTCATTTAGCGCCCATCTGCTCGCGAGATGGGCATGAAGCTCGCAGCTTCCGGGAAGGTATGCGCTCGGCCGCGTGTTTACAGTACGGCTTGGGTGGCGCGGTCGATCAGCGCCCAATCCAGGTCGATGCCCAAGCCGGGCGCGGTGGGCAGGTGGGCCATGCCGTCCACGATGTGAATGGGTTCAGCCAGGCCAAAGTCGAACGAGCTTTCGGGGGTGAGCAGTTCAAAGAAATCACAGTTGGCGATGGCCGCGCAGCAGTGCAGGTTGACCAACTCCAGCGGGTGCAGGATCGACGTGTGCACCTCGCAGTTGACGCCAAAGGCTTCGGCCAGCCGCGCGGTCTTGATCACGCCGGTGACGCCGCCGGTCCATGAGACATCGGCGCGCACCCGGTCGACCACGCGGGTGGCGATGCACTCGGCCACGCTGTAGGGGTGCTTGGCAAGCACTTCTGTGCCGACCACGGGCAGGTCAAGTACCCGCGTCAGTTCGCGCAGGCTGTGGAAGTTTTCGTCGTGGAACGGCTCTTCGATCCAGTAGTAGTCAAGTTGTTCGAGGGCGCGGCCAAAGCGGATGGCTTGCTCCAAGTTGAGCGAGGCGACCGGGTCGGACATGAGCGTGAAGTCCCCGCCAACGGCTTCGCGCGCGGCGTGGTGCGCGGCCAAGTCGGCTTTGGGGTCGCGGCCAATGGGGTGAAGCTTATAGCCCTTGTAGCCTTTGGCTTGGATGGCAAGCGCTTCCTCGGCGTAGGCATCCGGGCCGGAGAGGACGAGCGAACTGGCGTAGACGGGCACTTGGTCCCGACAGCCGCCGATGTACTGGTAGAGGGGCTGGCCCGCGGCCTGCGCGCCCAAGAGCCACAGGGCGATGTCAAAGGGGCCAAAGGAGTAGATGGGCAGGTGGTTCCACCAGCGGTCTTCTGTGCGAAACTGCTGCCAGATGGCTTCCCGGTCCAGCGCGTTGCGGCCAATCAAGAAGGGGCGCATGGCGGCCGCGGCCAACTCGCCGGAGCCGCGGGCGGAGCGACCGGCAAAGCCAAAGGTGGAGGCTTGCAGGCCGCTGTCGGTCTTGAGGGTGATGACGAGGAATTCGAGTTCCTGCCGGTGGTCGGCGCTGCGCATGGACGAGGCGTCGAGGGCTTCGACACTGTGGCGGCAGCAGCGGATTTCGAGGTCGGTGATGATCATGGCGGTTTCCTTTTGCGCGTGTTGGTGATGGGTGTTGGTGATGGATAACCTCCCGGCTAACGCGGGTTGGTGACGCCGACTTGGGCGCACATGGCTTCGACGGGACAGGTGGAGCAGCGGGGGCGGCGGCCTGTGCAGATGTGCTTGCCAAAGGGGACGAGCAGGCGGTTGATGTCCACCCAGTAGCGCGGGGGCAGTTTTTCTTGCAGCGCGACCATGGTTTGCTCCGGGCTTTTGGTGCTGACATAGCCCCAGCGGTTGGTGATGCGGTCCACATGCACGTCGACGCTGATCTGCGGCTGGTCACAGGCGATGGCAAGGACGAGGTTGGCGCATTTGGGGCCGACCCCGCGCAGCGCGGTGAGCGCCTCGAAGGTGCACGGCAATTGGCCGCCATGTTCCTGCAGCACGACCTGGGCATATTCCTTGAACTGGTAGGCTTTGGCAGTGTGAAAGGTGGTCGGGGTGATCAGGTCGTCGATGGCCGCGGGGTCGAGGTCGGCGATGGCTTGGGGCGTGCGCGCCACGGCAAAGAGGCGTTGGCTGGCTTCGAGCGTGACTTCGTCGCGCGTGCGGATGGAGATGACGCAGGCGAGCAACTGCTCGAAAGGGGTGGAAAAGCCGCGCTCGGCCAGTTCAAAGAGCGCGGCTTTGGGGTAGGGGCGCACAGCTTCCTCCACACGGGCCATGACCGTGTCGATGTCAAAGGGTTCAGTCTTAGAGGGTTTCATAGGGCGGGCCGGCATCGCAGCTTCTCCTTTTGGATTTCTCCCCAATTCAGATTGCGGGCACAGGCTGGGCGGGCTGTCCGCTTTTGCCCCGCGGTCGCTTGACGGGTACACTGTGCGCGACACGGCATTCGTCGGCTATGTTCGTCGGCT
>CAZZNG010000260.1:3439-6305 GCA_964655505.1 uncultured Litorilinea sp. | reverse complement strand
CTGTATTCGTTGACTGTATTCGTTGACTGTGCTGTGTTCAAGCGATCAGAACAACCGCGCACCAAACACAAAGTAGGATACCAGATTGTGAGAGCTTTTCGCCGGTGGCTTCTTCCGATTGGCATTGGCACGCTGCTGCTTGCGGCTGCCCATGTGAGTTTGGGCGGCGGGTCGTGGGCCGCGGTACAGGCCCAAGCGCCGCAACTGCCCATGCCCCCGCGGGCCGGGGATGCCGCGCCCAGGGTCGCGCCCACGGCATCGCCTGCTGATTTATCTGCTGATGCATCGGATGAGACATCTGATGAGACATCTGATGAGACTTCGGCTGAACCATCTGCCAATTCGTCTGCTGATTCGCCCACGCCACAGCCCGCGGACACGGCAGCAGTCCCAGAAGGCATAACAGAAAGCGCACCAGAAAGCCTGGATGGGACCGCAGCCTTGAGTGTGCCCTTGAGTGTGACGGCGACGCCGACTTACTATGTGGTGCTGCCGGGGGATACGCTCTATGTGATCGCCACGGACTTTGGCACGACGGTGGAAGCGGTCATGCAGGCCAATGAACTGTCCAATTCCGATCTGCTGCATGTGGGGCAGATCCTGCTGATCCCCGGCCCGGACGGCGAACTGCCCGACCCTGATCTGCTGCCGCGGCTGCTGCCCGCGCAGGATGATGGGCGCATCGGCCCGGTCATTGTACCGCGCGGGACGATTACCGAGCGCATGACCCACATGGCGCGGCAGGTCGATCCCCAGTCGCCCTATTATGGCACAACCTGGCTGACCTACTATGGCCGCCCCAATGTGCCGATCATGGGCATTTTGGGCGAGTACAGCATCGAGGAGTTGATCCCGCGGCTGCGCGAGGAGGCCGAGGCCTATGACCGGGCCAACGGCGACAGCTTGACGGTGACGCCCGCCTTTCATCTGGTCTATGGCATGGCGACCAAGGCCGCGGGCGAGCAGAACAGCCATTTGGCCTTTATGGACGATACGACGGTGATCTCCTATATCGAAGCGGCGGAGGCCGAAGGGTGGGGCGTGATCTTGGATGTGCAGATCGGCGCGCTGGAGCCGTCTGTGTCGATCACGCGCGCGTTGAAGTTCCTCAAATATCCCAATGTGCATCTTGCCATCGACCCGGAATTTGCCATGGTTCACCCCGGCCAAAGCTGGCCCGGCAACCCCATCGGCTATGTGACCGCGGAGCAGGTGAACCGAACGCAGGCGCTGATGAATGCTTATTTGCAGATCATGGACTTGCCGGGGCCGCGCATTTTGCTGGTGCATCAGTTTTTGGACACGATGATTGCAGACCCGGAGAATTTGGATACCCGGCACTATCCCCATGTGGCGCTGACCCTTTCGGTGGATGGGTGGGGCGGACCGTGGGGCAAGATCAGCAAGTACAACGCCCTGGTTTCGGCTGATTCGCCTTTTACCGCATTCAAGCTCTTTTACCGCTGGGATGAGCCGCTGCTCACGCCCGACGAGGCATTGGGCAACCGCCCCTATCGCGGGACAGACTTTGCGATGGATGTGACGCCGAATTTGATTATTTATCAGTAGGGATTCATTGCTCAATCTTCACAATCCCCAGGCGACCTTTCCGGCAGGTTGACCCGCCCCGCTCTCCCTCTTTGCGCCGGTTGATCGCCCGCGAAGCGCCGCGTTTGGTCTGGCTTTGGACGGGACGCAAATGTTAGAATGGCTCGTCCAGGAAGCCGCGCGGCAGAGGCCGCGATACCGGATGAGGAGTCACTGCCATGCGTTCCACCATCGACGAAGCGTATTTGAACGACTATCTGACCGGCATGTTCGAGGGGGTGAAGCCGGTGGATTCACCCTGGGGCGATACCTTCTTTTATTACAACCCGGACTTTTTCACCCAGCCGGACAGCGCGCCGGCAGATGAAATCTATTTCGCCACGCTCAAGCGCAACGATGATGAGTATGACCGCGCGTCGAATCTCGACCGGCCATCGGTCTTTCGGCTGAATATGGCGATTAGCAGGGCGAGCTTTCGCGCGCTGTTCGGCGATCTGCGGCTCCCTTCTTGGCGTGAGCGCGACCAGGCGGCTGAACCCGCCGCGCCGGACCTTGCCATAGACTATGCAGCCCTGGATCAACTGCTGCCCCATCCGGTCTATGGGCGCATGTACTGGGTCTGTGTGCTCAACCCCAGCGAGGTCACTTTCCAAGAGGTTGTGCGGCCCTTGCTCGACGAGGCATATCAATTGGCGGTCGAAAAATATGCCAAGGCCGCGGGGCGGCGTTGAGATATTCACTGGGCGATCTGCCGGGGAATTCGATTCATGCAAGGATGCACCTTCCGGGAAGATCCGCCTTCCGGATCGATCTTGCCAGCGATGTTGATTACCCGATTCATTTCTCAACCTTCATGAGCTTCTGGCGACCGGCGATTACCCGATTGAATTCTTCATGCCCATACAGCGCGCCGCGAAGGTATCAAAGACAAGTTTGACAAAGACAAGTTTGGGGTAAAACAGCGATGAACTCATTGATGTATAGATTGCGTACTCGACAAGCTCTGCTGGTTGGTTTGCTGCTGTGCTTGGCGGCGCTGACCGCGGGCTGTGGGCGGCTGCCTTCTCCGCTGGGCTGGCTGCGCGGGGAGCGCGTCAACGCGGCCGATTCGGCGACCGCGGCGCTCAGTCCGTTGGACGATCCAACATCCAAGTTGACGCTGCGCCTCAACCCGCCTGCCGGGTCCGGCGGTCTCTATATCGAGGTGCGCGGGGAGCAGTGGCCGCGCAATATGATGACCTTGGTCGCGCTGGAGGATGACCAGGGGCGCAGCGATACGCTGGCCGCGGTCGATACGGATCAGAGCGGCAACCTGGCG
>CAZZNG010000260.1:0-3429 GCA_964655505.1 uncultured Litorilinea sp. | reverse complement strand
GCTTTGTCTTTCCCATTGATTCGCGCTGGATCGAGTCGGATTCGACCTGGGTGGTGGTGACCACCGCGGACGGCAAGGTGGAGGCCAAGACGCGCTTCACGGTTGTGCCGCCGGGCCAGGAAGCGCCCGCGGACGCGCCGACCGAGACGATTGTTAACACAGGCGGCAACGCGGGTGACGTCGCATCGAGCAATGCGGTGACCGCGACCGAGCGCATCAGCCATGAGGTGAGTTTGCCGCTGGTGGTGCACTCGGAGGCGGAGCGCCGGAGCCTGGCGGCACGCGGCGAGCCACAGGCTGTCGAGATCGTTTTTCAGCCGGGCCGCGCCAAGGCGATCCGCTGCAACGACCCTGCTTCTTGGATCACGGTGGCGATTTTGAGCACAGACGCGTTTGACGCGTCCGACGTGGACGCGGGCAGCGTCTCGGTTGCCAATGGGCCGCGCTCTGCCAGTTTGGTCCGGCCGCTCGATCAGGGGACAGTTGTCTTGGTGGGCACGGCGAGCGGCGAGCAGGCAGACCGCATCGCGGCGAATTTGGCGAATTATACATGGCGCTGGCACATGGAGGATGTGAACAAGGATGGGCTGGCGGATATGGTGATGGAGTTCCGGCTTGACTCTACGGACCTGACCTGTGATGCAGTCGATGTGCTGGTGACGGGCAGCACCCGCGACGGCGGCTCTTTTGAAGGCCGCGACCAAGTGGAATCGCGCGCGGAGCCGGTGCGCGACGAGGACAAGCAGAAGAACGCTGATCAGAAGAACACGGATCAGCGGAACGCCGACCAGAAACCGGACAATAAGAAGCAGGACGATAAGAAGAAGAATAACCGGGATGACGACGACGATGATGACGATGATCGGCGGCGGAGAAACGACCGGCGCAATCGGAGGGGACGCGGCTAGATGCGCGGCGGTTGGGGCCAAGCAGGCGCGCCGCGGCTGGACGTTCGCCCCGTTCGCCGCTGCTTGATGGGCTGGGTTGCTGCGTCACGAAGTTCTGTATTGGTCAGTTTGGTGTCGGTAAGTTCTGTATCGTTAAGTATTGTGCCGTTAAGTATTGTGCGATTTTCTCTTGTGAAACTGCTCTATTTGTTGTTGGCCGGGGTCTTGTTTGTGTTGAGCGGGTGCAGCGAGAGCCAGCTAACCGGGCCGCGCCCCGCGCAAGAGCCGATGATCGCGGTGGAAGCCTATTTACAGGAGTATCAGGAAGGGCCGCTGCCGCGAGTCTTTCAGACCACGCGCATCTATGACCGCAATGGCTTGCTGTTGGCCGAGGTCTACGGCGAAGGGCGGCGCACCTGGGTTGAACTGGACCAGATCTCGCGCCATTTGATCAACGCCACAATTGCCACCGAGGATGCCGCGTATTACAGCCATCGCGGGGTGGACCCGGTGCGCATCATCGGCGCGCTGTGGCAAAACTTTGACCAGGATCAGATTGTCTCCGGCGCGAGCACGATCACCATGCAGTTGGCGCGCAATCTCTTTATGGGGCTGGAGCAGCGCTATGATCAGTCGTTAGACCGCAAGATCTTGGAAGCGGGCTTGGCCCAGGAGTTGACGCAGATCTACAGCAAGGATGAGATCTTGGAAATGTATCTCAACTTGCTCAACTACGGCCACATGGCCTATGGGCCGGAGGCCGCGGCGCAGGTCTATTTTGGCAAGTCCGCCATCAACCTCACCCTGGCCGAGGCGACGCTGCTGGCCGGGATTCCCCAACAGCCTGCTAATCTGGATCTCTTTGTCAATTGGGAAGGGGCCAAGGCGCGGCAGCGCACAGTGCTCGACCTGATGGTGCGGCATGGGTATTTGACGCCGGAGGGGGCCGATGCGGTCTTTGCCGCGCCGGTGGAACTGCGCGCCGACCCGGACCGCAGCACGGTGCGCGCCCCCCATTTTGTGCAGTATGTGATCGACTCGCTCGACAGGCGGCTGGGCAAAGGCTATACGCGCCGCGCGGGGCTGAATCTGATCACGACGCTCGATTTCTCCATGCAGGAACTGGCGCAGCAGATCGTGGCGCAGAAGGTGAGCGAGCTTCAACCCCAGTTTGACCTGAACAACGGCGCGCTGGTCGCCATGAAGCCGGGGACGGCGGAGATTTTGGTGATGGTGGGCAGCGCGGATTTCACCAATGAGGCGATCGACGGGCAGGTCAATGTAGCGGTGAGTATGCGCCAGCCGGGGAGTTCGATCAAGCCCATTCTCTTTGCGCTGGCGATGGATCAGGATCTGATCGCGCCGGCGTCGGTGCTGGTGGACGAGGAGGTGACCTACAACCTGCCCAACGGCACGACCTATACGCCGCTCAACTATGACCGCAAGTTCCACGGCAAGGTCAGCGCACGCACCGCGCTGGCGAATAGTTACAATGTGCCCGCGGTGAAGCTGTTGGACCAGTTGGGCGTGGAGAAGATGGTGGCCGGGGCCAGGGAGATGGGCCTTCTCAGCCTGTCGCCGGAGCCGGGGCGCTATGGGTTGAGCTTGACGCTGGGCGGCGGCGAGGTGACGCTGCTGGATATGGTGAGCGCGTACCATACGCTCGCCAATAGCGGGCGCTATCTGCCGCCTGTCTCGCTCTTGTCCATGACCGACAGCCGGGGCCGCGCCATCAACGTCGCGCCGCCGGAACCGAAGCCGGTGATCTCCGAGGCCGCGGCCTTTCTGGTGACGGATATGCTGGACGACGACGCGGCGCGCGCGCCCTCTTTTGCGGTGGATGGTCTGCTCAACTTGAGCCGGCCCGCGGCGGTCAAGACGGGCACGACCGACGATTGGCGCGACAACTGGACGATTGGCTATACGCGCTATCTGGTGGCGGGCGTTTGGGCGGGCAACACCGACGGTCACCCCATGCGCGATGCCACCGGCATTACGGGCGCGGCCCCGATCTGGCACGATTTTATGGAGGCTGTGCTGGTCGACGATGGGCTGTTGGCGCTGCTGGGCGCGCCGCGGCAGGATGAGGCGGGCGCGGAGGCGTGGCGCTTTATTATGCCCGCCGCGGTGGAGCGGTTGAACAACTGCCCGCGCGATCTCTCGGTGGATCTGATCTGCCCCGAAGGAGGGGAGTATTTCAGCCAGGCATGGCTGCGCAAGATGCGCCAGGGGGAGGAGGTGGCTGCAGGCAGCTTCTCGCATTAAGGATTGTGGGTTGCGAACTTTTGGAAGCGGCTTTTTGATGCTTGACAAAGCATGAATATTAGTCCATAAAGCAATATGTCCCACGACTACATGCACGACGATAGAATCCAATCGATAGAATCCAATCGGTGATATAATAACACCACAACAGCAACCAACGTTGCCATGCGAGTCGTCATACGCCACGCGAACACGGGTTTGCTATTGATTTCTTCTAGGCTGCGGAGGGTTCCTCGTCACCGTTGTCGACAGGATCGGCGCGGCGAGACCGCCGGCG
>CAZZNG010000259.1:0-8507 GCA_964655505.1 uncultured Litorilinea sp. | reverse complement strand
ATAGCGGCTGTGGAAAAGCAGGCTGGGGCTGATGGTGATCATAATGCCCGCGGCCAGCGCGCCCGTCCGCCCAATGTAGCGCCGGAAAAGCAGCGCCATTGCCATCACGCCCAGGCCAAACAGGGCAGGGACCAACCGCGCAGTCGTATCGTTGTCGCCAAAGAGGAAATAGACCAGCGCGTTCATATGAAACAGCAACGGCCCATGCATCATGGGGTTGTGTTCATAGTTGCCCGCATTATACAAATAGTAGGAGTAAAGCGCGTGCAAGCTCTCGTCGTGGCTCATGGCGCGCACGCCCAAGTTGACAAACCGCGCCGTCGCGCCCACCACAAACAGCAGCACCCACGCAACCGTCTCCCAATTGACGCGCACCAAGCTTAACAACGAACGATCCAGCAGCCCCGCGCCGTCATCATAGCGCAGCGCATCCGGCGCTTGGGTTGTGGGCGATGCAGCGGTCTGCATCGTGGTGGCATGCAATGTCCGGTTATTCATGAACCTCTCCTACGTTTACTCGACAACAACACACCGTGCCCCTGGCGCTATCCGTCGCTCTGCAGTCCGCTGCGCGGCGCCCACAAGATCACCGTGCGCGTGGGCGGTGTGGTCGGAACCTGGCGATACACAGCCCAGCGCCACCAAGGTTGGAGACGTGTCTGCCACAGCGTCCGCAAAACCCCCGCGTCGGCTGTACGCTCCCGCGCCAGGTCGCCCGGCCCCCAATGATACTCGATGTCATACGCGCTGCCCACATAGTGGGCGGGCAGCGGCGGCGTCACTGGCTCGTCTGTCTGCGCAACGCTGATCACCAGGCCCACAGCCTCCGGCGTGTCAGGCAACTCCCCCCACGTCAGACGGTTCATCCGGCGCAACGTCCACCCCAGCATTGGATCGGGCTGTGCTGCGACCACCTGGCCGTCCAAGCCCGTATAACTCGCCACCTGGATGTTGACCGGCATCTGATAGGGATCGCCCTGTGTATGCGCGCTCAATGTTTCTACATCGTCCCGCAACTGGAATAGCGCCGGGTGCGCCACGTCAACCATCCAGCCCGACGGCGCAGTAACTGTCGCATGGCTCAAACGCCATCCCGCCCGCGCATAGCCCACAACCAGCAGCCCCACCAGCAGGGCAGCCGCGACCCACCCTGCGTTTTGCCGCCGGCTCCAGATGCCGAACACCAGCAAGATCGCCAGCGCAAGCCCCAAAATCACCCCGGTCGCTTGGGCAATCACAGCGTCGAACGTCGGGTTCACGCCCAAGGCAGCGGCCCAAAACGCCGCGGAAACCAGCAAGATCAGCAGCGTCAGCACCACAGCGCCAAGTTCCTGGGGCGCAATGTCACGCGGGCGCGCCCGCCACACCCGCACCATGACCGGCGCAGACAGCAGCGCCAGCGGCAAAATCAAAACAGCCAGGCTATACGGGCTGCGTCCCGGCAGCAGGCAAAGCAACAGCCCCCAAAGCAGCCAACCGCCCAGCAGCCGTCCCCACCGCGCGGCAACCGTATTCCCCTGCCGGGCCATCTGCCACGTCCCGACGAGGCCCACCACGCCCAGCACCCAAAGCAGCGCGCCTTCCACAACAAATCGCGCAGCCAACCAGGTCCAATCAAACATACCCGTCACGCGCGGCAGCCCAGCCTCGGGCACGCGGCCGTCAAATTGCTCCAACCACACCGTCACGCTGGATGCAAACCAAGCCACGCCATCCAGACGAATCAGCAGCAATGAGCCGCCCAGCAGCGCGCTCGCCGCCAGCCACCACCAAAGACCCCGGCGCAGCAGACCGACCTCGGTTAGCGCATCGCGCCACAGCCAAACAGCCAAGGCCAGCACAGGCAGTAGGTTAAGCCCCAACGGGCCGCTAACCACCAGCAACCCTGTCGCCACAGCCGCCAACCGGCCCCATAGCTCGCCGCGGCGCAGTGGATCCCCAATCCCATTCACCAGAGCGGTCAACGCCACAAAGCCAAACAGTAAACTGAGGCTTGCCCCGTCCGCCATGCGGCTCAAGGCCACTGCCCACGGATCGAGCGCCAATAACGCCGCCAATACCAGGGCAGCCGGGCGGCCTAACCAGCCGCGCCACCACCACGCCAACACCACCAGCGCGATCCCCGCGCCAGCGGCAATCCCTCGCGCCGCCCATTCGCCATCCGCGCCCACCCAGAACAACAACCACTGCAATCCATAGTAGAGCGCGCTTGTCGGCGTCGATGCCTGTGTCGAATCAAAACCGTGCGCCACCAGCCAAGCGGGCCAACTGTTCGCCGCCTCCCACGCTGATAGTGGCTGCGCGCCCAAGCCCCAGACGCGCCAATAGCCCGCCACCAGCACCAACAGTGCATACCCAGCGCGTTCTACCGTCCAAAATGGCGACGGATGGGCGGGTGGATCGATCACACGCTGGCCCACCCCCTTCTCATCGTGCCGCGCCAGATCAGCAGCCGCGGCAGGCTGAACAGCCGGGCTGTCAGGGGTGGCACGCTCTTGTGCGGCCATGGTTGCATCGGTCATGTTGGATGAAGCCTGAGTCACAAAGTCACCTATCGCCGGCGGTAAATAACGACGTCATTGCTCACAAAGACCCGATCCATGGCCGCGTCAAAGCGCTCCATCGTCGCCGGGCCAATCCCATACTGATTGATCTCCACCGGCCCCACAAACACATAATCAATCTCCCACGCATCCAATAGGCTGCGTAGCTCATTCGCCGGAGCCGTCCGATAGATCGCGTCAATCGCCTCGGTGCGCCCGCTCGCCATTGTGCCATAGGCCGCGCCGCGCCACTGCGATTCGTGTCCATCCCAGCCCAAGAGCGTGGGCCGCCCGGTCATGGCGCTGATGCGATTGTGGCCGATGGAATAGCTCGCGCCCTTGGCTTCCAGCACGCGCGCATCCCCCCGTGTATTCGCCTGGATCCATGCGACCGCTGCCAGCACATCCGGCGCTTCGCGGCCCACATAAGCCGTCGCGTCCAGTGTCAACTGCTCCGCGCGCCAGCCGCCGGTCTTGGCGGTCGCCGCAGCCGCCGGGAACAAGAGGCACACAGCCACTAACAACGCCGACGCAAATGTCAGGGCTTGGGTTCCGTGGAAAGCAGATTCACGGATCTGCTGTGGCAGCACCCGCACAGCCACGGCAATCGCATAGGCCGTGGCAAGCCCCAACAGCAGCCACGCCTGGTAATAAAATTTAAAGACCGTATTCATGCGCGTGCCGAAGTTGTCGCGCAAGTACACAAATTCCGGCGCAAAGAGCAGCCCCAGCCCAAGCACGCACAGCAGCAGGACAAACGCAAGATCGCGCGGCATCTCCCGCCGCTGTTGGAACAGCGCGACGAGGCAGGCCAGCCCCACGCCCACGCCCGCGCCGGTGATCAAACTCGTCCACGGCGCGGCCAGCCGCCGCGCCAGCAGCAGCCCGCCATAGGTCGCCCCCTCCGGCAGCGGGCCAAGCCGTCCAAGCGTTGCGCGGCCCCCCTCTGTGCCCAGCGCAAGCCACGCGCCCAGCGCCAAAAAGATGAATGCGCCAGCCAAGACCAGCCCCACGCTGCCCCCCAATGCACGCGGCGATGGCTTCATCGCCCGTATGCTCCACCACAACACCGCAGCCGTCGCGGGCAGAAACGCGCCGAACATGATCAAGAACTGCGACAACCGCGTGGGGTGATACAGATTCGGCAGCAGACCACCGGCTTGGCTCTGCGCCGTCAAGAAGTAGGGCAGAAAGAGGACCAGCGTACCAACCAGCAGCCAGCCTGCAAATGCAGCCGCACGGATCCACGGTCGGCGCTGTCGCGCCCGCTGGCTGCCCAACAGCACAACCGCCGTCAGCAGCGCCCAATAGGGTGGAAAGTCCCACGTATTGAGAAAGACCAAACTGCCGCACGTAACCAGCGCCATCAACGCCGTCACCCATCCGCCCGGCAGCCAGCGCAAGCGCCAAATGATGCGCCACCAACGCCGATCGCGCTCCCCATCTTCGGGCCAAAGCGCCAAAAAGAGCGTAAGCGCCACCCCGATTGCCAACAGCACAAAAGGCATTGCCAACACATGCGGGTGGTTGTCGCCCAGCACATAGGAGAACATCGGGAATTCGTCGATGACCTCGATGTGCTCCCCGGCCAAATTCAGATCCTCAATGACCCGGCTTGTGCGCCACCACCACCAGTCATACGAAATGAACCACTGCCTCGTCACGGCGGCCCGCTGCGGGAAGTTGTACACGCCGAGCGCCGCGGCCGCGCCCTGGCTCAACAGCCCCTGGGCATAGAGCCACTCGAACACAACCTGCAAATTGCCGATCAGCGCCACACAGACGCCGCCCAACACCCCCGCGCCCAGCGTCGCGCCGCGCAGCACAAAATCACCCGCAGCGTCCCGATCAAAACGGTAGCCCACCAGGTTGACCACGACGCCAAACGAGCCAAGCCAAAGCAGCCCATACCAGAGCGCCTGCGCCACGTTGTACGCCTGGTTGGGCGCAGTCCCCGCCAACTGGCCCAGCGTCGTCACCAACCAATAGCCCAGATAGTAGTAGCTAATGGCATACCCTGCCAGCCAAGCGTCCTGCGGCGGGTACGTGGGGCTGGCCCAGATGCTGTTCATGAACATCAGGTCCATCGGCTTTTCCGTATGGTTCGCCGCGGGATCATACATGCGTACCACCGTCCACAGCAGAAAGGCCGCGCCAAAGACCACTTCCGCCACCAGCACCCCGCGCCAATTGCCTGTGCGCCGCAGCCACGCCAGCCACACCCGCCCGTTGCGCCATCCACTCGCCCAACTCACAACAGCGATCAACAGCAGCGCCGCCCACGCGCCGCCTCGTTCATTGCGCAGCACCCCATAGCTAACGCCCAGCCACAACACAACGCCGGTGAGCAATACCCCCAATGCCTTGCCAAAGCTATAGCCCCGGTCGGGCAGGGCCGCGAAGAAGCGCAGCGTAAAAGGCAGCGCCGCCAACATCACCAGTTGGGCGACCACGTACCACGTAAGAATCAAACCGACCATGCGCCCTGCATGCTCCAATGTCATATGCTCCGATGCAGTGTGCGATTGGGTTGATCCTGCTGCCTACAGCCCATCATGCGCCGCCTGCTCCCCCATCGGCCTGCCGACGCCAACGCTTTCGCTGCCGCCAATGCCCGCCGGAACGGGTGCAAGTTGCCCACTCGGCAGCGCAGCCAAGCGCCCAGGCACAGCATAGATCACCGTGCCTTCATTGCGAAAAATCGCCTGCAGCCTGCCTGCATCGGCCATCTGCTCCAATTTTGCCACGCCTTCCGGATGTTGATGCCGTTCAAGCTGGCCCACATAGATGAGCGCAATGTCGAGTTCATGGATCAGTGCCTCGGTCCGCTCAATGCTTTGGGTCGTCCAGAACTCACGATGGAGCGCATCGCGCGCACCCACCAAATCGCCGTAGCGCTGTTCGCCCGCGTGCATGCCGTTGAGACCACTAAGCCCCGTCATGCTCGCCACGCGCGTCCCCCCGGCTCGGTAGTAGTCCAACGTCGAACTCTCCACGATCACCGCGTTGCCGCGCACGTTCGCCAGCAGCCAGCGAATCGCCTCCGCATCATACGCCAACTGGATCTGGTTGCTGTCACTGGGCCAGGTGTAAGTCCCCTGGTTCATGAAGTCCATGCCGTTGAGCGTGCCCAGCGGCGGCTGCCAACCCACCATGCGCTGTGCCAGGCGCGCCGGTGTCCCCAAGACCATATAGGTCAGGCTCACCAAGATCAACACAAACGCTGCAAACTGCCACAGTCGCTTGGCAAAGGGGCGGGTCCAAAGGCCCGCGGGCAGCGGTGCAAGCTCGCCGGTCTCTGCCGCTACATCCTGCCGTTGCAGCGCGTGGATGGCGAACTCGCGCATCCGCCCCCACTGCATAGCGTGCCACAACCGCGGCAGCGCCAAGGCCGCGGCCATCCCCCACAGCACCCACACCTGCACAAAAAACTTGAACAGCGTGTTCATGCGATAGGCGTCGCTGCCCTGCAAAAAGTCCTTGAGAAAAAAGACCTGGGTTCCGGCCAAGATCGCCAGCCCCGTCACGCTCAACAGCGTGGTCAACTGCTCGCCCACGTCTGCCGGTCTGCGCCGCCACAGCAGCGGCAAACTCGGCCCAAGCACCAGCAGACACATGCCCAATACAGCCCGGTCGGCTAGCCACGCCATCACCCCCGCGGCCATGATCACTGGCACAGCGCCCACACCCAAGAGATAGGCCAGCGTTGGCTGCTTGACCAACCGCTGATGCAAGTAGACCAGGCGCGGCAGCCGGTCAAAGCGCCGCGCAACCATCCCCATCAAATGGGCAACGCCCGTCTCATGCGGCCCGCGCCGCGGCAATGGCACGTCCAGGCTGCTCTCCAGCCCAGGTGCGTTGCCCCTATGCCCCGCTGCCCCTGTGCGGCGGATCGCCATCCACAGCCAACTGACCACAATGAAGCCCAGCGCGCCCCAGATCAACAGCCACTGTCCGGGCGGATCCCCCTCGCGCACCAGGCCGACACCCGACGCGCCCACATTGACATAGTTCTGGAAGAACGGCCAGTAGCTCAACGCGGCCACCAGCCCATAAAGCGCAGCAAAGGCCAGCGTGCGCCCCAGCGGAATCCGTCCAAAGCGACGATATTCCCCCAGCGCCAGCGCCAGCAGCCCCAACCCCAAGTACGTGGGCAACTCCCACAAATTGACACTTGCCAGCGTGCCCAGCAAAAAGCCCAGCAGCACCCAGCGCCCGACCTCGGCCCGCGCCGAGCGGCTCGCATTGGGCGCATACCCGGCGATAATGGTCAAGAGTACGCCGATAAAGAGCAGCGACAGCGGAATGCCGATTAGATGCGGGTGCAGATCGGCAAAGAGAAAGCTCCAATAGGGAAACTCGTTGATGGTGGACGGGATCACCCGGCTCGGCCCCCAAAAATCATAGCCCGGCAGAGTAGCCTGGCCGCGCAGCACACGCAGGAACCCGGTCAATACCTCGGCCACCAGCGTAACGCCAGGAATGGCGCTTTGCGCCTGCACAGTGCCCCGGTCTGCCAACTGGCGCACGATCTGGCCGAAGCCGTCCAGATTGCCAAGCACCGTCACGAACAGCGGCCCCAACAGCGCCACCCCGATCCCTTGACGCAGCGCGGCCCGCGGCTGCCAGGCACGCCAGCCCGCCAGCGCCAGGCTGTACGCGTTGATGACCGTCAGCGCAAAGAGCGTCGGGATCGCCAGATTGAACGCCACCTCGGCATAGATGCCCGTCAGCTTGATCAAATAGGCAACCAGATACAGCCCGAAATAGTAATAATTGATGTATCCCCCGGCAAAGTGCGGATCGACCGGCGGGAAGCTCGGGCTGCGCAGAATGCCATTGAGAAAGGCAAACTCCATGAACTTCTCGCCGCCGAACCACGGCTGCCACAGGTCCGGGTTCAACAGGCGCACGCCCACAAATGCGAGATACGCGCCCCCAAAGACAGCTTCTTCCACCAGCAGCAGCCGCCAATGCGCCGCCATCCAGCCGCGCAGGTTGGGCCATTGTCGCCACGCCGCCAGCCCGCCCGCCACGCCAAGCAGCAGCAGCGCCAACCAACTGTTGCGTACCGTGTTGTAGGCCAGCCCCACACTCGCTGCCAGCCACAGCAGCCAGCCAGCCGCCAGCCAACCCAGCCCGCGCGCCAAGCCGTAGCCCCGATCGGGAAAGATACGAAAGAGCCTGAACAAAAACGGCCAGGCAAACAGGCCCAACAGCCACACTACTGCCCACCAGACCAAAACGCCCAGCACAGCAGACTCGCTGGCAACCTGGTTCCAGCGGTAGGAATCCACCAGCGGCAGCGCGGCCAAGGGTTGCCCAATCGTCAGATCCTGCCGCTCCTCCACGGTGGAGTTCTCCGCCGCGCGACCCGTCAGACGCCCGATCACCGCGTTCAGCAGACCTGCGTCCGCGCTGCTGGGCGAACTGCCCAGCCCCAACAAATTGAGCAAAGGACTGAGGGGCGAATCCGGCCCGCGGTAATAGGGTACAGCGTTGGCCCATGTGCCGCCCAGCACCGCATCAAACTCCGCATCGCTCAAGTCGCGCACCTTGCGGAAGATCGTCACCTGGGGATGGTCGTACAGGCTCCAACTCTCGTCCGCGTGCCGGTCGTCAAAAGTGAAGCCAAAAAGTGACGGCGGCGACGTGAATTCAGCCGCCAGTTCAAAGCCCAGTTCGCCGCTCCACATGGCGTCATAGTAAGCAATGGTCATGGGATAGCGCTGCGGCAGTTCGTCCACGCTGTCATAGATGCGCTTGGAGCTATAGATCACATAGTCGGCCTCGCGCAGCTTCGCCCTGAGGATTTCATACTTCTCGGCTGTGTCCTCCTCATACGGACTCCAGTCAATATTGCGCAGACCAGCCGACCCCATATCCATGCCCGGCTCGTTTGGAACGGTCTTAGGCAGCGGATCATCCCACAGTTCCCACAGAATCACCGAGCCGGACGGCGCG
>CAZZNG010000258.1:0-8568 GCA_964655505.1 uncultured Litorilinea sp. | reverse complement strand
CGTTGCACTACTTTGTTGCCCTATCGTTATAGCACTGCTGTGCCTTTGTCAATGGATAATCGACTCCCGTTTACGCTTCTCTAGCGCAGCGTGAAGGAGGGTTTGCCCTGCCAGGCGTACTTGCGCGCTACGTCCTCATTCAGTTCTGTGCCCCAGCCGGGGCCGCTGGGCGTGAGCATGTGCCCATCCACGATCTGCGGCACATGGGTGACCAGTTCGTCTTTCCAGGGCACATCGTCGATGTCGATTTCCATGATACGCACATTGGGCAGCACGGCGCAGAGGCTGGCGCTGATGTGGGAGGCGAGGTGGCTGTAGTGGTTATGCGGCGCGATGTTGTAGTCATACGCACGCGCCAGGTCGCCGATCTTCTTGGCCTGGGCAAAGCCGTTCCAGGGCACATCGATCATGATGATGTCCGAGGCACGGGCTTGGAAGAAGGGTAAGTAGCCCTCCACGTAGTAGAGCGACTCGCCGGTGCAGATGCGGGTGCGGGTTGCTTCGCGCACCATGCGCAGCGCGGCCGGGTCGTCCATGTCGATCTCCAGCCATAGCAGTTCGTAGGGTTCGAGCGCGCGGGCTAATTCGATGCAGCCCTCTGCCTTGAAATTGAAGTTGATGTCCAAATTGATGTCAATCGACGGGCCGACCGCGCTGCGGAAGGTGGAGATAAGCTGCACGACGTGGTCGCGCAAGGCTGGCGTCACCACGCCATCGGTCGAGCCGGAGCCGCCGCCAAAGCCGGGGAGATAGACCGAGCCGGGGTCGCCGGGAAAGAGTAGATTGGTCTTGAGCGCGGTGAAGCCGCGCGCGGCCACTTCCTCGCCCAGCGCGGCTACATCGTCCCAACTGCGCAGCGGGGGGAGGCCCAGCAACTTGTGCGCGCGGATGCGCGAGGTGCCGCAGTGGGACCAGTAGACCCGCACCCGGTCGCGCAGCGGCCCGCCAAATAGCTCGACGACCGGGATGTCGAGCGCCTTGGCCTTGATGTCGATCAGCGCGCACTCGATGCCCGCGATGGCACGCGCGGCAATACCGTCATTGGCCCCGCGCACGGCGCGGAACATATCCCAGAAGCGCGTCTCATAGGCGCGCGGGTCTTGGCCGATCAACACCTTTTCCAGATCCTTGATGGCTCCGACCACGCCATAGGGCGTCTTGGAGCTACATTCCCCGTAGCCGACCAGACCGGCGTCGGTTGTCACTTTGACGAAGGTCCAGGGTCGCCATCCGGCATCGACCAAGAATGTTTCAATTGCGGTTATCTTCATGGGAGGGTTGCCTTTTGCTTGTCGTGTGGTGGTGTGTTGGCTAGCGGCGCAGTTTGTAGCGTTCAAAGACGCCGTCTTGCAAGGTAATGCCCAATCCTGGCCCGGTGGGGATCTCCAAATAGCCGTCGGCAAAGGGCAGCGGCTGGGCCAGTAGGTCGTCGCGCAGGGGGTTCAGCAGTTGATTGTACTCATAGATCCAGGCGTTGGGGATGGCGCCCATCAGATGAAGCGTGGCTGCAACGCCGATGGCGGAGCCGACGCCGTGGGGAGCCAGCGGCACGCCATAGCTGTGGGCTAGCTGGGCGATGCGCCGCGCGCCGGTAATGCCGCCGGTGCGCGTGACGTTGATCTGCACCGCATCGGTCGCGCGGGCTTGCAGCAGCGCGAGGATGCCATCTGTGTGGTGCTCATTTTCGCCGGTCACGACGGCAATATCGACTGCATGGCGTACCTCGGCCAGACCGGCGCGATCGGTGACGGCCAGCGGCTCTTCGAGCCATTCAACGCCATACTCCGCCAGCGCCTTGCCCATTTGGATGGCTTGGGGCACGGTCATGCCGCAGTTGGCATCGGTGACGATGAGAATGTCTGGCCCAACGGCCTCGCGCACTGCGGCGACCATGGCTAGATCGGCGGCTGGACTGCGCCCGATCTTGAGCTTGATCGAGCGGAAGCCTTTGGCGATGAATTCTTGTGCTTTGGCGGCAGCCGGTGCAGGCGGCAGGAAGGGAACGGGGCTGGCATAGGTCTCGATGCGGCTGCGATGTGGGCCGCCCAGAAGCCGCACGATGGGCAGCCCCAACGCCTTGCCTTTGAGATCCCACAGCGCGATGTCGATCGCGCTCATGGCCTCCAGCACGTAAGGCCGCGGCAGCCCAGTATAGATGGACTCGTACATTGTATCCCAGAGATAGTCGATGGCAAAGGGGTCTTGGCCGATGAGCACAGGGGCTAAGAGCCGCTCGGCTATGGTAGCCGACACCAGCGGGTCGGGCAGCCCCCAGCCTTCGCCAATGCCGCTGACGCCCTCGTCGGTTTCGACGATGACAAAGGTGCTGAATTGGCCCTCACGGCGGCGCACGCCCATAAAATTGGCGCTGGGCCGCCAAAAGGATTCAGGCACTTTATCTTCACCCCCGAAAATATCGGCCCAGTAGACGGCCATGGGGCGAACTTCCACACGCGTGATCTTCATGTCGATTCCTCGGTTCGATCCTCGCTGCTGTTAGGGTGCTGCTGGAAAATGGATAGGATGATTGAGATGAGGGTGCGTTGGGGTGCGGCTAGCCTTTGATGCCGCCGGAGACGTTGACCCCTTCGACGAAGAAATTTTGAAAGGCGAAGAAGAGGACCAGCATGGGCAGCGTCACCACGACGACGGCGGCCATGACCGGCGGCCATTCGGGCACGACGCCAACCAAGCTGTAGATGCCGAGCATAACTGTCTTGACATCATTGTCGCGCAGGAAGACCAGCGGCCCCATGAAGTCGTTCCACACATTTTGAAAGGCGAAGATGGCGACCGCGGCCAGTGCGGGCCGCGAGAGCGGCAGCATGACCCGCCACCAGATCTGCAATTCGCTCGCGCCATCCACGCGCGCCGCGGCGCTGAAATCGTCGGGGATGCCGCGGTAGAATTGGCGCAGGAGGAAGATGAAAAAGGGCGTTGCGCCGAAGAAGGCAGGCACAATCAGCGGGTAGAGCGTGTTGATCCAGCCGAGGTTGCGGTAGAGCAAAAAGAGGGGCACAAGCCGAACCACAAAAGGAACCATCATCGTGCTGAGTACGATGCCAAAGAGCAGTTCGCGTCCGGGAAAGCGCAGCCGTGCAAAGCCATAGGCGATGAACGAGCAGGAAAGCACCTCGCCGATCACCACGAAGAAGGCCACAATAAACGTATTGCGAAAGAAGATTGGAAAGGGCAGCCAGTTGAAGAGCGCGTTGGTGTAATTGCTCCACTCAATCGGGTTGGGGATCAACTGCGGCGGCCAGGCCGCAGCTTGCTGCGGTGTCTTCATCGAGAGCGAGAGGGTCCAGACAAAGGGCAGCGCCATGATCGCCACGATGAGGAGGAGAACGAGATAGACAAGGGCATCGGCAAGACGTGTGCGCGGCGTGGGACGGTGAGTGGTCATGGGTGACGGTTGATTCTAGCTATGTTCATAATGGACCCAGGATTGGGACCAACGCAAGATGATCAGGGTAAAGGCCAAGATGATGAGAAAGAGCACCACGGATAGGGCGCTGGCAAAGCCCATATCGAAGTAGGTGAAGGCCTGGCGAAAGATGTAGAGTACGTAAAAGAGGCTGGCGTTGACCGGCCCGCCATCGGTGATGATCAAGGCGTGGGTAAAGACCTGGAAGGAGTTGATGATGTCCATGATCAGGTTGAGCAAGATCACCGGCGTCATCATCGGGATGGTGATGCTGATGAGCTTGCGCCAGCCGCTCGCGCCGTCGATGGACGCGGCCTCATATAGCTCTGTGGCAATGCCTTGCAGCCCGGCGAGGTAGACCAACATGGTCGGCCCGATGATCCAGAGCGTGAGCAGGATGATCAGCGGTTTGACCCACATTTCGCTGGCTAACAGGTTTTGGCGTGGGAGGCCGAAGAAGTAGAGGATGTAATTTGCCAGGCCGGTTTGTCCCAACAATTGTCGCCACATGACCGATTTGGCGACCGCGGCCATCATCACCGGCAGATAGATGCCTGTCTTGATGAAGCGCATCCCCTTGAGCTTGCGGTTGACCAGCAGCGCGACGCCAAAGGCAAGGATCTGGAAGAGCGGCACGCGGATCCCAACATAGTAGGCTGTGTTGTACAGCGACTTGTTGAAGAGGGGATCGGCCAAAAACATGCGCCGGTAGTTTTCAAAGCCGATCCAGGTGGGTTGGCCGATGATGGGGTATTCGGTGAAGGAGAAGTAAAAGACGGCCAAGATTGGCCCGAGTGTAAAGACCAAAAGACCGATGATCCAGGGGATGAGAAAGGTGTATCCAGAAAGCGCCTCGCGTTGGCGCAGTGTCAAACGGGCGCGACGCGGCTGGGCAACTGACGATGCTTGCGCCGTCAATGGGTTACTCCTTGTTCTACAAGGGTGACAATCCGGTCGTTTGTGGTGGTCGGTCGTTTGTGGTGGCGACTTCACAGCCGCCACCACAAGCATGACGTTTGAAAACGCAATTGGCGCTATCCTGCACGGGCCTCGTCGAGGATCGCCTGGGCCGCGGCTGCGCCGTCGTTCAGCGCGTCGCGCGGTGACTTCTTCTCGAACAAGACTTCCTCGGTGATGTCGTACATCAGGTCGCGGATCCTGGGATAGGCAGGCATGACCGGCACGGGCAGGCTGGCCTCCAGGTCTTCGAGCACCACATCCCACCAGGGATTGTCGCCGCGGATGGCCGGATCGTCGTTGTAGATGCGCGCCACGGTGGGCCGGGTCTGGGCGGCCATGAAGTTGAACTGGCCGCGACCGGCGCAGGTGTATTTGATCCACTCCCAAGCGGCGTCTACATCTTTGGCCCCGGTTGGGATGCAGTAGGACCAACCGCCAAAAGCAGGCGTGGCCGAGCGTGCATCGGGGTTGGCGGCGTTATAGGGCAGAAGCGCCACGCCATACTCCAGGTCGGGTGCGGAAACTTCCAGTTGGGCAAAGTAGGGCACGCCTGCGGTGACTGACAGATAGCGCCCCGCTGCCCATGCTGCCGGTTCGATAGAGTCCATGCGCCGCGCCTCGCTAGCGGCCATTAACTCATAGCTGTCTGCCTGGCGTTTGGCAAATTGCAGCATCCACTCCGCGGTGGCAATGCCTTCCTCACTGTTGAAGGTAATCTGCGACAGGTCCTCGCTGATATAGGAGCCGTTGTTGCACATCATCCAGACCATCAGCGGGGGGTGCGCGCCGGCGGTATGGTTATGCTCCAGCAGGAAACGGTCAGGCGTGGCCGCGCGCACTTGGTCGGCCATGCTGTCTAGGTCATCCCAGCTAACGGGCGGCGTCTCCGGGTCCAGCCCGGCCTCTTCAAACAGCCCTTTATTCCACCAATAGAGGTGGCGCGTGCCGCCCAGTACGTTGGGCAACCCATAGGTCTGGCCGTTCCAGCGCCGCGTGTCGATCTCTGCTTTGTAGAAGAGACCGTCCGCGTCCAGTTCATCGCGCGCGATCAGGTCGTCCAGCGGCATGAGCGCGCCTTGTTCGACAAAGAAGGCGATGGAATCGGCGCGCAGCATGATCGCGTTATCAGGCGTGCCCGCGGCGATGGAGGTCAGGTGCGTCTTCTCCAGGTCGTCCGTTTTGACCACCGTGCTCTGAATCTCGATGTTGGGATAGAAGGAGTTGAAATCGGCGATCTGTTCTTCCATCAATGGGATACGTTCGCCGCCCCACCCATTGGGGAAGGTCACTACGCCTTGCGCGTCGGTGTGGGCGAGATAAGGGCCAATATCATCGTTGACAACACCGGCCTGGTCGCTTGCGCTTGCTTGGTCAGCGGGTGCAGCGCCAGGCGCCACGGGTGCGGCACAGCCCGCCAGCCATACTGTACCGGTTGCCGCGCCCAGCATCTTCAGCAGTTGGCGGCGGTTCATCCTGGTGCGCTTTGCGTGCATGAAGGTTTCTCCTTAAGTGAGTATTGGCTCGTGGACAGGCTAAAGAAGGGCGTGCGCCCGGAGGACAGGCTCTGTGCGCCGGGAACAAGGCGTGACACCGAAGAGATTGAGCGTAAAAGTGAGAGATTGGGATGAATTTAAGGGCGCGGCGAGTAGTATAGGCAGGCCCGAATTCAGTGTCAAATCGTCCTTTTAAGCCAAGGGGGGGCTGAAAATGACGGCAGTTTGGGAACTGCCGGTCGAGTGTTCTTCCGGCAACTGTCCCGGTAAGCAAGGGCACTATAGCAGGGGCGAGGTGAGCCTGTAGGCGGAATCGGCAAAGCGTGACCAGATGGGCCGCTGGTTGTACTCGTTCAGGTCGAATTCGGTGCAATCTTCCAGGTCGCGCAGGAAGACCGCTTCCAGTTCGCACGCCTGGGCTGAGTCGTAGATCACGGCGTTGACTTCGTAGTTGACGCTGTAGCTGCGGATGTCCATATTGCAGGTGCCGACCGTGCAGACAACGGAATCCATGTTGATGGACTTGGCGTGGTAATACCCTTTGTTGTAGAGGTAGATGCGTACCCCGGCTTCGGCCAATTCGCGGAAATAGGTGTTGGCGGCGCGATAGGGGATCTGGAAGGTTGCGCCGCGTGGGGTGCAGATCATGCGTACATCCACACCGGAGAGCGCGGCGGTTTTCATGGCCTCGGCAATCGTCTCGTCGGGAATGAAGAAGGGGGATTGAATGTAGACATGCTTGCGCGCCGAGACGATCATATAGAAGTACAGCTGGCGAATCCCAGCCCATTTTGAGTCTGGCCCCGAGACGACGATCTGGACGGGGAGAAAGGTTTTGACCTGACGCCCAGGGGGGAGAAAGTAGGCGGCTTTATCGGCGATCTGCTGTTTGGTTGTGTTGTACCAGGCGGCGAGAAAGATCGACTGCAACGCCAGAACCGCCTGACCACGCAGGCGCACTTGGGTGTCGCGCCAGTAGGGCCACGTATGGCCTGGCATCTGCTGTTGGTCTAGATTCATCCCCCCGACGTAGCCGACCCGACCGTCGATGACAGTGATCTTGCGGTGACAGCGGTAGTTGACGAGATGCAGCGTATGCAGCGAATTGAAGGCCAGGTAAGGAAGGAATTCGACGCCTGCCTCTTGTAGCTCCTTGATGTATGCGCGGCTCAACGAGGTGCGGCTGCTGGCATCATAGAGGGCGCGTACCTGGACACCGGCCTGTGCCCGCTCGATAAGGACCTCTTTCAACTGCTGCGTAAAGTCATCGTCTGTCCAGATGAAGTATTGCAGATGGATGTGATGTTCGGCCTGCCGCAAGTCTTCCAGCAGTTGCGGATAGAAGGCGTCGACATCTTGCAGCAATTCGACCTCGTTAAATGCCGTCAACATGGAGGCCCCATTGTTGGCAACGAGGCGCAGCAAGGCCGGGGTGTGCGCGGCGGGTTTTTCGGCGGCCAGGCGTTGTTCGACTTCGTCCAAGCGCGGCGCGCGCTGGGCAAGCTGATCGATAAAGTCGCTGCCGATGGCATGGCGCACCAGTTCTTTTTCCTGGCTAAAGGCTTTCCAGCCGCGACCGGTGAAGATGTAAAGCAGCACGCTGATGACGGGCACTGTGGCAAAGGCCAGCAGCCAGCCGTAGGTCGATTTGGGGAGGCGGTTCTCGATGATAATGAAGAACGCGGCGAGCGCTACATAAACGAAAAAGAGGACGCTGATAAGAGTCCAAAGTGTCATTTAGGATGGTCTTCTTCTACTGGTGGCGTGGATTATGGACGACTCATGCATGATCTGCATCTGCTGGCATTTCAATCTGCTGGGGATCGTGGAGGCGCGGCTGTCGCTGCACAGCCGACGCACAAAGTATATCTTAATCGAGACGAACTGATCTACCGTAATGATCCCGGTAATAGACGCCAGCAAGTGTGTAATCAATCGGGTAACAGGTCATAGGCGGGGGAGAGGGGAGCCTGCTTAAGTTTGCATAAGTGTCATTTTTCGGTTACGCAAATCCCCTCAGTGGAAATAGGATTTGCAATCTGCTGTACTATCTGTATACTAGTCGATGGTTAACAACTTGATGTCACATAGCTGTTGGGAAACGCGGGTATCTTGCTGCCCTTTGTACGCTCAAAAACGGTCTTGTGCCGCGTTGCGGGTTAGCAGAACGATACCGGCGTGATCCGGCAGCAAAATTCTGCAGCGTGTACCAATTCCCCTTCTTGTTCTGCCGGTTGTTTTTCCACTCGAATCTTCTGTTGCGTACCTATTCGTAGTGTTACATATTCCGGTGTGGATGATGCGCCAGCCTGAAGAGACAATGTTGTCTCTATAGGCTGGAAGCAGGGCGCACTATTTTGTTGCATAACTTTGTTGCATAACTATCGCGGCTAGATCGTGCCGACGCCGCGCGCTGCGCGACAGTCCTGTATCTCTTTCCATTGCGGTACAGCAAATGTGGTGCAGCAAAGCTTGTGACATCCAGGACGAGCGGTTTTTAAACTGCTCAGTGCGGATCTCCAGGGCTAGCGATGGCGATTGGGCATCTGTACCTTTCAAACAACTCCCCCCAATATGTGTCTGAAAGGAGACAAAGACATGCATTCCAACCAAAAGAACCCTTTCCTCGAACGACAATTTCAGCTTTCGCGGCGAGCGTTTCTACGCACGTCGGCGGCAATTGCCGGT
>CAZZNG010000257.1:0-8576 GCA_964655505.1 uncultured Litorilinea sp. | reverse complement strand
TCCAGGTTACCGGCGTCATCCGACACGCGCTGGATTCTCTGTGGCGCGGTCTGGCCGCGCGACTGGCGGTTGAGCAGGGTTTGGACGGCACGGTTGCCGATCGTCCGCTGCAGCGCGCCCACGTCCGGCGCGGTCAACAGGTCTGGGCGCTCTTGCGCGCGCTGGACGATCGAGGAATTCATCTGTGGTGTGTGATGTGGGCTGGTTGGGGTTAGCTGCGGCCCAACGAGAGGGGCTTTCAGAGCTTTCTTGCGTGTATTGTCGATATGCCATGTGGTCATGGTCGCATCTCTCCAGTGCTTGGCTCGGTCATTATGAAAGGCCGCGAAGAATCCCCAAGAGATTAACCTGGGGCGCTGCCGGGGAGTAGGATATGTCGATCTGCAATCAAACGGGCAGGGCTATACAGGGAGCTATTATAGCAAGGATCGATGTCACTGCAATCGGCTTTTTGTCCTATCGCCAGCGCTTGGAAAAGGCAATTGATCGTTCGTTGGAAAGGTGATAAGATCACCCTATCACCTGTGCAGTACTTCTCGGCCGTCTTTCCGTTCGTTCTTACCTCTGCTTCGTTTACTTACTTCGTTTGCTTCGTTGCGCTGCTAGTTTGCTTTTCTTGCAGTTCTTTCTTTGATCCTGTGTCTGTCAATCGAATCGGTTCTGTTGTGCATGGATCTGGCCGGTATTAGCGATCTGCTTCGCTCTTCACCAGGCAACGGTTGAAATCGTTTCTATCACGCGACGAAAACTGAATCCACTCTCTAGGCTGTTCTCGTGCCGCCTGCCATTGGGCCGGTGTCACGTCTTTTGCGTTTGTTGCCTGCATTCAGGAGAAACGACATGGAGCCAACGAGTTTCGATTTTGTGATCGGTATAGGCGGTGCGGCGGGACAGGGCATTGCGACGCCCGGCAATATTCTCGCCCGCATCTTTGTACGTCGCGGTCTGCACCTCTACACTTACAACGCGCACCAATCCATCATCCGCGGCGGACACATTCTGCTCAACTTCCGCGTGGCGGACCACCCCATTACCAGCCACGGCGACACGCTTGACCTGCTGCTCTGTCTGAACCAAGACACCATGACCCGCCACCTGCGCCACATGGGGCCGGGGTCGTGGGTGCTGTTCAACAGCGACGACATCGTGCCCGGCGAAGCCAGCCCGGACCTGCATCTGTGTCCGATGCCCATTGGCGAACTGACCAACAAGTCCAGGAACAAGGTTATTCAAAACACAGTGGCGCTTGGCGCGATCCTGGCGATCTTGGGGCTGGACTTTGCCACGCTGGAGGCCATCTTGCAGCGTGAATTTGGGCGCAAGGGTCAAGCAGTTGTAGATGAAAACGTAAACGCGGCACGCGCCGGGTTTGACTATGCCCAGGCGAACTTCCCTCCCAGGGCTGAACCTGTGCCGGTTGGGCCAAAGCCGCTTGCAGTTTGGGCCGGCAACGAAGCCTTAGCAATGGGCGGCGCGGCGGCAGGCGTGAAGTTTTACAGCGCCTACCCCATGAGTCCGTCGACGGGCGTCCTGCACTGGATGGCGGCGAATGCGCGCGACTTGGGCATTCTGGTCCGCCAAGGGGAAGATGAATTAGCCGTCATCAATATGACCATCGGCGCGGCCCATACCGGGTGCCGTGCCATGTGCGCCACCTCTGGCGGCGGCTTCGCCCTCATGACCGAGGCGATTGGCATGGCAGGCATGATGGAAGTGCCTGTGGTTGTCATCAATGTGCAGCGCGCCGGGCCGTCAACCGGCGTGCCGACCAAGACCGAACAAGGCGATCTGTGGCAGGCGTTGGGCGCGAGCCAGGGCGATTTTGAACGCTTTATCGTCGCGCCGACCGATGCGCTGGACGCGTACAACACCATCATCGAACTGTTCAACTTGGTCGACAAGGGCCAATGCCCCGGCATTGTGCTGACGGACTTGCTGCTCTCCGAAGGCACGTTCAGCGTCGATCCAGATGCCGTTAACCTGCACCCCCGGATCGACCGCGGCGAACTCATCACGCAGCCGCTAACAGCGGGAACTTCCAACGGGGAGGGTGGCAACGGCGCACATTCAAGCAATGGCGCAAATGGATACTGGCGCTATCGGGACACCGAGACGGGCATCTCGCCGCGCGCCCTGCCCGGCATGGAGGGCTATGTCTATGTCGCCGCTTCGGACGAACACGACGAAGAGGGCATCCTGATCAGCGACGAATTCACCAACCCCATCAAGCGCCGCCAAATGGTTGAGAAGCGGGCGCGCAAATTCCAGTATGTCGCCAAGGACGTGCCCCCGCCGCAATTAGAAGGCCCAGAGGACGCAAGCGTGACCTTGGTCGGCTTTGGCTCCACCTATGGGGTGATCAAGGAGGCCATCGAGCAGTTAGCCCAAAAGGGCATCAAGGCCAATCACCTGCCCATTAAGTGGATCGTGCCCTTCCATGCCGATGTCGTCAGCGAGATTCTCAACAAAGCCCAGCGCTGCATCATTGTGGAAAACAACTATTCAGGCCAGTTCGCCCGCTATCTGCGCAGCGAGACAGGCTTCGCCGCCCACGGTCACATCCGCAAATATGACGGCGAACCCTTCATGCCGCACCACATTGCCGAAGCCGTGCAGGAGCAGCTTGCCGGTCAAACGACCCTATCCGTACCGGTTCAGGAATTTATCGTCTAGGGAGACTGGAATATGACAGTGCCAACCAAACCAACGACCGGCCGCATCGCCAGAGCAACCGAAAAGCCGGTGGATCGACTCGACGCCAAGGATTTCAAGGGTAAGGTGAATCCAGACTGGTGCCCTGGGTGCGGTGATTTTGGCGTTCTGAACTGCGTACAGCGGGCGTGCGCCGAGCTAGGGCTGCGCCCGCACGACATCTTGACCGTGAGCGGCATCGGCTGTTCTTCCAACTTCCCTGGTTACTTCAACTCCTACGGCATGCACACGCTGCATGGCCGCGCCTTGGCGGTGGCAACCGGGGCCAAGATGGCGAACCATGAACTGACGGTCATTGTCACAGGTGGGGATGGCGACGGGTATGGCATCGGCGGCAACCATTTCACGCATACCGCGCGGCGCAATGTCGATCTCACCTATATTGTCATGAACAACCAGATCTACGGCCTTACGACGGGGCAGCTTTCGCCCACCAGCGCCGAGGGCATGCGCACCAAAAGCTCGCCCTATGGCAGTGTCGAGATGCCGGTGAACCCGCTCCTGATGTCCATCATGGCGGGTGCGACCTTTGTCGCACGCGGCTTCAGCGGCGACGGCAAACACCTGATCGACTTGATCAAGCAGGCGATCCAACATCGGGGCTTTGCCCATATCGATGTCTTTAGCCCTTGTGTCAGCTTCAACCATGAGAACACCTACCCCTTCTTCCGCCAGCGCGTCAAGCGCCTGGAGGATGAAGACCACGACAGCAGCGATTGGAAGGCTGCCTGTGAAAAGGCGATGGTCTGGGGCGACACGATCTATACGGGCCTGTTCTATCACTACACCGATAGAAATGCGCTCGACGACAAGGAACCCGTGCTGGAAGGGCCGCCCTTGGCCCAACGCCCTCTGGGCTTGAGCCAGGAGCAGGCAGATAAATTGATCAGCCGTATGATGTAGTTTCAGCGTATAGCTGCTCCCCGTACAGTTTTGCCCCATTGGGCATCTATATCGCACAACCCTGGCAATCCAGTTCGCCCTTGCGGTGGACTGGATTGCCCACATAGTAGGAGGCCAGTTGCGCGTGCAAAAGAGCTAATAGGAGGAAGCATGGATCGCCACACGTTCGAACTCACCATCAGCCGGGAGATACAGCAACTGCTCGACGAGCTTTTGCCCTACCACACCCCCACTGCGATGATTTCGCGCCAGGATCTACAGCAGCGGCTTCAAGCCATCGGTGGGCGCATCGAGGAAGCCGCGCGCGATTACTACCTAGAGAGCCTGTGTACGGCGGACGATCTTGCCGAAGAACTGGGCGTCAGTGTTGAGCATATGTGCGCATTGGCGCGCCAGCGGTTCTATGACCACGGCATAGGCCGCCAGTTTGGCGACACCTGGGTATGGACGCCCGATGAGGTCGAAATGCTGCGCCCGCAAGGCGAATAACCCCCACATGTAGCGACATCTGCACAGGATAAAGCATCCCGATGCGGAATCCTATGCAGATGTCGCCGCAGAAAGAATGCTTCAGCATGGACGCGCCGCGGCTCGGTGCTGTGCAGGATACGCTGGTGGCGGCCATGCGCAACCCTCTTCATTTGGTGTACAATTACTGGTGTACAATTACCTGACATCGTCCATACACCGCTCCCCTTTCCAACCACAAGACCACTTCCACCCAATTCCACAGGGACCACAAGGAAGGGACCTCAAGGAGAACCGAATCATGCAAGAAACCAGCGCACAGGCGATTGGCTGGCAAGCTGTCAGCAAGACCGGGGCTGTTGCTGCGGGCGCGGCAGAAGCTGTGGCCGCGGGGATTGAGATTCTGGAACAGGACGGCAACGCGGCCGATGCCGCCGCGGCCACGATCTTGGCGCTCAATGTCACAGACCACGGCGCTTGCTCCATCGGCGGCGAAGTGCCGGTCTTGATCTATGATGTCCAAAAGCGGCATGTGAAATCACTTTCGGGCCAGGGACGCGCGCCCCGCTCCCCCCAAGCCATCGACTGGTACATGCAAAACGGCATCCCCAACCAGGACATCAAGATGGCCCCGGTTCCTTCGGTTGTGGACCTGTGCATTACCCTGTTGCAGCACTACGGAACCAAGAGTTTCGGCGAAATTGTCGCCCCGGCCCTCGCGCTGCTCGATCGCGGGCAAGAGCCGTGGCACGCCGACCTCGCGGTCACGCTGCGGCGCATGGTCGAGGAGGAAGCACGCACCGATGGCAGCCGCGAGGCACGCCTGCAAGCTGCCTGCGACCGCTTTTATGGGCGCAGCGCACGCTGCAACGACATCGCGGAGGAACTTGAAGCGTTCTACATCGAACAGGGTGGCTTTCTGCGCCGGGAGGATCTGGCGGCCCACAAGACGCTGATCGAGGAGCCGGTGTCAGTGGATTACCGCGGCTATACCGTCTACAAGTGCGGCCCCTGGACGCAAGGGCCGTATCTGTGCCAAGCGCTACGCCTGTTGGAAGGGTTCGATCTAAAGGGCATGGGACACTTGTCACCAGACTATATCCATGTGGTCACCGAGGCGCTCAAGCTGGCAATGGCCGACCGCGACGAGTACTATGGCGATCCGGAATTTGTCGACGTGCCGCTGCAACAACTCCTGTCCGACGACTATACCGCCCTGCGCCGCCCCTTGATCGACCTGCATCACGCGTCGCAAGAGGCGCGGCCGGGCGATCCCTACGCCATGCAGCCGCTGAAAGGGTCCGGCGTCTTTCGGCCTGGGGTGGGCGGCACGACGACTTGTGTGGTCGCGGACCGTTGGGGCAACATGGTCGCGGCCACACCCAGCGCCAACGTCTATCGGGCAGGCGGCACGGGCCGCGCCGGGGTCAGCTATGGCAATCGGTTACGCAGCCTCAACACCACGCCAGGACACCCCAACTGTATCCAGCCCGGCAAGCGCCCGCGCATCACGCTGACCCCCACCTTGGTGCTCAAGGAAGGTCACCCTGTTTTGGCGATCAGCGTCGCGGGCGGCGATCTACAGGATCAGGCAACCCTGGGCCTGCTGCTCGACTTTATCGAGTTTGGCATGGAACCGGCGGAGGCAGTCACTGTGCCGCGCTTTGCCACCGCGCACCACCAGGATTCGTTCGACCCGAACCCTGTGCGCGAGCAAACCTTCCTCAAGGCAGGCTCGTTGAACATCAGCGAACAGGTTGACCCAGCCGTGCGCGATGAATTGGCGCGGCGCGGCCACCAGGTGCAGCCCAAAGACGGGCCGATCGCGACGCCAGTCATGCTCTACGCCGATCGAGCCAACGGTCTATACTACGCGGCGGGCGATCCAGCCGCCCGTCGCCATGCCGCCGGATTAGGCGAATAGACACACCGTCCTTTACATTTCAAGTACATCCCAAGCGTTTGGCAGGACTCCTTGTGAGCAAGCGGCGTTTATGGGGCGACATGCGGCCCATTCGCTCTGAGGAGTCCTGTCTCGTCCAAAACGTAACAGACATTGATACGGTTCAAGAGCTAAGTTTGAAGAGCTAAGGGTTAAAGAGCTGGATTCGCGCACCATGCAAGTACAATTGCGTTACCACGCATCGAGTAAACTGCACAAGGACTATTTGGCCCAGACGGGCGAGAAGCTGCCGTGGCCGCCCTATATCACGGTAGAGTTGGCGACGTTGACACCGGCACAGCAGGCGATCATCAAGCAAGCGGGCATTGGCCCCCAGGGTCAAGTTGAGATGCCGCTCCCCGTATCGGGTATTTACGAGGGGCTGCGCGGCGACCCTGAATTGATCTATGATCAAGGTCGGGATTTTGACACGATTCCTAGTGTGGCGCAATGGCTGGAAGCGGCACAAGCCAACCTCGCCACCCATGCACGCTGGCAGCCGGTATTAGAGGAAATCCAGCGCGAGTACGCGGAAGCCAAACAGGCCGCGCAGGCGGAAGCGGACCGCCAACGTGAGGTAGCCCGTGTGTGCCTTGCCGAGATCGAGGCGCTCGAAAAAGCAGGTGATCTGCCCGGCCTACAGGCGTACCGGGCGCACTATGATCGCGGACTGCACAATCCAGAAGGCCTTGTGCAAAGCAGCGCGTTCAACCGGGTGGCGCGGGCGTTGGGACGGGCCATTGGCGAACTGGAGCGACAGCGCCGCGAGGCGGAGAAGGCAGCTTGGATCGAGGCCCACGGCAGCGACCGGCTCAAGCGCGGCGCTGTGCGTGGCGATGCGTGCCAACGGCTCTACGTGATCGAGCGAGCGGCAAAGGAAGCGCCCGGCTTCACGGTCGACTACAACGAAGTTGCAGAGTGGGAAGCGCACGCCCATCCTAGCGCCGCTGCGTTGGAGACCGCGGCCGCGGCCAGTCGACTAGGTCTCGGTCGAGCGACCATCGTCCGGCTCACCGCTGCCCCCTCGGCAGAAGACGGAGCAGACGATATGGATGGCGACATCGAGCCGCCGGAATTTGAGCCGGTCGAGGCAGTGGTCATCCAGGGCTATTTGGACCGCTACGATCTGATCAAGCCGATTGCATAACGCACCCGCGCCGCTTCTCATCGTGTTTTCACTGTCTTTGATGAGAAGCGGCGCGGTCTTAAGCGAGGGCAGCAGTTCGCCAGGCTTTAGCGGGAGTCGTTGGCGAGAGCCGGTACGAAGAGCCTGTGCGGCGGAAGCTGAACGGCAGGCTCGCCCACCGGCGCTTCTCGGCGCGAGGGGAGATACTCAATCTGGAGGAGCGGGGCGGCTTCGCTGCTGCCGTCAAAGGCTTTGGCGCTGCGTAGGCCGCTGCCGCTGATCAGGATCGCGAGTGCGTTGCCGCTTTGCCAGTCCGGGCGAGCGACAATCTCCTGGATAAGCGCGGAGAGGGCCGGGGTCCGTTGAGCCGCGCCGGCTTCGCCTCTTGTGGTCCAAGCTGGTGGAGACCAGAGAACCGAGGCAGCCGTTTTCGCCCGCGACGAGATATTGAAATCAACTTCGGCAAAGGCAGCAGCGTTTCCGCTTGCCTCACCCCAGAATGTGAGCGAGGTCGGCTCTGAGCTTACCTCATCCGCCTGAAATTGGATGGTGGCGCTGATGATGGTCGCGCCTGGCGGGACAGTCACATTGGCAAAGCGCAATCCGACCGCCTGGTCGCCCCGATCGCGATCTTCGTCTTGATCACGCACAAGCTCCAGATCAGAACTTCCTAGGTATACCTTGCCGTCTACTCGCTCTTCCGCGTCGTCTTCGCTGGCGGCAACCCGCACCGCTAGCAATTGGGGCGTTTCAGTTGATGGCGTTGGGGACGGTGTCGGAGGGAGTGTAGGCGATGGGGTAGGCGTGGGCGGCAGCGGGGTTGGCGTCAATGTGGGCATTGGCGACGAAGTTGGCGTCAACGTTGAAGTCGGCGTTGGCAATGAGGTAGGCGTCTCGGTTGGGGGCGGTTCGACAGCAGCGCTTTCCCCCCGTCCCATATCCGGTGCAGCGCCAGCATATGAATCAGGCGGCAAATCGAAGACAAGCTCGCCTAGCCAGGTGAACTGAGCGGTCCCCGTGTCGATTGCGGGGCTGCCTGCTTGGAGCTGGTATTGATCGTCGAGCAGCGGATCGGCGTACAAAGTCGTAGCGGCCTCGACATTGCTCCCCTGGTTATCGGTTTCATTCTGCCAGAAGAGGTTGTAGCTCACAATCGAGTCCCCATCGATCTTGTTGAGCGCCACCACATGCCCCTGGAAGATGTTGTTGAGCGCAATCAGGTTATCGCCGCCTGAAATGCCGTATTCGTTGCCGACAAAGGTATTGTTAAAGACCTGGATGCGTTCGGTGATGTCGGCTGCGCGGTAGTCCTCATCGGATGTGGCGTCATCCATCAGACCGATCCCCGCCATCCCGTTGTTAAAGAAGAGGTTGCGCTCGATTGTGAAGAGCAGGTTCGTATCCTCATAGTAGTCGATAAACTGA